>JAPSIR010000040.1 GCA_031178625.1 Cellulomonas sp.
GGTCGGTGCGGTAGGCGCGGACCGACCAGACGACCGCCGCGACCCACACGAGGGCGAGCGCCGCGAGGGTGAGGCCCTCGGCGGAGGTGCCCTTCCAGCCGACCAGGTCGGACCGGATGATCGTGCGCGTGTTGGTGAGCACGATGACGCCGCCGACGGCCGAGCCCAGCACCCGAGCGGGCACGTGCCGCACGAGCCACGCGGCGAGGGGTGCGGCGACGAGGCCGCCGACGAGCAGCGCCACGACCATCCCGAAGTCGATGCCCTGCGAGCCGAGCGCGAGCAGGAAGCCGAGGCTCGCGGCGAGCGCCACGAGGAACTCCGAGGTGTCGATCGAGCCGACGACCTTGCGCGGCTCGAGCCGCCCGGACGCCAGCAGGGCGGGCGTGCCGACCGGGCCCCAGCCGCCGCCGCCGGTCGCGTCGACGAAGCCGGCGAACAGGCCGAGCGGCGTGAGGAAGCGCTTGCGCAGCGGCAGGCCCTGCCGGTCGGTGCGCAGGCCCTTGAGCGTGAACCGCACCAGCAGGTAGACGCCCAGGGCGAGCAGGACGAACGACATCACCGGGCCGGCCGACTCCGTGGAGAGGTTCGACAGGAACGTCGCCCCGGCGAACGCGCCGACCGCCCCGGGGACGCCCACGCGGAGGACGACCTTCCAGTCGACGTTGCCGAACTTCCAGTGCGAGACGCCGGACGCGAGCGTCGTGCCGATCTCCGCGAGGTGCACGGTGGCGGACGCGGCGGCGGGGTTCGTGCCGATCGCGAGCAGCAGCGTGGTGGACGTGACGCCGTAGGCCATGCCGAGCGCGCCGTCGACGAGCTGCGCGGCGAGGCCCACCAGGGCGAGGAGGACGAGGGAGGGCACGGGAACCACCTGGGGCAGGCGGCCGGCGCGGTCGCGTCGGTCGGGGCGGGGGACGCCGGGGCGCCCGAGGACGAGCCCGATAATTCCGACCCGGATGCTCGCCTTTCAAGGGTCGTCCGCATGGCGGACGCCACGTCCGGCACCCGGACCGGCCGGGCTGCCCGTCAGGGGTTGTGCCAGGCGTCCTCGCGCGCCGCGAGCGCGTGCACCGCGTCGGGGAGGTCGCCCGCCACGAGGTCGGCGAGGGTGACGACGTCCAGCACGTCGCGCACCGACGCGCGCAGCGCCACCCACACCTCGAGCAGGGAGCGCGCCGAGCCCTCGTACGTCAGGGCCGGCGGCCGGACGTCGCGCACCGTGACCAGCGGTCCGTCGACGGCGCGGATGACGTCGGCGAGCGTGACCTCCGCGGCCGGGCGTGCGAGCCGGTACCCGCCGGACCGCCCGCGCACGCTGGTCACGACCCCGCCGCGGCGCAGGTCGCCGAGGATCCGCTCGAGGAAGCTCGTCGGGATGTCCTGCCCGGCCGCCAGGACGTCGGTGGGCACCGAGTCCCCCGCGGGGCGGGTCGCCAGCTCCGCGCACGCCCGCACCGCATAGTCCGCCTTCGCCGAGACCCGCATGGACCGATCATCCCCGACGCGTCCCAGCATCCGGGACACCGACGCGGTCCCGGGACCGAGGTCCGCCCGGCCGGGAATACCCCGGGGGGGTACCCTGTTGGGACGACCGTGAGCGCGACGAGCACCGAGGAGACGACCGTGGACGAGACCGCCCCCGCCGCGACCGGCGGGCACGACGCGTCGGCGCACACCGCCGGCCACCTCCCGCCCCACGGCTACACGCCGGCCAAGGACGAGTACCTCAAGCGCCTGCGCCGCATCGAGGGCCAGGTCCGGGGCATCGCCCGCATGGTCGACGAGGACACGTACTGCATCGACGTCCTCACGCAGATCTCCGCCGTCACCAAGGCGCTGCAGGCGGTGAGCATCGGCCTCGTCGAGGACCACCTCGCGCACTGCGTCGTCGACGCCGCCCGGCAGTCGCCCGAGGCCGGCGCCGCGAAGGTCCGCGAGGCGTCCGACGCCATCGCCCGCCTCGTCCGCAGCTGAGCCCACCCGGACCCCAGCACCCCGCCGCGTGGCCACCCCGCGGCACCCGTCGAAGGAGAGACCCATGAGCCAGACCACCACGTTCCGCGTCGACGGCATGACGTGCGGCCACTGCGTGCAGGCCGTCACCTCCGAGCTGACCGCGCTGCCGGGCGTCACCGACGTGCGGGTCGACCTGGTGAACGGCGGGTCGTCGCCCGTCACCGTCACGTCCGACGCGCCGCTGGACGCCGCCGCGGTGTCCGCCGCCGTCGAGGAGGCCGGGTACGCCGTCACGCCGTCCCGGTCGCTGCTGTGAGCACCGCACGGACCGGCGGCCCGCACGACGCCGCGGTGGGGCAGGCCCTCGGGGCGCCCGTCGCGACCGTCGACCTGGCCGTCGAGGGCATGACGTGCGCGTCGTGCGTCGCGCGCGTCGAGAAGAAGCTGAACCGCGTGCCCGGCGCCCGCGCGACCGTCAACCTCGCGCTCGAGAGCGCGCACGTGGAGCTGTCGGACCCCGGCGCGGACGCCCCGGCGCCGACCCTGGACGCGCTCGTCGCGGCCGTGCGGTCGGCCGGGTACGACGCCCGGCGCACGGGTGGCACGGGCACGGTCCCGGGCGACGCCCCGGCGCACGACGCCGGCCCGAGCGGTGCGGACGACGGTGTCGGCACGACGGGCGCCGGCTCCCGACCCGCGGTCGCCCAGGGCGCCCCCGCCGGCCCCGGCGCGGCACCCGTGCACCACGGCCCGCACCCCGACCCGGACGAGCCCGCCGCCGCGCACCACCGCGGCGCGCACGACCACGGCGGCATCGACGGCTTCTCCGAGGACGACACGTCGGCGCCCGTCGACGCGCGCGGCACCGACCTGCGCCGCCGCCTGCGTGTCGCCGCCGTGCTGACCGCGCCGGTGCTCGTGCTGAGCATGGTGCCGGCGACGCAGTTCCGCGGCTGGCAGTGGCTGGTCGCGGCGCTCGCGCTGCCGGTGGTGACGTGGGCGGCGTGGCCGTTCCACAAGGCCGCCGCGCGTGCGGCCCGGCACCGCGCGTCGACGATGGACACGCTCGTGTCGATCGGCGTCGTCGCGGCGACCGGGTGGTCGCTGTGGGCGCTGCTGCTCGGCGGCGCCGGGGAGCTCGGCATGCGCATGCAGCCGACGCTGCTCCCGGCCGCGTCGGCGGGTCACGGGCCCGCGATGCCCGAGCTGTACTTCGAGGTCGCGGCGGTCGTCACGACGTTCCTGCTGGCCGGCCGGTACGCCGAGCACCGCTCGCGCCGCCGCGCGGGCGACGCGCTGCGCGCGCTGCTCGACCTCGGCGCGAAGGACGTCGCCCTGCTCGTCACCGGCCCCGACGGGCGCCGGCGCGAGGAGCGGGTCCCGGTCGCACGCCTCGCCGTGGACGACCTGTTCGCGGTCCGCCCGGGCGAGAAGGTCGCCACGGACGGCGTCGTCGTCGAGGGCACGAGCGCCGTCGACACGTCGCTGCTCACCGGCGAGCCGGTGCCGGTGGACGTCGCCCCCGGCGACGAGGTCACCGGCGCGACCGTCAACACGTCCGGGCACCTCGTGGTGCGGGCGACGCGCGTCGGCGAGCAGACGCGGCTGGCGCAGATCGGTCGGCTCGTGTCCCGCGCGCAGACCGGCAAGGCGCCCGTGCAGCGGCTCGCCGACCGCGTCTCGGCGGTCTTCGTGCCGGTGGTGATCGTCATCGCGCTCGGCACGTTCGGCGTGTGGCTGGCCACCGGCGGCGGCCTCCAGGCGGCGTTCACCGCCGCCGTGGCGGTGCTGATCATCGCGTGCCCCTGCGCCCTCGGCCTCGCGACCCCGACGGCGCTGCTCGTCGGCACGGGCCGCGGCGCGCAGCTCGGCGTGCTGATCAAGGGTCCGGAGATCCTCGAGGAGACGCGGGCCGTCGACACCGTCGTGCTCGACAAGACCGGCACGGTGACGGCCGGGCGCATGGCGCTCGTCGACGTGCTGCCCGTCCCGGGCGCCGACCGTGCCGAGGTGCTGCGGCTGGCGGGGGCGGTCGAGTCCCGCGCCGAGCACCCGATCGCGCGGGCGGTCGCCGAGGCGGCGCAGGCCACGGGGCCGGCCGTGGACGCGACCGCGGGCACGACCACGGGCACGACCGCGCCGGACGCCACCCCCGGCGTCGGTGCCGACGGCGTCGCGGTCGGCGCCGACGAGGTCCGCGACTTCCGCGCTGCCGCCGGTGGCGGCGTCGAGGGGGTCGTCCGGACGGCGCACTCCGGGGTCGGCCTGGCCCGGCGCGTGCTCGTCGGGCGGCTCGGCTGGCTCGGCGAGCAGGGCGTCGACACGTCGGCGGCCGCCGACGCCGTCGCCGCCGCGGAGGCGGACGGCGCGACCGCCGTCGTGGCCGCGTGGGACGGCGCCGCCCGTGGCGTCCTCGTGCTGCGCGACCCGGTCCGGCCGACGTCCGCCGACGCGGTCCGCGAGCTGCGGGCCCTCGGCCTGCGGCCCGTCCTGCTCACCGGCGACAACCGGGGTGCCGCGCTCGCCGCGGCCCGCGAGGTGGGCATCGGCGCGGACGACGTGATCGCGCAGGTCCTGCCGGACGAGAAGGTCGCGGTCGTCGAGCGGCTGCAGGCCGGCGGCGCCCGGGTCGCGATGGTCGGCGACGGCGTCAACGACGCCGCGGCGCTCGCGACGGCCGACCTCGGCCTGGCGATGGGCACGGGCACGGACGTCGCGATCGAGGCGGCCGACCTGACGCTGGTGCGGGGCGACCTGGCGTCGGCGCCGCAGGCGGTCCGGCTCGCGCGGCGCACGCTGCGCGTGATCCGGCAGAACCTGTTCTGGGCGTTCGCGTACAACGTCGCGGCGATCCCGCTGGCGGCGCTCGGCCTGCTCAACCCGATGATCGCGGGTGCGGCGATGGCGTTCTCGAGCGTCCTCGTGGTGACGAACAGCCTCCGCCTGCGTCGCTTCCGCTGACTGACCCACCGCGCCCCACCTCGCCGAGCAGGATGCCGGTGGCCGTCCCCCGAACGGGACGGCCACCGGCACTCCTGCTCCCGGCGGGGTGGGGCGGGCGGCGGGCGTCAGTGGAAGCGGCGACCCTCGTCGCGGCGGACCGCCCACACCGCGAGGGCGCCGAACGCGACCGTCCACGCGAGCAGCACCGGCACCGCCATCGCCGGCGCGTCGGCGCCGGTCGTCACCTGGACCACCAGGTCGCGCGCGGCGCGTGACGGCAGCAGCCGCGACAGCGCGTCGAGCCAGCCCGGGAACATCTGCGGCGGCAGGAACAGGCCGCCCGCGAACCCGAGCGGGAAGACGGTCACCTGCGTGACCGCGAGCGCGGCCTTGGTCGTCATGGAGTAGCCGATCGTGAGCCCGAGCAGCGTGAACGGCACGGCGACCGCGACGACCATGACGACGGCGCCGAGCGCCTGCGTCCACGTGAGGGTCGCGGCGGTGAGCAGCCACCCGATCAGCGCCAGCGGGATCAGCGAGAGGTACGCCCACGCGAGCCCGTTGAGCACGCGGCCGGCGAGCCGCGGGCCCGGCCGCGCGGGCAGCGTGCGCAGGTAGCCGTCGAACGGCAGGGCGCGGTCCTCGGCGACGCCGGCGCCGTGCGTGAACAGGCACGCCGACAGGACCGCGAACACCGCGAGCTGGCCCACGGCGGCGGTCGCGGCGACCGGGTCGTCGGCGACCGCGCGCTGCGGGATGACGAAGAACAGCAGCGCCAGCCCGGGGAAGAGCATGTTGCCGAGCACGGCGATCGGCACGCGCAGCGTCTCGACGAACTGGTAGCGCGCGTGCAGCCACGCCACCGCGAGGGGCGGGCGCAGCGCCGCGCGGGGGCCGGGGGCCGGGGCGCGGTCGGTCGTGGCGGTCATCGGGACACCTCCGGGCTGGGGACGCCGGCGCCGACGCCGGTCGTCCCGCGGGTGGTCAGGGCGAGGAAGGCCTCCTCGAGGGACGCGCCGCGCACCTCGAGCGCGTGGAAGGGCAGCCGGGCGGCGACGAGCGCGCGGACGGCCGCGTCGGCGTCGGCGGCGAGCAGCGTGAACCGCGTACCGGCCACCGCCGGGACGGCGTCGACGACGTCCTGGACGCCGTCGAGCCCGTGCAGGGCGGACCGTCCCGACGTCGCGTCGCCGGGCAGCGTGAGGGTCATCCGCCGCAGCGCGACGAGGTCGAGGACCCGGTCGATGCGGTCGTCCGCCAGCACGCGCCCGCCGCCGACCACCACGACGCGCTCGGCGAGCGCCTCGATCTCCTCGAGGTAGTGGCTGGTGACGATGACGGTGGCGCCGTCGCGGTGGTAGTCGCGCAGCGCCTCCCAGAGGACGTGCCGCGCCTCGACGTCGAGGCCGGTGGTCGGCTCGTCGAGCAGCACGAGCCGCGGCCGGCCGACCAGCGACAGCGCGACCGCGAGCCGGCGGCGCTGCCCGCCGGACAGCCCACCGGTCTGCCGGTCGACGAGCTCCTCGAGCCCGAACCGCGCGAGCACCTCGGCGCGCGGCATCGGCGACGCGTAGTGGCCGGCGACGAAGTCGACGACCTCGCGCACCTTGAGGGTCTCGGGCAGGCCCGTCTCCTGCGGGGTGGTGCCGAGCCACGTCCGCGACGCGGGGTCGCGCGGGTCGCCGCCGAACAGGCGGACGGTCCCGGAGTCGGGGCGGCGCAGGCCGGACAGCAGCGACAGGAGCGTCGTCTTGCCCGCGCCGTTGGGGCCGAGCAGGCCGACGATCTCGCCGGCGTCGACGCGCAGGCTCACGTCGTCGAGCGCGGTGACGTCGCCGAACCGGCGGGTCACCTGCTCGACGAGGACCGGCGGTGCGCCGGCGGTGGTGGTGGTCATGGTTGTGCTCCCTTGAGCAGCTCGGTCAGCGTGCGGGTGTACCGGTGGAAGGCGTCGCGCCCCGCCGGGGTGAGCTCGACGTAGGTGGCCGGCGTGCGGCCCTGGTGCGTCTTGGTCTGCTGGACGTAGCCGGCCTCCTCCAGCCGGCGCAGGTGCGTGGAGAGGTTGCCCGCGGTCATGTCGAGCAGGCCCTGCAGCCGCGGGAAGGCGATGCTGTCGCCGCGGTCGAGCGCGGCGAGGGTGGCGACGACCCGCAGCCGGGACGCCGAGTGGATGACGGGGTCGAGCTCCGCCTCCGTCATGCCCGCCGCCGGACGAGGTGCGCGACCAGCGCGCCGACGAGCATCCCGCCGCCCCCGCCGACCGCCATGACGAGGTAGCCGTCGGGCGTGCCGACGAGGCTGGCGACGGCGGCCGTCGCGATGACCCACACGCCCAGCAGGTACATGGCCCGGATCTGCCACATCGCGCCGCACGCCATGTACAGCAGCCCGACGACGAGGCACGCGAGGCCGTTCGCCACGATCGCGATGACCTCGGGGTCCGCACCCGCCGCGACGACGCCCGCGACGACGAGCCCCTGGCCCGTGAACCCGGCGAACCACGTCAGCCCGAACATCGTGCCGACCGACCGGCTCGTGCCGCGCACGCCGCGCGACCGGTGGCCGACGTGCGTGAGGGTGATGACGAGGCCCACGACCATGAGCGCGCCGAACACCGCGCCGGCGGGTGCGGTGGACGTGCCGGTCGGGGACCGCTCGGCCGACCACCACTGGACGGTGTAGCCGAGGAGCCACAGCCCGCCCCAGGTGCCGAAGAGCACGCGGTCGTCGACCTCGCTGTCGAGGACGCGTCGGCGCTGCGCCGCGACGATCGCCAGCCCGGCGGCCGGGTCGAGCGGTGCGTCGTCCTCGTCGGTGCCCATCACGTCTCCTCGTCGCGACCACGTGGTTTGCGGTACAAACCACTTTGTCGGACGCCGCCCGTCGCGTCAACCGTCCTCCCCGACGGCGGACCCGCCGTCCACCCGGGCCCGCCGCGGCGCCCGACGTACCCTGCGGGCGTGGAGGAGCGCGCGGACGTCACGGCCCCGGACCCGACCGCCGGCACGGCGGCGCCCCGCCCGACGTCGGCCCCGCCGCCGGGCGAGCGCGCGACCCGGCGCCGCATCGGCGCGGAGATCTGGATCGTGCTCGGGCTCTCGCTGGGCCGGTCCGCGGTGTACGCGGTCGTGAACATCGTGGCCCGGCTGACCGAGGGCACCCCCCTCGCGCAGCAGTCGACGACCCTCAACCCGAGCCGGTCGCCGCGCCCGTACCTCGACCTGACGTACCAGCTGCTGTCGATCGGCTTCGCGCTCGTCCCCGTCGCGCTCGCGCTGTACCTGCTCTCGACGCACGGACGCTCGGCGGTCCGCCGCATCGGCCTCGACGGCGGGCGGCCGTGGCGCGACCTCGCCGTCGGCACGGGCCTCGCGGCCGTCATCGGCATCCCCGGGCTGGGCCTCTACGTGGCCGGACGGGCCCTCGGCGTCACGGTCGAGGTGCAGGCCGCGGCGCTGAACGCGGCGTGGTGGACCGTCCCGGTGCTCGTCCTCGCGGCGCTGCAGAACGCGCTGCTCGAGGAGGTGGTCGCCGTCGGTTACCTCATGGAGCGCCTGCGCGACCTGCGGTGGGGCGCGCCCGCGATCGTCGTGACGAGCGCTCTGCTGCGCGGCTCGTACCACCTGTACCAGGGGTGGGGGCCGTTCGTCGGCAACGTCGTCATGGGCCTCGTCTTCGCGGAGTACTACCGCCGACGACGACGCGTGATGCCGCTCGTCGTGGCGCACACCGCGCTCGACGTCGTCGCCTTCGTCGGCTACGCGCTCCTGCCCGACGCGTGGCTCGAGGCGGTCGGCGTCGGCTGACGGCGCGTCGTCGCGGCCCGCTCCCCCGCGCGGCGGGCGGTCAGGCGGCGCGGACGCCGCGCTCCAGGTCCCGCGCCATGGCGCGCACGGCGAACCCGCTGACCACCGCGAGCGCACCGGCGACGAACGCGAACAGCCCGAGCAGCACGGCGAAGACGCCGATGGTGTCCTGCGGCCGTGCGACGAGCAGCAGCGCGAACAGCGTGCTGACCAGCCCGGACGCGAGCATCCAGAACCAGCCCGGGTCGCGCGTGCGGGACAGCGCGGCGGCGCCGATGATCCAGATGATCCCGAGCAGCAGCAGCCACGCCGCGAGCAGGAAGAAGAGCACGCGCACGGTCGGCCCGGGCCACACGATGACGATCGCGCCGACGGCGATGCCGGCGAGCCCCTGCGCGACCCACCAGCCCCACCCCGGCAGACCGCGGTTCACCAGGCCCTGGACGACCGCGACGACGCCGTCGACCACCGCGAAGATGCCGAACAGCCACACGATCGCGGCGAGCGTCGGCTCGGGCTGGGCCATGAGCAGCAGCCCGAGGACGAGCAGCACCACCCCGCGCAGCACCGGCAGCCACCACAGCGTCCGCACGGTCCGTGCGACCTCACGCGTGACGTCGTCGACCATGGCGCCTCCTCGGCGGGGACCGCGCGGACCGGCGCCCGCGGCGACGACTCCCCTGCTCGGCACGCTAGCGCGGCGCTGCCCGCCCCACCCGTCGAGCGTCGGCCGGTGCGGCCGCGCGCGGGTCAGGCGCGCCCGAACCGTCCGCCGTACTTGCGGTGCACCGCCTGCTTGCTGACCCCGAGCATCGCCGCGATGGCCACCCAGGGGACCCCCGCCGTGCGCGCCCGGCGCACCGCCACCGCCTCCCGCCGCTCGACCTCGCGGCGCAGCCGCGACAGCGCGAGCAGCGCGCCCAGCGGGTCGTCGTCCTCGGCGCCGCGCACCAGTGCCACCATGTCGGTCTCCTCCTCGGTCACGTCCGCACCCCCGTCCTGTCGGTCAACACATGTTGACCCTCCCGGACGAGGCGTGTCAACAGATGTTGACCCGCCGGGTGGAGGCGGGACCCGCGCGAATGCGCCGCGAGGCGGACGATCCGCGCGGGCACCGCTGCCTAGACTCGCCACCATGTCCACCTCGCCGACGTCCGCGCCGCACGGCGCCGTCGGCTCGCCGCAGGACGCCCCGCAGCCCGAGGAGGAACGCACGGCGCCGCAGGAGCACGCCCACCCGCCGCACGCGCCCGCACCCGTCGGCGCGGCGGGCGTGCGCGCGGTCCGGGCACCGGTCGACGTCGTCGACGTGCCACCGGCGCGCCTGCACCACCCGAGCGACCTGCTCGGCCTCGTGCTGTTCTCCGTGCTCGCGGTGCTCGTCGTCGTCATGGCGACCTACGCGCAGAACACGACCACGGGCGTCGCCGAGGACGTGCAGGGCTTCGCGACCCTGCTGCGGCGCATCCTGTTCGTCCCCGTGTCGTTCCTCGAGGGCCTCACCACGGTCGTCGTACCCATCGCCGTGCTCACCGAGCTCGCGCTGCGCCGCCTCGGCCGCCAGCTCATCGAGGGCCTCGTCGCGGCGGCCACCGCCATCGCGCTGACCGCCGCGCTGCACTGGGCGTTCCTCACCCTCGGCTCCGACCACGTCGTCGCGGGGCTGTCCGTGCGCCTGTCCGGCGAGTGGCGCCTCACGCTCCCCGGCTACGTCGCGATGCTCGCGGCCCTGCTCACCGTCAGCGGCCCGCGCAGCCGCCGGCGCACCGTCGCGTGGTCGTGGAACCTGCTGTGGGTGACGATCGGCGTCGTCCTCATCACCGCCGGCGTCTCCCTGCCCGGGTTGGCGCTCGCGCTGCTCGTCGGGCGCGTCGCGGGCCTCGCCGTGCGCTACGCGGCCGGGGTCACGCCCGAGCGCGCGTACGGCGACGCCCTCGTCGGCGCGGTCCGCCGCGCCGGCTTCACCCCGAGCGCCGTCCTGCGCGTGCCCGACGCGGTCCTGGAGGCGGAGCGCGCCCCCGGCAGCGCCGAGGCCGTCGCCGCGCTCCCCGCCGCCACGCCCGCGCAGTGCGCCCTCGCACGCTCGTCGGGCGACCGCCTGTACACGCTCGTCGACGCCGACGGCCGCCGCCTCGACCTGCTCGCCTTCGACGGCGACCGCCAGGTCGTCGGCATGCTCACCCGCCTGTGGCGGAGCCTGCGCCTGCGCGGCATCGAGGGCCGCTCGGCGATCTCGCTGCGCCAGGCCACCGAGCGCGCGGCCCTGCTCGCGTACGCCGCGAGCGCCGCCGGCGTCCGCACGCCGCAGCTGCTGAGCATCGCCGAGGCCGACGACTCGATGTTCCTCGTGCAGGAGTGCCCGGGCGACGCCGTGCCGCTGTCGGACCTGGAGCCGGAGGACGTCGACGACGAGGTGCTGCACGCCATCTGGGCGCAGCTCGCGCTCGCGCACGCGGCCGGCATCGCACACCGCGCCCTCACGTCCGACGTCGTCCTCGTCGAGCGCACCGCCACCGGCCCGCGGGTGTGGATCACCGCCTGGGAGCAGGGCGACGTCGCGTCGTCCGAGCTCGCACGCCGGCTCGACACCACCCAGATCGTCGCCATGCTCGCCCTGCGCGTCGGCGCCCGCCGGGCCGTCGAGTCCGCCGCCGCGGTGCTGCCGGTGGCGGACATCCAGGCGATCGGCCCGCTGCTGCAGACCGTGACCCTGCCGCGCCGCACGCGCGAGGAGATGCGCGCCCACCGCGAGGTGCTCGCCGACCTGCGCGGGGCGCTCGTCGCCCGCCTGCCCGAGGCCGACGTGCAGCCCGAGCAGCTCGTGCGGTTCGGGGCGCGCACCATCTTCACGATCCTCGTCACGATCGTCGCCGTCTTCGTCGTGCTCGGCTACGTCAACGTCGCGCAGATCGGCGAGGTGCTCGCCGAGAGCGACTGGCGGTACAGCGCGCTGGCGTTCGCGTTCGGGCTCGCGACGCTCCTCGGGGCCGCGCTGACGTTCGTCGCGTTCTCCCCCGTGCGGCTGTCGGTGTGGCGCGCGACGCTCGTGCAGACGGCCGCGACGTTCGTGGCGCTCGCCGCGCCCGCCGGCATCGGCCCCGCCGCGCTCAACCTGCGCATGCTGACGCGTCAGGGCGTCTCCGGCTCCCTCGCCGCGGCGACGGTCGCGCTCGTCCAGGTCAGCCAGTTCGTCACCACGCTGCTCGTGCTGCTGGTGCTCACCGTGACCTCCGGCGTCAGCTCGCCGTCGACGCTGTCGGTGTCCCCGGCGATGCTCGTCGCGCTCGCCGTCGTCGCGGCCGCCGTCGGCGTCGCGCTCCTGTTCCCCGGTGTGCGCGCGTGGGCCCACCGCACCGCCGGGCCGACCGTCCGCCAGACGCTGCCGCGGCTCATCGAGGTGGTCGGGCAGCCGTGGCGCCTCGCGCTGGCCGTCGGCGGCAACGTGCTCATGACGATGGGCTACGTGCTCGCGTTCGAGGCGGCGCTCGCCGCGCTCGGGCAGGAGGTCGGGCTCGTGCAGACCGCGCTCGTCTACCTGACGGGCAACACGGCGGGGTCGATCGTGCCCACACCGGGCGGCATCGGGACCGTGGAGGCGGCCCTCACGGTCGGCCTCACCACGATCGCCGGCGTCAACGCCGGTGTCGCCGGCACCGTCGCGCTGCTGTTCCGCCTGCTCACGTACTGGCTGCGCATCCCGTTCGGGTGGGCCGCGATGCGGTACCTGTCCCGCAAGGGCGACCTGTAGGAGCCGGCGGCCCCGGCGCACGCCGCCGGGGCGTCGTCGGCGGGAGAGGCCGTCCCCGGAAACACGGCCGCGCAGGTCGCGGACCCGTCGGTCCACGCCTGCGCGGCGGTGTGCGGCCGTGGCCGCGGGGGCTGCTCAGGCAGCCATGCGGTCCCGCTGGGCCGGGAGCGTCGCCACCACCTGCAGGCGGCGGGCGGTCGCGGCCCAGGACGCCACGCGGGCGTCGGGCAGGGGGTTGGCGCGAGCCTCGAAGGGCTCGGCGGCAGATCCGCGCTGGTCCATGATGAGGGCCTCTCGTTCGGTAGCCCGGCTGACCGCGTGGGTCCCGTGGCTTTGCGTCCCCTCCTTGCAGAGGGTTTGCCGTTTCGCTGACAAGTCCGACATTAGCCCGTTCTCATCGTTCGGGGAAGTGGTCCAGGTCACCTGATCAGGACGAGCGATCAATTCACCCGTTCGGCCAGTCGCCCGGGCAGCAGCACGCCCCCGGTCCGACGAGCGGTCCGGGGGCGTGCGTCGCGCGGGGGCGGAGATCAGCGGAAGGCGTCCTTGACGTTCTCGCCGGCCTGCTTGAGGCTCGCCTTCGACTGGTCCTTGTGACCCTCGGCCTCGAGGCGCTCGTCGTCGGTCGCCCGACCGGTGCCCTCCTTGGCCTTGCCCGTGGCGTCCTCGACCGCGTTCTTGATCTTGTCGTCCAGTCCCATGACAGCCTCCCTCTCGATCCGTCCCCTCGACGCTATGTCGCCGTCGCCGTCGCCGCATCCGGGGGACCCGGGGGACCCGGGGGCCGAACGGGCGCCGCACACGGACGGCTCCGGGCTGACGCGGGAGGCCCGGCGGCTGCGGACGGGTCAGGCCGACGCGGACGGGTCCGCCGCGGGCCCGGCCTCGTCCCGCAGCCGCGGCTCCGTCCGCCGCGCCGGCACGAGTCCGGCCTTGTCGGCGTAGAACGCACGGACCTCGTCCATGTCCGCCCGGACGTCGCCGGTGAGGCGCAGCGTCGGACCCAGGCCCGTCGTCATGGTGGTGCGGTCGACGTAGCCGAGCGTCACGGGCAGGTCCGTGGCGCGCGCGATCCGGTAGAAGCCCGACTTCCAGCCGGAGCCCGAGCGGCTGCCCTCGGGCGTGACGACGAGGTAGAACCGCTCGCCGCCGCGGATGCGGCGGACGATCTCGTCGACCAGCCCTGCCGGGTCCTGCCGGTCGACCGGGATGCCACCGAGGGCCCGCATCAGCGGCCCCGCCGGCCCGGAGAACAGCGTGTGCTTGCCCAGCCAGCGGAACGTCAGCCCGCCCTCCCACGCGATGGCGAGCATGAGGACGAAGTCCCAGTTCGACGTGTGCGGGGCGCCGATGAGCACGCCCGCGCCGTCGCGCGGCAGCCGCTCCGTGCGCAGCTCCCACCGGCTGACGCGCCAGAACGCGCGCGCGACCGCGGCGCGGACGCCGGGCGCCCGCACGTCGGCGGCGCCGGTCACGCGGCGCCCGCCACGACGGCCGGTGCGTACGCCGGGTCCGGCTCGCGCGCGAGCACGAGCAGCGTGATGTCGTCCGTCGAGTCGTCGTCGCGGCATGCCTCGACCACCTCGTCGATGTCCACCGGCCCGGCGTCCTGGCCCGCGCCGAACGCCGTGACGAGCCGCTCGATGCCCGCGGCCAGCGACGTCGACCGGGAGTCGACCAGGCCGTCGCTGTACAGCACGAGCGCACCGCCGGTCTCGACCTGCACGCGCGTCGCCCGGGGCGCCCCCGAGCCGACACCCACCGGCCGGTCCACCGCGACGTCGGCGAGCGACGCCCGCCCCGTCCCGTCGACCAGCAGCGGCTGCGGGTGCCCGGCGCTGCCGACGCACGCCTCGCCCGTCGCCGGGTCGACGACGGCCACCACGAGCGTCGCCATGTCGTCCGGCATGGTGCGGCGGGCCAGCGCGTCCAGGTCGGCGAGGGCCTCCTCGACCTCCTCGCCGCGCAGCACGTACGCGCGCAGGGCGTTGCGCAGCTGACCCATCGCCGCGGCCGCACCGACGCCGTGCCCGGCGACGTCGCCGACGACGACGGCGATCCGCCCGTCCGGCAGCTCGAGCGCGTCGTACCAGTCGCCGCCGACGCGGCCGCCGGCCGACGGCTCGTACCGGGCGTGCAGGGACCAGCCCGCGGGCTGCGGCAGCGCACGCGGCAGCAGCGACTGCTGCAGCGCCTGCGCCGCGGCCATCTGCCAGCGGTTGCGCAGCAGCAGCACCTCGAGCAGACGGGTGCGCAGCTCCTCGACGGCCCGCACGTGCGGGTCGGCCCACGGCTCGCTGCGCCCGCGCACCACCTCGCGCCAGCGGTCGAACGACAGGCGCGGGCTCAGCCGCACCTTCCCGTCCTCCTCGCGGGCGATCTTCGCGTTGTGGGGGTCGCCGCCCCAGTAGACGTCCTGGACGACCTCGTGCCGCAGCCACACGACGCACTGGTCGTCCGGCAGCTGCACCGCGAGCACGCCCGCCACGCCGGGCAGGCGTGCCGCCAGCGCCGGCTCCGCGTCGGCGAGCGACGTGCACACCGTCACCGGCTCCGCGCGCCGGGCGACCCAGTCGAGCAGCGGCGCCACGTCCGCGGGCACGTCGCCGGCGGTCGCGACGATGCCGTCGGCCCGCACCACCGCACCCTGCGCCGGCACCACGGCGAGCACGCCGGGGTCCGCGACCAGGGCCTCCGCGAGGGCGCGGTCGGAGTCGCGCGCGGCGTGCAGCACCCGGTCGGCGACGCCCTGCGCGGCCAGCTCCGTCTCGAGCTCGCGCTCCTCCGCGCGGGCGACGAGGCGCAGCGACAGCGTCGAGCCGAGGAACTCCGCGGCGGCGCGGGCACCGTAGGGCGGCATGTACGCACCGCTGTAGTGGTGGCACGCGACGAGGCCCCACAGCTTGCCGTCGCGCAGCAGCGAGATCGACATGGAGGCCCTGACGCCCATGTTGCCGAGGTACTCGACGTGCACCGGCGAGACGCTGCGGAGCACCGCGTGCGTCATGTCGAGCGGCTCGCCCGACGTCGGGTCGAACGGCGGCACGACCGGCGACGGCGTGTAGCCGACGTCGGCGATGAGACGCACCCAGTTCGTCTCGTACAGCTGGCGGGCCTGCGGCGGGATGTCGGACGCCGGGTAGTGCAGGCCGAGGAACGAGTTGAGGTCGTCCCGCTTGGCCTCGGCGACCACCTCGCCGTTGTACTCGGGGTCGAACCGGTAGACCATCACGCGGTCGAAGCCGGTGAGCGTGCGCACCTCGCGGGCGGCGACGTCGTACAGCTCCTCGAGCGTGCGGGCGCGGTTCAGCTCCTCCACCGCGCCGCGCACCGCCTGGTACGTGTTCGGGAACGAGAAGGGGCGCGGGCCGTAGGCGGGCTCGAGCTCGACGACCAGGAGCGTGCCCGTGCCGACGACGACGCGGTGCAGGATCGCGTCCATCAGGAGCGGCCCGTCCGGACCGCCGACCTCGACGCTCAGCGGGTTGCGCGCGCGCAGGTCGCCGAACGTGCGGACGTGGTGCCGCACGGCCGCGGCCGCCGCGGGGCCCAGCACGTCGGCCAGGTCGCTGCCCACGACGTCCTCCGCGGCGCGCCCCACGAGCGGCTCGACCGAGCGCGACGCGTGCCGCACCTCGAGCCCCGGCTCGGTGACGGCGAGCAGGACGCCGTGCGGCTGCACCGACCCGGGGACGCGGATCGGCTCCGCGGCGCAGGCGTCCAGGTCGAGGGGCACGTCGGCGGGGAGCGCGACGACGTGGGATGTCGCTGTGCCGTCCTGGCTCATGCGACTCCGTCCTGCCGGGGTGCGGGCACTGTCCCCAGAACGGTAATCGATGCCCGGGGCACCCGGCCGGTGGTCCGGGCGTCAGCCCTCGAACGGGGCGTCGAGCCACGTGCTCGACGGCGGCACGAGGGTCTCGAGCTCGTCGAACAGCGCGTCGGGCAGCGGCGCGGCCGCCGCCGCCAGCGTCTGCGCGACCCGCTCGGGCCGCGACATCCCGACGATCGTGGCGGCGAAGCGCTCGTCGCGCAGCGAGAACTGCAGCGCCGCTGTGCCGATGTCCGTGCCGTGCCCGGCGCACACGCGACGCATGGCCTCCGCGGCAGCGAGCACCGCGTCCGGCGCGGGGCGGTAGCCGTAGCTGGTCGGGCCGCCCGACTGGTGCGCCAGGATCCCGCCGCCGTACACCGCCGCGTTGAGGATGCCCATGCCCCGGGCCAGCGCCTCGTCGAGCAGGGCGCCGGCGCTGCGGTCGAGCAGCGTCCACCGGTTGTGCACCAGCAGGACGTCGAAGACGCCGAGCGCGAGGTAGCGCGCGATCTCCTGGACGCGCCCGCCCGCGAGGCCGATCGCGCCGACCGCGCCCGACTCGCGCAGCTCGACGAGCGCCTCGACCGCACCGCCGGGCGCCGTGAGGTCGTCGAACTCGTGGAACTCCGGGTCGTGCAGGTGCACGAGCGGCAGGTGGTCCATGCCGAGCCGCGCCCGCGACTCCTCGACCGAGCGCCGCACGCGCTCCCCGGAGTAGTCCGCCCCCTCGGGGTCGACCTTCGTCGCGACGACGACGTCCGCCGGCAGCCCGCCGGCCGCCGTGAGGGCCGCACCGATGCGCCGCTCGCTCTCCCCGCCGGAGTAGCCGTTCGACGTGTCGATGAACCGGATGTCGCTGTGCAGCGCCGCGCGCACGGTGTCGATGCCCCGCTCGGGCGACACGTCCTCGCCGAACAGGTCCGGCATGCTGCCCAGCGGACCGCCGCCGAGCGCGACGGCGCTCACGGTCAGACCGGTACCGGGCAGCGGACGCATCCACCCCGCCCCCCCGGGCACGTGCGGTGCGGTCATGGACCCTCCCTCGCCGTGCGGGCGCCCGTGTCGGGGCCCTGCGTCGAACCCGTCGTCGGCCGGCCCGTCAGCCGACCAGGAAGGACCGCAGCAGCGGGCCCGCCGTCGTCGAACCGTAGTCCCCCTCGGCCACGAACACCGCGACGGCGAGGTCGCCCTGGACCGCGATCATCCAGGCGTGGTTGCGCAGGTCGGCGTCGGGCCCGAACTGCGCCGTACCCGTCTTCGCGAGCACCGGCTCCCCCGGCACGTCGGCGAGCAGGCCCGCGCCGCCCTCCGTGACGACCGCGCGCATCATGTCGCGCAGCGCGCTCGCCTCGTCGAGCGTGAGCGGCGTGGCCGGGCCTGCCGGGGCGGCCGACGGGTCCGTGGTCGGGGTGGCGGCGTCGGTGGCGGCGTCGCCCGTGGTGCCCGGCTCGGGGTCGACGACGAGCCGGGGCACCACGGCGCGGCTGGTCGCCACCGACGCGGCGACCGTCGCCATGCCCAGCGGCGACGCGAGCACCTGGCCCTGCCCGATGACCGACGCGGCGTGGCCGGTGCCCGACGCCTCGTCGGGGACCGCGCCGAGGAACGCCGGGAAGCCGAGGTCGGCGGCCGGGTCGAGGCCGAGCGAGCGGGCCGCGTCCGCGAGCGCACCCTGGTCGGCGAGGTCGCGCGCGCCGATGAAGGCCGTGTTGCACGAGTGGGCGAAGGCCGTGCGGAACGGCACGTCGCCCTGCGCGGCCGCCGGGTAGCCGGGGAAGTTCTGGAACGTGCGGCCGTCGACCGCGATGGTCGGCGGGCACGCGACCGACGACGTCGGCGTGAGGCCGCCGCGCAGGTACGCGAGCGCGCTCACGACCTTGAACGTCGACCCGGGCGCGTACTGGCCGAGCGTCGCCGTGGAGATGCCCTCGCCGCCGGGTCCGCTGGCCGCCGCGAGCACGTCACCGGTGGACGGCTGGATCGCGACGATCGCGGCCGCGGGCGCCACACCGGCGAGGACCGCCTCGGCGCGCTCCTGGAGGCGCTGGTCGAGCGTCACGCGCAGCGGCTCGCCGGGCACGGGCTCCGTGGCGAAGAGCTCGCGCACGGTCGACCCGTCGCCGCCCTCGGCCGGTTCCGCGCGCACCGTCACGCCCGGCGAGCCGCGCAGGTGCTCGTCGTACTGGCGCTGCAGCCCGGAGAGCCCCGCGAGGTCGCCGGCCGCGACCGCGCCGCCGGACGCCTCGACGACCTCGGCCGTCGCCTGCCCGACCGTGCCGAGGATGGGGCGTGCGAACGTGCGGGTCGGTGCGAGCGGGAGCGTGTCGGGCAGGGCCACGACGCCCGGCAGCGCGCGCAGGGCGGCCTTGTCGACCGACTGGTCCTCGACGCGGAGCGTGATCGCCTCGACGAACGCCTTCTCGCCGGCGCCCGCGACGCGCTGCGCGTACGCCTCCGGATCCGTCGCCAGGGCCGCCGCGAGCGCCCGCGCCGCCGCGTCGAGCTGGTCGGCAGGCAGCCGCGTCTTGTCGATGCCGAAGCGCTCGACGTCCCGCTCCGTGACCAGCACGGCGTCGCCCGCGCCCACCACCTCGCCGCGCGGCGCGGGGGTGCGCGCGGCGCGCAGCACCTCGCCGTCCTGCAGGTCCGGGGCGAGCAGCGCCGGCGACCACGCGACGCGCCACGCGTCCTCGTCGTCGCGCGCCAGGCGGGCGTCGGCCGTCCACGTCCAGTCCTGGTCGACCCACGGCAGGTCCCACGTCACCTCGAGGGTCGCCGTCGCGGTCTCCTCGTCCTCCGCCGTCGTGACACCGCCGACCTCGACCTGCGCCGTCGCGTCCTCGCCCAGCCCGG
>JAPSIR010000221.1 GCA_031178625.1 Cellulomonas sp.
CCGGCGCGTCGACCTCCGGCACGTCGGCGCCCGTCACCTCAGCGGACGGACGCGACGAGCCGCAGCCGCTCGCCGAGCGCCACGTCGTCGACGCGCGGGGCGACGCCCCGGCCGGCGGGCAGGAACGACGTCACCAGCGGGCCGAGCCGGTCGAGGTCGACGTCGACGAGCGTCGCGCCGCCCTCCGACCGCGCGGTGGCGACGCCGGCCGGCAGCTTCGCGAGCTGACCGCGGACGGCGTCGGTCACGAACGAGGACAGGTCCATGCGCAGCGTCGGGTGCTGGGCGACGACCGCCACCTGCCACGTCCGGCCCGTGACGCCGCGGTCCTCGACGCGCACGTCGACGGGGCCCGCGAGGCGGGTCGCCATCTTCACGGCGCCCGGCACGCCGGGCAGCTCGTGCACCGCGACGGTCGCCTGGACGGTGCTGCCGGTGGCGCGCACGTCGCGGACGGCGGTGGGCACGACCTGGGCGGCGCGGGCGAGGACGAGGGCCTCGTCGAGGGCGAGGGTGAGCTCCATGCGGTCAGGCTACGGCGGGCCGCCGACAGGCACCGGTCGAGCGGTCGGCGGACGTCGGGTCGGACGTCGGGTCGGACGGCGACGCGGACGGCGGCTCAGACGTCGACGAGGCGGAGCGAGACCCGCACCGTGTCGCCCGCGTCCACGCCCGCGGCCGTGCGCACCGCGCGCTTGACGGGCAGCACGAACGTGCGGCGCCCCTTGTCGGGGAACAGCGACGTCCGCCACGTCGTGGGGCCGAGCGTCACCTCGACGCGCACCGACCCGAAGCCGCCCTGCCGGCCGCTCGTCAGCTCGTCGACCTCGTCGGCGACGGCGAACGGCACCTCGGCGAACACCCAGGACCCGCTGGGCACCTGGAACAGCGGGGCGTCGAAGTGGAACTCGCTCACCCGCGGACGCTAGCGCGCGGTCCCGACACCGCGGGCGTCATCCCACGAGCCGCAGCGGCCGCCCGAGCAGGCCCGCGAGCCGGGCGACCTCGTCCTCGAGCGCCGCGACGGGCGCCGCCGGCACGTCGCCGACCCAGCGCGTCGTCACGGCGTCGCCGCGCAGCGACCACGTGCCGGCCACGCGGCCGTCCACGACGACGAGGTCGGCGCCGCGGCTGACGTCGCCGCGCACCGCCGGCGGGACCACGGCGGCGTCCGCGGTGCCGGGCCCGAGCACCCACTGGTCGTGCCGCGGCAGCAGGCGCACGGCCGTCGACGGCGGCGTCGCCAGCAGGTCGTCGACGTCCTCGTCGAGGACCAGCCGGGGCTCGTCGTCCACCTCGACCCAGCGCACGTGCCCGCCGAGCCCGTCGAGCCACCGGGTCAGGTCCGCGCGCCGGACGCCGAGCCCCTCGCCGAGCCAGTACCGCAGGTTCGCGGTCGACGCCGGGCCGTACGCCCGCAGGTACGTCTCGACGGCCCGCGGGCCGGCCTCCTCCACGTCCGGCAGGCCCGGCCAGCGGGGGTTCGTGCCGAGCAGCTGGAGGGTGAGGCGACCGTCCCGCGACGGGCCGAGGCACACGTCACCCTGCCAGGCGAGCGGCTTGAGCAGCGTCGCCTGCGGGTCGGCGAACGCCGGCCCCAGGTGCGCGAACCGCGGCTCGTCGGCCAGCGCGGACGCCAGCTCCGGGCGGGTCAGCGGCCCGTCGGCGAGCGCGTCCCGGACCGCGGCGCTCAGCACCGGCCAGTCCGCCGGCTCGAGGCCGTAGTGGCTGCACCACCCGGGGCGCTCCCACATGCGGCTCGACGCCCGCAGCGCCAGGTGCACCGCCGCGTCGTCCGGCGTCATCAGGTGCACCGCGCCGCGGAACGCGAACGTCCGCACGAGGCTGCCGTCGGCGAGCGCGCGCGCGACGTCGCCGCGCTGCGACCGGTGCAGGCGCGCCCGCACGCCCAGCTCGGCGTGGGCGGGGTCGGTCTGGGCGGCGACGGCGCCGAGCGCGCCGACGACACCCGCGGGCGTCGTCGCGCCGCGCGGGTCCAGGAGCTGGCGGCGCAGGCGCCACGCGAGCGCGCCGGACCGGGTGAGCGCGTCCATCCCCGGGACGCTACCGGGCCGGTCCGACACGGGGTCGGACCGGCCCGGCGTCCGGTGCGGGGATCACATGTCGCGGTAGCGGCGGGCCGCGGCGAGGTCGGCGCGCAGCCCGTCCGCGTCCCGGCGCACCCCGTACCCCGGGGTGTCGCGCTGGATGCGCCACCCCTCCGACAGCGGGCTCAGCTCGACCGCGTCGAACCCGAACCGGTCGAGCAGCGCGACGACGCGGGCGCGGGCGTCCGCGTCGTCCCCGGCCACGACGAGCGCGCGGCGGCCCGGGGTGCCGGCGGGCGCGCCGTCGGTCGTCAGCTCCGCCGCGAGGATGTGGTTGAACGCCTTGACCACGTGGGACCCCGGCAGGTGCGCCTGCAGCAGCTCCGCCGTGGTCGTCGACTCGTCGTCCAGCTCGGCGATCTGCCCGTCGCGCTGCGGGTAGTAGTTGTTGGTGTCGATCACGACCTTGCCCGCGAGCGGCTCGACCGGCACGGAGCCGATCGCCTTCAGCGGGATGGTGACGACGACGAGGTCGCCGGCCGCCGCCGCCTCCTCGGCGGTGCCGGCGCGGGCGCGGTCGCCCAGCTCCGCGACGAGGTCGACGAGCGTCGCAGGCCCCCGCGAGTTGCTCACCACCACGTCGTACCCGTGCTGCACCGCGAGGCGGGCGAGCTGCGATCCGATGTGTCCTGCCCCGATGAACCCGATGGTCGTCATGGGCGCTGCAACACCGCACCCCGCCCGTGGTGTTCCGGCCGGCAGCCGGTCAGCGGCGCACGCCGTGCCGCGGGGCCGGGACGGCCGCCGGACCGCCGGGGGCCGGGCGCACCATCGTCACGTGCGGGATGCCGTCCTCGGCGTACACGTCCGACGCCGCGGCGAACCCGAACCGCGCGTACCAGCCCTCCAGGTGCGCCTGCGCGTCCAGCACCTGCTCGCGCGGGCCGGCCGCCTCGACGGCCGCGCGCATGAGCCGCGACGCGAGACCGACGTTCCGCGCCGACCGCGCGACGCACACGCGCCCGATCCGGGGGCGGGCCGGCGTGCCCTCGAGCGCACCGTCCTCGAGCAGGCGCAGGTAGCCGACCACGTGGCCGGCGCGCGACGCGAGCAGGTGCCGCGACCCCGGCTCGAGGTCGCGCCCGTCGAGCTCCGGGTAGGCGCACCGCTGCTCGACGACGAACACGTCGACGCGCAGGCGCAGCACGTCGTACGCCTGGGCGGCCGTGAGGTCGTCCCAGGCGGACCAGCTGAGGGTGATGTCGTCGGCCACCGGCTGATGGTGCCATCCGGACAGGCGCCGCGGATCGCTCGTCCACCGGTGGAGGGTGCCCCCGAGCGCCCCGTCGGACGCGCGTCCCGACGGCACGCGCGGGGCCGCGTCCGGCGTGCGGGATGGACCCGGCCGGGCGGTGCGGTGGAGGATGCGGCCCACGCGCGCGGCCCGCGCCGGACACGAGGAGCGGGATGACGCACCCACGCACCACCCGGACCGTCCGGCGAGCCGCCGCGGTGCTGACCGCCCTCGCGCTCGCGGTCCCGCTCGTGGCGTGCACGGCGTCGGAGGCGCCCGTCGGGGAGGTGCCGTCGTCGACCGCGACGCCTCCCCCGCCCACGGACGCCGCGGCGACGGACGCCGCGCCGACCACCCCGCCGGCGGCCGCCCCGCGGACCGACGTCACGGCCGACGTCCTGCTCCCGCGTGACGCCTTCGCGACCGACGGCGAGGGCGGCTCCGAGACGGACGCCGTCGAGGCGTGGCGCGTGCCCGACGCGTGCGGTGCCGTCGTCGCGGAGCAGGCGACCGCGATGCGCACGCACGTGCACGGCGACGGTGAGCTCGAGGCGGTCGTGGGCGTGCAGCAGGTCGCGGCGTTCGCCACCGCGGACGACGCCGTGTCGGCGGCAGGTGCGCTGGGCGAGACCCTCGCCGGCTGCACGGGCGCCGAGGGGGCGACGTACCGACCCGAGCCGGTGGCGGTCGGCGCGCAGGGTGCCGGCCTCGTCACCGACTACTACGGGTCGGGCGGCGACACCGCGATGGGCACGTACCTCGCCGTCACCCGCCGCGGGAACGCCGTCACGCTCGTGTCGGCCGAGGGTGGCGAGGCGACCGTGGGCACCGCGCGCAGCCGGGTCACCGCGCAGGCGCAGCAGGCGTGGGAGCTGCTCTGCGCGTACGACGCCGCGGGCTGCTGACGCGGCGGGCGGGCGCGGCGCGGCGCGCGCGTCAGCTGCAGTTGTCGCAGACGCCCGTCGCCGGCAGCGCCTGGAAGCACGTGGGGCAGATCGCGAGCGGACGCTCCTCGCGGGCGGGGGTGCGCGTCGCGCGCGGTGCCGTCGTACGGGGCGTCGTCGTGCGCGGCGCCCTCGGGGTGGACGACCGGGGTGCGCGGGCCGGCGCCGCGGCGGGTGCGGCCGCCGCGTACGGGTCCGTCACCTCGAACCCGCGCCGGCGCAGCAGGGTGACCGCGGCGTCCATGCCGTGGAAGTCGTCGGACGTCGCCATGCGGCCCGTCGCGAACCGGTGGGCGACGCCGAGGACCGCGCGGGCGTCGTACTCGCGCCCCTCGTGCAGGATCGCGTAGGCGGGTGCGGGCTCGAACCCGTACAGCGCGAGGAACTGCTCCCCGCCGCGGTCGTCGTACTCCGCGATCGCCTGGAGGACGTGCTGCTGGGTCACGGAGGAGAACGTCGCCACGGTCGTCCAGCCTACGGGGGTCGCCGCCCGGGGGAGGACGCCGTCGGTCCTGGTGCGACGGTGCCAGCGGGTATGGCGACGCGGTACGGCGACGGGGCACGACGGTGGCCCCGACGCCGCGGGACGACGCAGGGCCCGTCCCGCATCGCTGCGGTGACGGGCCCTGCGTGCCGGCGGAGGATGGGGGATTCGAACCCCCGAGGGCTT
Organism: Cellulomonas sp.; assembly: GCA_031178625.1. Taxonomy (GTDB): domain Bacteria; phylum Actinomycetota; class Actinomycetes; order Actinomycetales; family Cellulomonadaceae; genus Cellulomonas. The sequence continues at coordinate 4,957 of JAPSIR010000221.1, forward strand.
GCACCCAACACGCTTTCCAAGCG
>JAPSIR010000222.1 GCA_031178625.1 Cellulomonas sp.
GACCGCGACGACAGCACCTGGCGCAGCATGGCCGGGAACAGCCGGACCTGCACGAAGCCGGTGCGGACCGTGAACCACACCCCCACGCCCACCAGCAGGTAGACGAGCCAGTACGAGTACAGCGCGTTCGTCAGCCAGTCGATGACCGCTTGCATCCCCACCCCCGGTCCGCCGATCACGCGAGCGTAGGAGCAGGGCGAGGACCGCGCAGGGTCAGGGGCCGACCCGGGCCCCGCCCCCCGCGCGGGTCAGCGGCGCACGACCGGGTTGCGCAGCACGCCGATGTCCTCCACCTCGACCTCGACCACGTCGCGGTGGTCGATCCGGCCGACGCCCGCCGGCGTGCCGGTCAGGATGACGTCGCCCGGCAGCAGCGTGAACACCTCGGACACGTAGGACACGAGGTAGGCGGTGTCGAAGATCATCTGCGACGTGCTGCCGTCCTGGCGCGTCTCGCCGTTGACGCGCGCGGTGACGCGCAGGTCGTCGACGTCGAGGCCGGGGACCACCCACGGCCCGAGCGGGCACGAGGTGTCGAAGCCCTTGCCACGCGTCCACTGCGCGTCCGCGCGCTGCACGTCGCGCGCGGTCACGTCGTTCGCGACCGTGAAGCCGAAGACGTGGTCGAGCGCGCGCTCGGGCGTGACGTCCTTGGTGACCTTGCCGATGACGACGGCGAGCTCCGCCTCGTGCTCGACGTGCTCGGTCCAGTCCGGCAGGACGATCGGGTCGTCGGGCCCGACCACCGACGTGTTGGGCTTGAGGAACAGCAGCGGCGCCGTCGGCACCTCGTTGCCCAGCTCGGCGGCGTGCGCGGCGTAGTTGCGGCCGACGCCGACGATCTTCGAGCGCGGGATGACCGGCGCGAGCAGGCGCACGCCGTCCTGGTCCAGGCGGACGCGCTCCCCCGTGGGCTGCACGGGCGTGTAGATGGGGTCGCCGGTGATGACGACGAGCTCCTCCCGGCCGGGGTCGCCCTCGACCAGGGCGTAGCGGGGGTCGGAGCCGGTGGTGAACCTCGCGATGCGCACGGCCCCAGCCTAGGCGGGCGCCGCTCGACGAGCCGTCCGCGTCGCCCGGGACGACGATGGAGGGCGATGACCGACACCTCCCGCCCCGCCCTGCACGACCGCGCGACGCCCCCGCGCCTGCCGTCCGGCTGGACCGCCCGCGCGGCCGGCCCGCCCGACGCGCCGGCGCTGCACGCCCTCCTGACGGCGCACGAGGAGGCCGTCACGGGCACCGCGTCGAGCCACAGGTCGGCCGTGGACGCGGTGCTCGCGCCCGTGGCGGCGCCCGCGCACCGCCACGTCGTCGCGCTCGACGAGCGAGGGCGGGTGCGGGCGTGGGCGTCGGCCCAGGACCGCGCCGCCGGCCGCGTCCTCGCGCAGGTGGTCGTCGACCCCGCGCTGGACGCCGCCACCGCCGACACGGTGGCCGCCACCGCGTTCACGTGGGTCGACGACGCGGCCCGCGCGATCGCCGCCGACCGCGGCCTGACGGCGACGCAGGCCGACACCGGCGCCTTCCCGGCCGACGAGCAGCGGCAGCGGTGGCTGGCGGCGGCCGGCTACCGGCACACCCGGTCCTGGTTGCAGATGACGCGCCCGACCACCCCGGACGACGTCGACGCGGACACGCCGCCGCCGACGCGGGTGCGGGTGCGCCGCGTCCGCCGCGGCGAGGACGGCATGCCCGACGGTGCCGACCTGATGGCGGTGCACGTCGTGCTCGAGGAGTCGTTCACCGACCACTTCAACTACCACCCGGAGCGGTTCGACGAGCTCGTCTCCCGGCTGCGGGCCGACCCCGGCCACCGCTGGGACCACTGGTGGCTCGCCGAGTCGGTCGACGCGGACGCACCCTCCCGCCCGGTGGGCGCCCTCGTCGCGACCGTGTCGCGCGGCCGTGACGGCGGGCCGGACGGCACGTACGTCGCCTACCTCGGGGTGCTGCGCAGCGGGCGCGGGCGCGGCGCCGCCCGTGCGCTGCTCGCCGCCGCGGTGGCCGACGCGGCCCGGCGCGGGCGCGCGCACGTCGCCCTCGAGGTGGACGCGGACTCCCCCACGGGCGCCGATCGGCTCTACGAGTCCCTCGGGTTCCGCACGGCCGCCGTCACGCAGTCGTGGCACCGCGACGTGCGGGTCGACGACCCGCGGTAGCGCGGGTCGCCGGGCCGCCGGCCGTCCGGGCGGGGCGCCGTCAGGCGCGCGCGACGACCTCGCCGTGCAGGATCGAGAACCAGCCGTCCTCCTGGGCGCCCCACACGTGCCACGCGTCGGCGAGCTGCTCGAGGCCGACCTCGTCGGCGAGGCCGTGCTCGATGGCCTGCGCCGCGAAGTTGGAGCGGACGCAGCGGTCCGCCCAGAGGTCCGCCCACCACACGCGGTCGGTCGGGGTCGCGTAGCACCAGGCGCTGGCCGTGGGGTGGATGTCGGCGGGGTCGAAGCCGGCGGCGCGCACCCACGAGAGCAGCTTGCGGCCCGCGTCGGCGTCGGCCCGGTTCGCCTCGGTGACCTCCTGGTAGAGGGTCAGCCAGTCGTCGAGGCCGTCGGACTGCGGGTACCACGCCATGCCGTCGTAGTCGGCGTCGCGCACCGCGACGACACCACCCGGCCTGGCCACCCGGCGCATCTCGCGCAGCGCGGCGACCGGGTCGGACAGGTGCTGGAGCACCTGGTGGGCGTGCACGACGTCGAACGTGTCGTCCGGGAAGTCGAGCGCGTACGCGTCGCCGACCTCGAACCGCACGTTCGGGGTGCCGGCGTCGGCCGCCGCCTTCGCCGCGGCCTCGATGACGGCGGACGACGTGTCGACGCCGACGACCTCCCCCGGGGCGACGCGGCCCGCGAGGTCGATCGTCACCGTGCCGGGTCCGCAGCCCACGTCGAGGAGGGACTGGCCGGCACGCAGGTGCGGCAGCAGGTACCCCGCGGAGTTCTCCGCGGTGCGCCAGCGGTGCGAGCGCAGCACGCTCTCGTGGTGGCCGTGGGTGTAGACGTCGGATCGCGAGGTCACAGGGCACTGTAGAGCCGCACAACCGTCCAGTTCATCACCCGGTACGGGATCGTCCGGATGCTGGGCGGTGACGTCGGTCGCAGCCCGCCGGGAGGCGCGGCCGGACGGCGGTCGCCCAGGTGCGCCGCCTAGCATGCGCGGGTGCGACGCATCGTGGGCCTGGACACCGCGCGCGGCCTGGCCGTGCTCGGCATGGTCGCCGCGCACGTGGGGCCCGACGACACGTGGCGGACCGTGCCGCCCGGCGGGTTCGCCCAGCTCGCGGACGGGCGGCCGTCGGCACTGTTCGTCGTGCTCGCCGGGGTGGGCCTCGCCCTGCTGTCCGGCGGGGACCGGCCGGTGGTCGGCACGCGGCTGGTGCAGGCCCGGCTGCGGGTCCTCGTGCGCGCCGCGCTGCTGATCGTGCTGGGGGCTGCGCTCGTGGAGCTCGGCACGCCGGTCGTCGTCATCCTCGTCGTCTACGGGGGCATGTTCGCCGCCGGCACGCTCGCGCTGCGCTGGCCCCGCCCGGTCGTGGTGGCGGCGGCCGTCGCCGTCGCGCTGCTCGGGCCGGTCGTGCGGCCCTGGTTCGACGCGTTCCCGGTGGTGGCGGAGCGCCCCGTCGACCCGCTGACGGTGCTCGTGGGCCACTACTACCCCGCGATCGTGTGGATGTCGTACGTGCTGACCGGCCTCGCCGTCGGCCGCAGCGACCTGCGCTCGTCCCGCGTGCACGCGTGGCTCGCGGGCCTCGGGGCGGGACTGGTCGTGCTCGGTCACGGCGGCGCCGCGGCGCTCACCGCGGCACTCGGCCGGCGCACCGACCTGACCACCGCGGAACCCCACTCCGCGTCACCGTTCGAGGTCGCGGGCAACACCGGCACGGTGCTGCTCGTGCTGGCGGTGTGCCTCGCCGTCGGGGTGCGGTGGCCGCGCGCGCTGGCACCCGTGTCCGCGACGGGCGCGCTCGCGCTCACCGCGTACGTCGGCCACCTGCTGGTCATCGCGGCGCTCGGTACGGGCGTCGTCTGGTCGCCGACCACGGCGGGGTGGCTGTGGTTCACGGGCGTGATCGTCGTGGCGTGCTGGGCGTGGCGGACGTGGATCGGCCGCGGGCCGCTCGAGTGGGTGCTGCACGCGGCCTCGACGCGTGCCGCGGACGTCGCGCCCGACGTCCTCCCAGCCCGCACGGACGCGACCGCGCCGGCGCCCGCCGCTCCCGGTCGGGAGCCGGCCCCGGACCGGACGGCGGACCCGGGGCCGACGGCGGCTCAGGGCCAGACGAGCGACCGCGCCCAGGACCCGTCCTCGGAACGGCGGTAGACCAGCCGCACGTGCGCCCGGTCGGGGCTGCCCTGCCAGAACTCGACGGCGTCCGGCACGACCACCCACGCCTGCCACTGCGGCAGCGCGAGGCCCGGCTCGGCGTCGACCCGCTCGCGCGCGGAAGACATCGCCGCGCGCAGCTGCGCGACGGAGCCGAGGGGCTCGCCGGGACGCACCGCGAGCGCGGCGGCCCGCGACGCGGGCGAGCGGGCGAGGTAGTCGGCCGCCGACGCCTCCGTGCCGAGGTGGCGCGCGGTGCCGGTGACCCGCACCTGCCGCACGACCGGCTGCCACCAGAACGTGAGCGCCGCGCGCGGGTGCGCGGCGAGGTCGCGGGCCTTGCCGCTGCGCGCGTCGGTCGCGAACGCGAACCCGTCCGGCCCGACGTCCTTGAGCACGAGGACGCGCGCCGACGGCTGCCCGTCTGCGTCGGCCGTCGCGAGCGTCACGGCGTGCGGCTCGGGGACGCCCGCGTCGACGGCGGCGGAGAACCAGTCGCCGAACAGCGTGAGCGGGTCGTCCGGTGCCGCGTCGGGGTCGAACGGCAGGACGTCGCCCGACAGGGCCGGCAGGGACCGCAGCAGCTCGCGCACGTCGCCACTGTGCCGGGCGCCGGCGGCGACCGCCATCCCCGCGCACCGCCGTCCCCG
>JAPSIR010000041.1 GCA_031178625.1 Cellulomonas sp.
AGCCCGAGCCCACCGCCGGAGGTGTCCCCGAGGCGCTGGAACGGCGCGAACAGGTGCTCCTTGGCGGCGTCCGGGACGCCGGGCCCGGTGTCGACGACGCGCAGGACGATGTCGTCGCCGACGACGTCGGCCGTGACCGCGACGGGCGTGCCCGCCGGCGCGTACCGGACGGCGTTGGAGACCAGGTTCGCGACGACGCGCTCGAGCAGACCGGGGTCGGTCAGCACGAGCGGCAGGTCCTCGGGCACCTGCAGCCGCACCTGGCCGGGCGTGTGCTGCTCGAGCGCGAGGGGGACGACCTCGTCGAGGCTCGTCGGGCGCAGGACCGGACGCACCGCGCCGGTCTGCAGCCGCGACAGGTCGAGGAGGTTGTCGATGAGGCGCTCGAGCCGGGCCGTGGCGTCGCCGAGCGTGCCGACGAGGTCGCTGCGGTCCTGCGGCGTCAGGTCCAGGTCGGCCGCGGTGAGCGCGTCGACGGACGCGCGGATCGTGGCGAGCGGCGTGCGCAGGTCGTGCGAGACGGCCGCGAGCAGCGCGGTGCGGGTGGCGTCGGCCTGCGCGAGCCCGGCCGCCTGCGCGGCCTGCCCGCGCAGGCGCTCCTGCTCGAGCAGGACGCCCACCTGGGACGCGAACGCCTCGAGCACGCGTCGGTCGCCGGCCGCGAGCGTGCGCCCGGTGAGCGCGAGGACGCGGTGGTCGTCGACCGCGAGGACTGCGTTGGCGTGGTCGGGCGCCGACGCCGGCGCCTCGCCGTCGGAGGCGATGGGGCGCCAGCCGTCGTCGCCCCGCTCGAGCAGGGCGACGGAGCCGAGGGTGAACGTCTCGCGGAGCCGGGCGACGAGCGCGGCGGCGGTGTCCTCGCCGGACAGCACGGAGCGCGACACCGCGGCGAGCGCGGACGCCTCGGCCCGGGCGCGGTACGCCTCGGCCGTCCGCCGCGCCGCGAGGTCGACGACCGACGCCACCGCGGCCGCGACGAGCACGAACACGCCGAGCGCGAGGGCGTTCTCCGGGTCGGCGACGGTGAACCGCCCGGTGGGCCGGGTGAAGAACCAGTTGGCGAGCAGGTGCCCGAGCACCGCGCACGCGACCGCGGGCCACAGGCCGCCGACGAGCGCCACCACCACGGTGAGCGCGAGGTACAGCATGAGGTCGCTCGTGAGGCCCAGCACGTCCCGCATCCGGTCGAGCACCACCGTGAGCAGGACCGGCCCGACGACCCCGAGCAGCGCGCCGGCAACCCTGCGGCGGCGTGACAGCGGTGAGCGGCGCCGGCGTGCGCGGCCGCCGCCGCGGGCCTGCTCGTGGGTGACGAGGTGCACGTCGATCGGTCCCGCCAGTCGGGCCACGGACGTCGCGTGCGAGTCCGTGAGCACCTCCCGCCACCGCGGTCGCCGGGACAGCCCGACGACGAGCATCGTGGCGTTGACGCCGCGCGCGAACTCGACCAGGGCCGTGGCCACGTCCTCGCCGACGACCGTGTGGAACGTGCCACCGAGCTCCTCGACGAGGCGCCGTTGCTGCGCCAGGCGGGCGGGGCGCGCGCCCGGCAGCCCGTCCGTGGCGAGCACGTGCACGGCGAGCAGCTCGGAGCCGGCGGCGCGCTGCGCGATGCGGGCGCCACGGCGCAGCAGCGTGTCGCTCTCCGGACCGCCGGTGACGGCCACGACGACGCGCTCGCGCGCCGGCCACGACTGCTCGATGCGGTGGTCGCGCCGGTAGGTCGCCAGCGAGTCGTCGACGCGGTCGGCGAGCCACAGCAGCGCGAGCTCGCGCAGGGCGGTGAGGTTGCCGACGCGGAAGTACGAGGCCAGCGAGGCGTCGAGCTGCTCGGCCCGGTACACGTTCCCGTGCGCGAGGCGCCGCCGCAGCGCCTCGGGCGGCAGGTCGACGAGCTGCACCTGGTCGGCCTCGCGCACCACCGCGTCGGGCACGGTCTCGCGCTGGCGCACGCCCGTGATCGTCTCGACGTCGTCGTTGAGCGACTCCAGGTGCTGGACGTTGACGGTGGTGAGCACGTCGACACCCGCGGCGAGCAGCTCGTGCACGTCCTGCCACCGCTTGGCGTGCCGGGACCCGGGCGCGTTGGTGTGCGCGAGCTCGTCGACCAGGACGACCTGCGGGGCGCGGGCGAGCACGGCGTCGACGTCGAGCTCGCCGAGGGCGGCGCCGCGGTGCTCGACGGTGCGCCGCGGCGCCACCTCGAGCCCGTCGAGCTGCTCGGCCGTGCCCCGGCGGCCGTGCGTCTCGACGAGGCCGACCACCACGTCCGTGCCCCGGGCCAGGCGCCGGTGCGCCTCGTCGAGCATCGCGTACGTCTTGCCGACGCCGGGGGCGGCGCCGAGGTAGACGGTGAGGCGGCCGCGCCGGGGGCCGCGACGGGTGTCCGTCGCGGCCCCGGGGTCCGGTGCTGCCGTGGGCAGCGGGGTCGGGTCGGACGTCACCAGGTCATTGTCCGCGGGGCGAGGTCGAGGCGGGAGACGTCGACCTGCGGCTCGCCGAGGACGCCCGGGTCGCGGCGGCGTCCCGCCCCGGTCAGCCGGTCACGCGCACGCGCGGGTCGTGCGAGACCGCCAGCACACGGCCGACGACGTCGCCCTCGACCGCGTCGGCGAGCACCTGGCCCACCTGGCGCCGCGCGACCCGCATCGAGGCCGTGCGGTCGTCCTCCGTGACGAACGCGGGCGCCGCCACGTCGTCGTCCGTGAGGTTCACCGGCTGCACCTCGACCCAGTCGAGGCCGGACGCGTGCACGAGGTCCGCCTGCCGCTGCGTGTCCGCGATCTGCGGCGCGAGCAGCAGCGCGAACAGCAGCCGCGACGCGAGCGGCAGGCGCGCACGGCTCGACCCGACGCCGTACGACGTCTGCACGACGAGGCGGCGCACGCCGTGCCGGCGCATCGCGTCGACCACCACCGCGGTGCCGCGCGAGCGCACGTCCGGCGCCGTGCCGCGCGGCCCGCGCAGCCGCACCCGGAGCGCGTCCTCGCTGATGCCCAGCGTCACGACCACCGCGTCCTGCCCCGCGACGACCGCGTCCACGGTGGCCCCGTCCGTCGCGTCGCCGTCGACCCCGCGCACGCCCGGCCCGCGCAGCGTCGCGCCGTGCCGCGACAGCGCCGTCACCTCGTGCCCGGCCCGCACCAGGGCGGCCACCGCCGCGCGCCCGGACCCGCCCGTCGCACCCACCACCAGCACCCGCATGTCGTCCTCCTTCGTCCCCGGGGCAGGCCCGGACAGGTCCATCCCAGCCTTGCGCGGGTGGACGCGGAATCGTCGGACGTCGCCCGGGCATTGCCGATCGTCCGGCGACACGGGGAGGATGGACGGCATGACCACGACCGCACCGCCGCCGCCGGCCCCGTCCGCGGGCGGCCCCCGGCCGCTGGGCCCCGGTGGGCCGGGGCCGTGGGCCTCCGCCGACCCGGTCGGTGCCGCGCTGCACCGGCTGCGCGTCACCGGGGTCTTCTACTCGCGCACCGACGCCGCCGCGCCCTGGGCGGTCGACATGCCCGCGCTCGGCGCGTGCGTGAGCTTCCACGTCGTCACGGCGGGGGAGTGCCACGTCGACGTCGACGGCTCGTCCGTGCACCTGCGCGCGGGCGACCTCGCGCTGGTGCCGCACGGGCGGGGCCACGTGCTGCGCAGCGCCCCCGGCGTGCCGTCCCTGGGCCGGGTCGACTCGCTGCCGCAGGAGTACGTCACCGACCAGTACTCGGTGCTGCGCCACGACGGGCCCGGTCCGCGCACGCTGCTCGTGTGCGGGATCCTCGCGGTCGACGGGCCCGCATCCCGCCACCTGCTCGCCCTCCTGCCGCCCGTGGTGCACGTCCCCGCCGGCCGCTCGCCGTGGGTGGCGGGGACGCTGCACCTCATGGCCGCCGAGGTCGAGCACGCGCGGCCCGGTGGCGAGGCGGTCACCACGCGCCTGGCCGACGTGCTCGTCGTGCAGGCGGTGCGCGCGTGGCTCGACACGCAGGACGACACCACCGGCTGGCTCGCGGCGCTGCGCGACCCGCACGTCGGGCGCGCCGTCGCCGCCGTGCACGCCGACCCGGCGGCGCCCTGGACCGTCGCGACGATGGCGGGCCACGCCGCGCTCTCGCGGTCCGCGTTCGCCGAGCGCTTCACCGCCGTGGCCGGCGTGCCCGCGATGACGTACGTGACCCGGTGGCGCATGCACGTCGCCGAGGACCGCCTGCGCCAGGGCGACACCGTCGCGCGGGTCGCCGCCGCCACCGGCTACGAGTCCGAGGCCGCCTTCAGCCGCGCCTTCTCCCGCGAGACCGGGCGTCCGCCGGGTGCCGTGCGGCGCGCCGCCGCCGGCGCACCCTGACCCGACCGCCCGACGCGCGCGGGCGGACCCGCCCACCCGGATGCACGGACCGCTGCCCTGACCCACGCTGGACGGGTGCCGAACCGACTCGCCGCCGCCACGAGCCCCTACCTCCTGCAGCACGCCGACAACCCCGTCGACTGGTGGGAGTGGGGCGACGACGCGTTCGCCGAGGCCCGCCGCCGCGACGTCCCGCTGCTGGTCTCCGTGGGGTACGCCGCGTGCCACTGGTGCCACGTCATGGCGCACGAGTCGTTCGAGGACCCGGCGACCGCCGCGTTCATGAACGAGCACTTCGTCTGCGTCAAGGTCGACCGCGAGGAACGTCCCGACGTCGACGCCGTCTACATGTCCGCCACGCAGGCGATGACCGGCAGCGGCGGCTGGCCGATGACCGTGTTCACCACGCCCGACGGCCGGCCCTTCTTCTGCGGCACGTACTTCCCGCCCCGCCGGGTGCAGCAGGTGCCGTCCTTCCCGGAGGTGCTCGCGGCGCTCGCGGCGGCGTGGCGGACGCGTCGCGACGAGGTCGTCGCGAGCGCCGGCGGCATCGCCGACGCCCTCGGCCGCCGGCCCGCGCCCGGTGCCGGTGACGGACCCGACCTCGTCGACGAGCGCGTCGTCGCGCGCGCCCTGGGCGCCCTCGGCGCCACGTACGACGAGCGCGACGGCGGCTTCGGGGGAGCACCGAAGTTCCCGCCGTCGATGGTGCTCGAGTGGCTGCTGCGCCACCACGCGCGCACCGGCGACGCGGACGCCCTGGCCATGGCCCGCCGCACGCTCGACGCCATGGCCCGCGGCGGCATGTACGACCAGCTCGCCGGCGGGTACGCCCGCTACTCCGTCGACGCGACGTGGACGGTGCCGCACTTCGAGAAGATGCTGTACGACAACGCGCTGCTCCTGCGCGTGCACCTGCACGCGTGGCGCCTCACGGGCGACCCCCTCGACCGCCGCGTCGCCGCGGAGACCGCAGACTGGCTGCTCACCGAGCTCGGGACGCCGGAGGGTGGCTTCGCCTCCGCGCTGGACGCGGACAGCGAGGGCCGCGAGGGCGCGTTCTACGTCTGGACGCCCGCGCACCTGCGCGAGGTCCTCGGCGACGACGACGGCCCGTGGGCGGCGCACGTGCTGGGCGTGACCGACGACGGCACGTTCGAGCACGGTGCCTCCGTGCTGCAGCGGCAGGCGGAGCCGGACGACGTGTCACGGTTCGACGCCGTGCGCGCGCGCCTGCGCGAGGCCCGCGAGCAGCGGCCCCGGCCGGCACGCGACGACAAGGTCGTCTCGGCGTGGAACGGGCTGGCGATCGCCGCGCTCGCGGAGGCCGGGGCGCTGCTCGACCGCCCGGACTGGGTCGACGCGGCGCGCCGGTGCGCGCGCCTGCTCGCCGACCTGCACACCCGCCCCGCGCCCGACGGCGACCGGCTCGTGCGGACCTCCCGCGACGGCGTGGCCGGTGCCGCGCCCGGGGTCCTCGAGGACTACGCGGACGTCGCGGAGGGCTACCTCGCCCTGGCCGCCGTGACGGGGGAGGCCGAGTGGTCGGCGCGCGTCCGGCGGCTGCTCGCCACGGTCCTCGCGCACTTCCCCGACGGCGAGGGCGGGTTCTACGACACCGCCGACGACGAGACGGACCCGGTGCTCGGCGCGCTGCGCCGCCCCCAGGACCCGACGGACGGCCCCACGCCTGGCGGCCAACCCGCCGCCGCGGCCGCGCTGGTGGCGCTCGCCGCGGCCACGGGCTCCCTCGAGCACCGGGAGGTCGCGCTCGCCGCGCTGCGCGTGCCGCTGCAGCTCGCCGTGCGCTACCCCCGTGCCGCGGGGTGGGCCCTCGCGGCCGCCGAGGCGCTGCTCGACGGACCGCGCGAGGTCGCGGTCGTCGGTCCGCAGGACGACGCCGGCACGCACGCGCTGCACCGCACCGCGCTCGCGTCGGCGGCGCCCGGCCTCGTCGTCGCCGTCGGCGACCCCGCCGACCTGGCGGACGACGCCCCCGAGCTCCTGCGTGGCAGGCCCTTGGTCGACGGCCGCCCCGCCGCCTACGTGTGCCGCGGGTTCGTGTGCGAGCGGCCGACCACCGACCCGGCGGAGCTGGCGCGCGTGCTGCGCGGCTGACCGCACGCGGACGCACGACGGCCCGGCACCCTCGAGGGGGTGCCGGGCCGTTCGACGTGCGGGTGCGTCAGACGGTCGGCGTGCCGCCCTGCACCGAGCCGCGCCAGGCGCCGGTCTCCGTGCCGCGGCTCTCGATGAACTCCTTGAAGCGCTCGACGTCCTTCTTCACCTGGCGGTCGTCGGCGCCGACGGCGGCACCGACCTTCTCCACGAGGGAGTCCGCCTCCCAGTCGATCTTCACGGTGACGCGGGTCGACGTCGGACCCAGCTGCTGGAACGTCACGTGGCCGGCGTGGGCCGGGCCGTCGACGCTGCGCCACGCGACGACCTGGTCGGGCTCCTGCTCGACGACCTGCGCGTCGAACTCGCGGTCGACGCCGCCGATCGAGGTCTTCCAGTGCGTCAGCGTGTCGCTGACCTGCGTGACCTGCTCCACGCCGTTCATGAAGTGCGGGAAGTCCTCGAACTGGGTCCACTGGTCGTACGCCGTGCGCACCGGGACGTCGACGTCGATGGTCTCTTCGATCGTGGGCATGCCGTCTCCTCCTGGGTGTTCGGGGATCGTGCGTGGACCACGCTAGGCGCGGGTGCCACCGCCCGCGCGCCGAGCGGAGGCGGAGCCACGCACCGCTCAGCGCCGCTCAGGGTCGGTCACCCGACCCCGTCGGCGTGGTGCCGTCGTCCTCGGCGGTGCGGTCCGACGCCCGGCGCGCGGCGGCGGCCTCGGAGCGTCGCCGGGTCAGCAGGTGCAGGACGAGACCGGCGGCGAGCAGGGCGCCCGCGAGCAGCCAGTGGCGCGCCTCCTGCTGCGTGAGCAGCCCGAGGCACGTGCCGATGGCCAGGACCGGCAAGGGGGTCCACGCCCGGAAGTGCGCGTGCTCCACGCGGTCCCGACGCAGCACGAGGACCGCGAGGTTCGTGCTGAGGAACACGAACAGCAGCAGCAGGACGACGGTCGACGCCAGGTCCTCCAGCGTGCCGGTCGAGGTGAGGACCATCGCCACGACGGTCGTCACCGCGATCGCGACGACGGGCGTGCGCCGATTCGGCAGCACGCGCGTCAGGGGCCCGGGGAGCAGGCCCTGGTCGGCCATGCCGTACGCGAGGCGGCTCGACATGATCATCGTCAGCAGCGCACCGTTGGCCACGGCGATGAGCGCCACCACCGAGAACAGCTGCAGGGGCACGCCTCCCGCGGCCCGGACCACCTCGAGCAGCGGGCCGCTCGACGCGGACAGGTCCTCCGGGGCCACCACGGCCGGCGCCACGATGCCCACGAGCAGGTAGACGACGCCCGCGGCGAGCAGCGCGCCGAAGAGCGCGCGCGGGTACACGCGACGCACGTCGCGGACCTCCTCGGCCACGTTGGCCGAGGTCTCGAACCCGACGAAGGAGTAGAAGGCGATGAGGGCGCCGCCGAGCGTGGCGGCGGCCACGGTCGTCCCCTCCGGCACCTCGAGGAGGCGGCCGGGGTCGCCCCCGCCGCGCCCGAGCACCATCGCCCCGAGGACGACGACGAGCAGGAGGCCGCTGACCTCGACGGCCGTCATGACGACGTTGGCGCGCAGCGACTCCTTGATGCCGCGCGCGTTGAGGACGGCGACGAGCGCGAGGAAGACGATCGCCGCCGGGATCGCGGGGACGTCGAGGAACACGCCGAGGTAGTCGCCCGCGAACGCGAGCGACAGGCCGGCGGCGGACGTGACGCCCGCGGCGAGCATCGCGAAGCCCACGAGGAACGAGACCATCGGCCGCTTGAACGCGCGCTGCGCGTACACGGCGGAGCCGCCGGCCTGCGGGTACTTGGTCACGAGCTCGGCGTACGACGCCGCGGTGAGCAGCGCCATGACGAGCGCGACGAGGAGCGGCAGCCACACCATCCCGCCGGCCTCGTCCGCCAGCACGCCGACGAGCGCGTAGACGCCGGCGCCGAGCACGTCGCCGAGGATGAAGAGGAACAGGAGCGGCCCGGTGACGGACCGCCGCAGGCGGGTGGGCGCCTCGGCGCCGCTGTCGATGCTGGTCACCCGCCCGAGTATCGAGGCGGACGGCCCGCGGCGCGCGGCGGGCGTCGGGGGTCGTGCCGACGGGCCGCGGCGTACGCGGGCAGGCGCAGCGCGGCGGCCCAGCCGTACGTGCGGTACGGCGCCGGCACGTGCAGCACCGGGTCGAAACGCAGGTCGACGTCGGGCAGGACCTCCTCGGCGACGAGCCTGCCGCAGCGCTGCCACGGTCCGCCGGCGCGCGCGGACATGAGCACGAGGTCGACGCGCAGGTCGGGCCGGTCGGTGTCGCCCCGCGCCCCCGGCACGGGCACGGCGCCGAGGACGACGGGCCCGTCGGCGGTGCGGAACGGCATCAACGAGCCCAGCGGACCACCCCACGGGTTCGTCCGTGGCGCGAGCAGGAACCGTGTGAGCCGACCGGTGCCCGTGCCCGACAGCAGCAGGTCCTGCGGACGGCCGTCCACCTCCCAGCGCACCGCGACGCCGTGCACGTCCGGCAGGCCGGGCGGCAGGCCCGCCGAGCGGGACACGCGGACGAGCGCCGGGCCGGCGTACCGCAGCTCGCCCCCGGGTGCCTCGGGGTCGTCACCGAGACGCAGCGTCCCGCGGAGCACGGTGCCGCGCGGGTGCAGCGGGCGGCCGCGGCGCAGCACGGCGAGCGGGCCGAACAGCGTCGCGAGCAGGCCACCGGCGACGCGGGCGGGCAGGGGACCGTCGGGTACGGGCACAGGGACTCCCTCGACGTGGGCGGGCGGACGTGCGGCACCGGGGAGGCGCGGCGCGGGTCCAGCATGGCCAGGGTGGCGCCGGGGCGCGCGGCGGGCGCCCGCGGGCGGTGCCGTGCTCGACCGGCTGGGCGACCTCCGCGCCCGACGAGGCCCGGTGCTTCACCGCGCCGCGGCCCGGGCGGCACGGGGCGAGGTCAGGCGCCGACGCGGACCGGGTCGCGGCGGGCGTACTCCTCGACCTCGCCGCCGCCCGCTCCGCGCAGGACGCCCGTGCCGCGTGCGACGTCCCGGTCGCCTCGCGCGCGGGCGACGTCGGACCGGCTCACCGTGGCCGCCAGCCGGAGGGCGGCGCCGCGCGCGACGAGCGCCGCGCCGAGCGCGACGAGGTGGAGGCGCACGGCGACGCCCGCGCGGACGCCGTGCGCGAGCGCCAGGTGCACGGCGCTCCACGTGCACCCGGTGCGGTGCTCGCGCGCGAGCACCCACGAGCGGGTCGCGCGGTGCTGGGGCACCGGGTCGAGCACGACGGCGTCCTCGCACCAGCGGATCGTGCCGCCGGCGGCGGTCAGCGCGTGCGTGAGCATGGTGTCCTCCCCGCCGGTCAGGCCGAAGCGCTCGTCGAAGCGGAGGCCGAGGTGCCGCAGCCGGTCCAGGTCGAGCAGCAGGTTGTGCGTCGCCGCCGCGGGGACCGTCGCCCCGTGCGTGCGGCCGGGCCGGGGCAGGAAGAACCCCGACGCGCGCACCCACCCGTCGACGGGCGGCGCGAGCACCTTGCGGCTCGGGCCGGCGACCGCGTCGGCGCCCGTGCGCTCCCACATCGCGACGAGCGCGGTGAGCCAGCCGGGCTGCGGCACCTCGTCGTCGTCGACGAACACCACCACCCGTGCGCCGGCCTCCGCCGCGGCGTCGAGGGCCCGGTTGCGGACCGCCGTCAGGCCCGGCCGCGGCTCCACCACGTAGTCGACGCCCAGCGCGGCCACCGCGTCCGTGACCGTGCGCGCACCGCCCTGCGGGTCGTTGTCGACCACCAGCACGCGGGCCGGCGGCCGCAGGTCGTCGACCTGGGGCAGCACCGCGTCGAGCAGCGTGGCCAGCTGGACCGGGCGCCGGTAGGTGGCCACCGCGACGACGACGGCAACGCCCACGGACCACCACCTCGCCCCCTCGCGACGGGGCGCTCAGCGGCCGCCCCCGGCGCGCTCACATTAGGAGTGCGGACACCTGTCCAGACACCCGTGATGGGACGGTATGCCCGGATTTCACCCGGCCGTCCAGGACAGCCCGGACGGTCCCGCGCGTAGGTTGCGGTGGGCCGGGCCGCTCGCGGACGCTCGGTCGGCGGTCGTGACGAGGCGCAGCCGGAGGGGGAGCCCGTGGTGGAGCCCGAGCGGTCGCGCACGGACGTGGCCGCGGTCCGAGGGCCGCTGCACGGCCTGGCCGTGGTCGTCGTCAGCTACGGCTCGTCCGACCTGGTCGCCGCCGGTGTCCCTGCGAGCCTCACGGCCGCCGGGGCGCGGGTCGTGGTCGTGGACAACGACTCGGGAGCTGCGGAGCGACGCGCCGCCACGTCGCTCGCGGCGGACCGGGGCTGGTCCCTCGTGCCGTCGCCCAACGACGGGTTCGGCGCCGGCTGCAACCGCGGCGTGGCGGCCGCGCGCGCCGCCGGCTGCGACGTCGTCCTCCTCCTCAACCCCGACGCGGCGCTGACCGTCGACGACGCCCGGGCGCTCCACGAGCACGTGCGGCGGCACCCCGGTGACGTCGTCAGCCCCGTCGTGGTCGTGCCCTCCGGCCGCGAGTCGTTCGTCGGGGCGGTCGTGGACGTCGGAGCCGGCCGGACGCGCCGCCCCCGGCCGGGGGACGGTCCGGGCGTGCGCCCGTGGCTCACGGGGGCGTGCCTCGCGCTGCACGTCGACACGTACACGGCGCTCGGAGGCTTCGACGAGCGGTACTTCCTCTACTGGGAGGACGTCGACCTGTCCTGGCGTGCGGCGGCGAGCGGCGCGCGCCTGGTGGTGCGGGACGACGTGCGCGTCGTCCACACCGTCGGCGGTACGCAGGGCGGGGGCGTCTCGCCGCTCTACTGCTACTGGAACTGCCGCAACCGGATGCTGTTCGCCGCCCTGCACCTCACGCCCCGCGACCGGCGGCGCTGGGCCGTGCGCAGCGGCGCGTACGCGCTCGAGGTGGTGCTGCGCGCGTCGCCGCGGGTCGCCGTCCGCTCGCCGCGCGCGGCGGTCGCCGCTGCCAGGGGGACCGTCGCCGGCCTGCGCGTGGCCCGTCGGACCGTCTGGGCCGGCCGCGCCGGCCACCTGTCCCGCGGGGCGGCGTCGTCCTGAAGGGTCCGGCCCGATGCGCCCGGGTCTGGACGGGCGCGCGCGGTCGGAGGAGGCTGGGGCCGCGCCCCCGGCGTCGACGCCGGGCGGCCGTCAGGCAGGGGGCCCGCCATGACCGCGTCCACGACCGTCGGCACCATCCCCGTCGTCCGCGGCGCGCCCGTGATCGGCAGCGTCGCCGAGCTGGCGAGCGATCCCGCCGCGTTCTTCGTGCGGTGCTACGCCGAGCGCGGCCCGGTGTTCCGCGTGCGCGCGCTGCGGCGCACCCTCACCGTGCTCGCCGGCCCGGAGCTCGCGCGGTGGATGGGCTCGCGCGAGGGGCAGGCGAACCTGCGGTCCGCCGAGGTGTGGCAGGGCCTGGTCGACGAGTACGGCGCGACGCGCACCCTCACGGGCGTCGACGGCGCCGAGCACCGGCGGCTGCGCGAGGTCATGCGGCGCGGGTACTCGCGGGAGGCGCTCGACGGCCGGTTCGACGAGCTCCTCGCGATCACCGACGAGTGCCTCGACCGTGCGTGGCGGCCCGGGACCACGGTGCCGGTCGTCGAGGCGCTGCAGCTCCTCGTGACCAGCCAGCTCGGCACGATGCTGACCGGCACCGTCCCGACCGAGTACGTGCGCGACATCCGGACGACGATCCTCTACATCCTCAACGCGCTCGTCACGCGGCAGCGCCCGGAGATCATCCTGCACAGCCCCGTGTACCGGCGCTCGCGTGCGCGGGTCCAGGAGCTCGGCGAGCAGATGATCCGTGCGCACCGGGCGCAGGGTCCCCGTTCCGACGGGCGGCGGACGCTCGTCGACGACCTCATGGACGCCCACGACGCCGACCCGGGTCTCGTCGCGGCCGACGACCTCGTGCTGGCACTGACCGGGCCGTACGTCGCGGGCCTCGACACGGTGGCGAACACCCTCGGGTGCCTCGTGCACGCCGTCCTCGCGCACCCCGACGTGCTCGCGCGCATCCGCGCCGAGGCCGACGAGGTCTTCGCGTCCGGCCCGCTCACCGAGGCGTCGCTCGAGCGCCTCACCGCGACGAGCGGCGCGGTCATGGAGACCATGCGCCTGTACCCGATCGCCGTCGCGCAGCCGCGCGTCGCGAACCGCGACTTCGAGTACGCCCGTCACCTGATCCGCGAGGGCGAGCCGGTCTACTGCGCGGTCACTGTGCCCCACTTCCTGCCGGAGCTGTTCCCCGAGCCGCTGCGGTTCGACATCGACCGGTACGGGCCCGAGCGCCGCGAGCACGCGACCCCCGGGGCGTACGCACCGTTCGGCAAGGGGCCGCACACGTGCCTCGGCAAGGGCATAGCCGACGCGCTCATGACGCTCACCGCGGCGCGGATCTTCCACCGCCTGGACCTCGCGCTAGGGCCAGGGGACGCGGCGCTGCGGCGGCGCGCCGCGCCGACGCCGGGGCCTGTGGCGAGCTTCCGGGTGCGGGTCGCGGGGGAGCGGCGGGCGCGCGGCGCGTGACGCGACGGGCGTGGACCCGTCGCGCGACGAGCCCGGGTGACGTGCGCCACGTCGTCGGCATCGCCCGGCCGTGGTCGCTCCCGGTCCGGGGCAGCGAAGAAGCCGCCCCGGATCTCTCCGTGACGGCTTCTGACGTGCAGTCGTGCTGGTGGGCGATACTGGGTTCGAACCAGTGACCTCTTCCGTGTCAGGGAAGCGCGCTACCGCTGCGCCAATCGCCCGCTGGGGGAGTTGCTACGAGGTGGAGACGGGATTCGAACCCGTGTATACGGCTTTGCAGGCCGCTGCCTCGCCTCTCGGCCACTCCACCGGTGGAACCGGAGTCCACAACGGCTGGGAAGCCGGCGGATGATCCTCCGAGCGGACGACGGGATTCGAACCCGCGACCCTCACCTTGGCAAGGTGATGCTCTACCACTGAGCCACGTCCGCACATCTCCGTCCCGCCGTTTCCGGCGTTCCGGGGTGCGTCGAAGACTCTAGACCAGGTTCGACGCCGGAGTCCAACCGGCTCCGATGTGCCCTGGACCACGTCCCCGGCAACGTCCGCCCGACGCCCGGACGAACCCCCGTGGAACGGTCGCCGACGCGTCCGTGCAGGCAGGCGCGCTCCGGCGCGGGACGCGGCGGCCGCGCGCGCTCCGCCGTCGGTAGGTTGTGGGCGTGCCCGCGACCCCTGCCCCGCGCCCCGGGCGGGCGTGGTTCGCGGGCGTGCGGGGGACCGGCGTCGTCGAGCACGCGGACGTGCGCGCGCACCCCGCGGCCCTCGCGACGCCGGGCTGGTGGGCGCTCGTCGGCACCTTCGAGGGCCGCGTGGACGCGTGGCGGTTCGCCGACGTCGTGACGGGCCGGGGCGCCGACGCACCGGCGGGTGACCCCGCCGCCTGGGTCGGCCCGGCGACCGACGCGTGGCGCACCTCGCTCGACCGCGACGCCTACGTGGCAGCGGTGGAGCGCGTGCGCGCCCACGTGCGCGAGGGCGACGTCTACCAGGCCAATCTCTGCCGCGTCCTCGCCGCCCCGCTGCCCGGGCACGGTCGGGAGCCGGACGCCGGGGCGCTGGCGGCACGCCTCGCCGTCGGCAACCCCGCCCCGTACGCGGGCGGCGTCCACGTGCCGCCCGGGGGAGCGGACGCGGGCTGCTGGGTCGTCACGGCCTCTCCCGAGCTCTTCCTGCGCCTGGACGGCGACGAGCTCACGTCCGCGCCCATCAAGGGCACCGCCGCGACGCCCGGCGGCCTGACGGCGAAGGACCGCGCCGAGAACGTCATGATCACGGATCTCGTGCGCAACGACCTGCAGCGGGTGTGCCGGCCCGGCACGGTCCGCGTGACGCACCTGCTCGACGTCGAGCACCACCCCGGCCTCGTGCACCTGGTGTCCACGGTCGCCGGCACGCTCGAGGACGACGTGCGTACGGCGCCCGACCTCGTGGCGCGCGTCCTCGACGCGACGTACCCGCCCGGATCGGTGTCCGGGGCGCCGAAGAGCTCGGCGCTGCGGGTGATCGACGCCCTCGAGACGGCGCCGCGGGGACCGTACTGCGGGCTCGTCGGATGGGTCCGGGTGGGGGAGGGCGGCGACGTGCGCGCCGAGCTGGCCGTGGGCATCCGGACGTTCTGGTGGGCCGACGACGTCCTGCGGTTCGGGACGGGCGCCGGCATCACCTGGCACAGCGACCCGGGACGCGAGTGGGCCGAGACGGAGCTCAAGGCCGCACGGCTGGTCGGGCTCGCCTCCGGTGAGGCCGCCCGCGGGCGCCCGGTGGGAGGATGACGGCGTGGAGCACGTGATCTGGGTCGACGGCCGCCTGCACGGACCCGACGACCTCGTCCTGACCGCCGTCGACCACGGCGTCACCGTGGGCGACGGCGTCTTCGAGACGTGCGCCGTGTACGGGGGCCGCGCGTTCGCCCTCACGCGCCACCTCGCGCGGCTCGGACGCTCGGCGCAGGGCCTGGGTCTGCCGCCGCTGCCGCTCGACGTCATCCGGGCCGCCGTGGACGAGACGCTCGCAGCCGCCGGCCCGGACGCCGGGCGCCTGCGTGTCACCGTGACAGGCGGCCCAGGACCCATGGGGTCGCACCGGGCGGCACCGGACGCGCAGCGGCCGACCGTCGTGGTCGTCGCGGGCCCGGCGGCGCGGGCGGAGACGTCCCGGGCCGTGCGCGTGCCGTGGGTGCGCAACGAGCGCTCCGCCGTCGCCGGCCTGAAGACGACCTCCTACGCGGAGAACGTCGTCGCGCTCGCGCGGGCGTACGCCGCCGGTGCCGACGAGGCGCTCCTCGCGAACACGCGGGGGGACCTCTGCGAGGGCACCGGCTCCAACGTGTTCGTCGAGGTCGGCGGCGAGCTGCTGACGCCGGCGCTCGCGACGGGCTGCCTCGCCGGCATCACGCGCGAGCTGCTCCTGGAGTGGGGCGCCGCGGCGGGTCTGCCGGTCCGGGAGGCGGCGGCGGACGAGCTCCCGTGGACGGTCCTCGACGAGGTGGCCGCGGGCCGCGCGCACCTCACGCTCTCGGGGTCGATCCGCAACGTGTCGCCGGTCGTCCGGCTGGACGACGTCGACGTGGCGCCCGGGCCGCTCTCCCTGGAGGCGCAGCGCCTCTTCCAGGCACGCGTCGCCGACGACCTCGACCCCTGACCCGTCGGTCCGAGCAGCGTCCCGCACGGCAGTCGTGGCCCGGACGCACGACGGCCGGCCCCGCCGAGGCGGGGCCGGCCGTGGTCGCGGACGCGGTGGTCAGGCGGTGAGCAGCGCCG
Source organism: Cellulomonas sp. (assembly GCA_031178625.1). Lineage (GTDB taxonomy): Bacteria > Actinomycetota > Actinomycetes > Actinomycetales > Cellulomonadaceae > Cellulomonas. The sequence goes on from JAPSIR010000041.1 coordinate 15,763, forward strand.
CGATCAGCGCGCTGATCTCACCCTCCATGCGGTCGGACTCCGAGCCCACGGGCACGAGGGACTCCGTCGCGGCGAGGAACCGCACGAGCGGCTCGGTCGGCGCCGCCAGCAGCGCGCTGCCCTCGACGCCGCTGAGCGAGACGAGGGTGTAATCGGGGTCGTCGTCACGCCACACCTGGACGTCGCCGTCACCCGCGGGGGCGTCGGCGGTCGCGTGCACGCCCTGCGCGAGGAGCTCGCGGCCGAGCAGCCACGTCGACATCGTGTGCGCGCCGCTGAAGACCGCACGCACGGTGTAGGGGTCGGCGGTGCGGAAGGACAGCTCCGCGGACACCGGGATGACGCTCGCGTCGGACCCGATCAGCTGCATGGCGACGACCTCGACGACGTCGTACGACGAATCCGTCATCGGGTCCTCCTGGTGACTGGCGCCCACGCCGGGGCTCGGAGATCACATCATGGCAGGCCACATGCCCGATTGGACCGGTCCGCGCACACAGTTCACCCGCCCGGACGCGCGGCGGGCGCCACGGTCCCCCCCACCGTCCCTCGCGCAGGTTAGTGCCGTGGGACGCACGTGACCAGAGTGACGCCACCCCGACCTCACCGGTTCGCCCGCCGTGCCGTACGGGCTGCACGGGGCCGCGCGACGCACCCGCCGGCCGCCCCGCGACCCGCGTTTCGCCAACAGGCCTCGACGTCGGCTAGCATCGTGCACCGCAGCGGCCCACGGGCTGCGGCAGCGGGCGATTGGCTCAGTGGTAGAGCGCCTCGTTCACACCGAGGAGGTCACTGGTTCGAACCCAGTATCGCCCACCCGCTCCGACGGCCCCCGACCCCACGGTCGGGGGCCGTCGTCGTCCCCGGCCGCACCGTGCGACCTCCCGGTCGGACGTATCCGTCCGACGCGCGCGGGCGCCGTGCCCGTGCGGCGCCACGCGCGCTCGACCTGCGCCGTCGCACCCGCGTGGAAGACTCCCGGACGTGGACTTCCTCTCCGCCTACGCCCACGGATTCGCCCGCGTGGCGGCGTGCACGGTGCCCGTGCGCGTCGCGGACCCGGCGGCCAACGCCGCCGCCGTCCTCGAGGCCGCGCGCCGCTGCGACGCCGACGGGGCGGCCGTCGCCGTCTTCCCGGAGCTGTGCCTGTCCGGCTACGCGATCGACGACCTCTTCCTGCAGGACACGCTGCTCGATGCGGTCGACGGCGCCCTGCGCGAGGTGGTGGCGGCGTCGGCGGACCTTCGACCCGTCCTCGTCGTCGGGGCGCCGCTCGTGCACGGCACGCGCGTGCTCAACGCGGCCGTCGTGGTGCACCGCGGGCGGGTGCTGGGCGTGGCGCCGAAGGCGCACCTGCCCACCTACCGGGAGTTCTACGAGCGCCGGTGGTTCGCACCGGGCGACGACGTGCGCGGCACCACGACCGTCGCCGGCCAGGAGGCGCCGATCGGCACCGACCTGCTGTTCGCCGCGACCGACGTGCCCGACCTCGTGCTGCACGTCGAGGTCTGCGAGGACATGTGGGTGCCCGTGCCGCCGAGCGCGACGGCCGCCCTCGCCGGCGCCACGGTCCTGGCGAACCTCTCCAGCAGCCCCGTGACCGTCGGGCGCGCCGAGGAGCGCCGCCTGCTCGTCCGGTCCGCGTCGGCGCGCTGCCTCGCGGCGTACGTGTACGCGGCGGCGGGACAGGGGGAGTCGAGCACCGACCTGTCGTGGGACGGCCAGACGCTCGTGTACGAGCTGGGGGAGATGGTCGCCGAGGGCGAGCGGTTCCCCGACGGGGCGCTGCTCACCGTCGCCGACGTGGACCTCGGCCGCCTCCGCCAGGAGCGGCTGCGCATGGGCACGTTCGACGACAACCGGCGCGCGCTCGGGCTCGCGCCGGCCGGCGGCGACCGCCGGACCGTCCGGTTCGAGCTCGACCCGCCCACCGGCGACATCGGCCTGCGCCGGACGGTCGACCGCTTCCCGTTCGTCCCGGACGACCCGGAGCGGCTCGCGCTCGACTGCTACGAGGCCTACAACATCCAGGTCTCCGCGCTCGAGCAGCGGCTGCGCTCGATCGGCGACCCGAAGATCGTCATCGGCGTCTCCGGCGGGCTCGACTCCACCCACGCACTCATCGTCGCCGCACGCGCCATGGACCGGCTCGGGCGCCCGCGCAGCGACATCCTCGCGTTCACGATGCCCGGGTTCGCGACGAGCGAGACGACGAAGGGCAGCGCGCTCGCGCTCATGGAGGCCCTGGGCACGACGTACGAGACGATCGACATCCGCCCCGCCGCGCTGCAGATGCTCACGGACCTCGGGCACCCCGCGGGCGAGGGCGCCGACGTCTACGACGTCACGTTCGAGAACGTGCAGGCCGGGCTGCGCACCGACTACCTCTTCCGTGCGGCCAACCAGCGCGGCGGCATCGTGCTCGGCACGGGCGACCTCTCCGAGCTCGCGCTGGGCTGGTGCACGTACGGCGTGGGCGACCAGATGTCCCACTACGGCGTCAACGCGGGCGTGCCGAAGACGTTCATCCAGCACCTCATCCGCTGGGTCGTCGGCGAGGGCCACTTCGACGACGCCACCAACGCGGTGCTGCTGCGCGTGCTGGACCAGGAGATCTCGCCCGAGCTCGTGCCGGCGCGCGAGGGCGAGCGCATGCAGAGCACGGAGGACGTCGTCGGCCCGTACGCGCTGCAGGACTTCACGCTGTTCCAGGTGCTGCGGCACGGCACCCGCCCGTCGAAGATCGCGTTCCTGGCGTGGCACGCGTGGCACGACGTCGAGGCCGGCACGTGGCCGCCCGGCTTCCCGCCGGAGCGGCGCACGCAGTACGACCTGGCGGAGGTCCGGCAGTGGCTGCGGGTGTTCGTCCGTCGGTTCTTCGCGCACCAGTTCAAGCGGTCCGCCCTGCCGAACGGCCCGAAGGTCAGCGCCGGCGGCACGCTGTCGCCGCGCAGCGAGTGGCGCATGCCGTCCGACGCGAGCGCCGCCGCCTGGCTCGCGGAGATCGACGCGCGCGTCCCCGAGCGCCTGCCCTGAGCGCCCGTATCCCGTACGGCCCGGCGGAGCCGGGTCGGTAGCATCGACCCGCCCGCGTCGGCGACCGCCGACCCGCCGCCACCGCGGTGCGGGCGCACGACAAGGAGCCTGCACCCGTGCCCGAACTCATGG
>JAPSIR010000223.1 GCA_031178625.1 Cellulomonas sp.
AGGCCGGACCGCTCGCGGGCGTCACGGAGCCTCTCACTGACTGGGTGCACGTCTCTCACGATAGGCACGGGATCCGCCACACGGAAGGGGGACGGGCACCACTGGAAGTCACGATCGTGCAGACAGATCGGGCAATCGGGTCGACGGCGACATCTGCGCGGGTGCCAGCACCCCTGCACGTCCTCCCATGACTGGACGACCGACCTGGAGGAGCGGGTGAAACGAGTCGTCCCACGACGTGGGCGCGACGCCGTCCGCGTCCGCCATATGCAGGTGCCTCCTGGCCGGCCCGCTGCCTACGCTCGCCCGATGCTTCCCGAGGACTGGATCGAGCACCGCCGCGCGGGCGACCGCGAGCTCGTCGGCTGGCTGCGCCCGCAGGGCGACGGGTTCGTCGCGGTCGACCGGCTGGGCCACGCGGTGACCGGCGCCGTCGACTGGGACGTCGCCGAGGAGGCGCTCGAGGCGCGCGGCCTGCACTGGCTCGCCGACCTGTGGCAGCTGCGCGTGGAGGACGGCCGGTGGCTGCGCGTGCGGATGGTGGAGGTCAGCCCGGAGCGCGTGGTTGTGAAGATGGACGACTTCGGCGCCGCGGACGCCGAGATGCGCACGTGGACGCTCCCGTTCCCGGCGCCGGCGACCCTGCGCCCGTACGTGGGCGACGCCTCCGTGCTCGAGGGCGACGCCCTCCGTCGGTCGCAGCCGTGAGGTCGGACGGCGCCATGACGTCGGAGGACGTGCAGCGGTGGGCCGCGTTCGCGGCGGCGCCGGGCGGCGGCAACCCCGCGGGCGTGGTGCTCGACGCGCGCGGGTGGACGGACGAGCGGATGCTCGCCGTCGCGGCGGAGGTCGGGTACGCGGAGACGGCGTTCGTCACCGACCCCGGCACGCTGTCGGTGCGGTACTTCTCCCCCGTCGCCGAGGTGCCGTTCTGCGGGCACGCGACCGTCGCGACGGCGGTGGCCCTCACGGCGCTCCGGGGCCCGGGCGACCTGGTGCTGCGCACGCCCGTGGGCCCGGTGACCATCGTGACGCGGGAGGCGGACGGCGTCGTGTCGGCCTCGTTCACGAGCGTGGAGCCGCGCGTCGAGGACCTCGCCGACGACGTCCTCGACGAGCTGCTCGGCCTGCTGGGCCTCGCGCGCGCCGACGTCGACCCGGCGCACCCGCCGCGCGCCGCGTACGCGGGCAACGTGCACCCCGTGGTGGTCCTGCGCGACGCCGCGACGTTCGACGGCTTCGCGTTCGACCCCGCGGCGCTGCGGGCCCTCATGGACCGCGCGGGCTGGACCGGCACGGTCACGGTCCTGCACCGGCGGGACCCGGCCGGGGCCACGGAGGCCGAGTACGAGGCGCGCAACCTCTTCCCGGTCGGCGTGCTGACCGAGGACCCCGCGACGGGCTCCGCCGCCGCCGCGACGGGCGCCTACCTGCGGGCACTCGGCCTCGTCGCACCGCCCGCACGGGTGCGGATCCACCAGGGGCGGCACGTCGGCCGCCCGAGCGTGCTGCTCGTCGACGTGCCGCCGTCCGGCGGCCTGACGGTGACGGGCACGGCGACGCCGGTCTGACGCCCTCCGACGTCAGTCGGCGGCCGGTCCGGCGTACTCGAGCCCCGGCCAGTGCGCCCACTCCTCGAAGTGCTCGGCGCGCCCGTCGGCGGCGAACCGGATGACCCACAGGTCGCGGAACTCCTGCGCCTCATCGCCGAGGTAGTGCACCTCGGCGCGCACCACGGCGGTCGGCGGGTCGACGGCGACCGGCTCGGCCGTCATCGTGAACGGCGTCGGGTCGAGCCAGAACTCGGCGATCGCGTCCCGGCCGCGCAGCCCCTCGTCGTACGCGCCGCGCAGGTACAGGGCGTCCGGCGTGAACAGGCGGTCCACCGCCGCCACGTCCTGGTCGCGCCACGCGCGCTCGTACTCCCGTACCCACGTCATGACGTCCGTGGCGTCCATCGCGAACCCCCTCCGCTCGATCCCCCGAGCCTGGCACGGGCGGCCCGCCCCGCGCCCGCGTGTCGCCCGCCGAACCGGTGGTGCTCGAGGTGCGGGGACGCGCCCGGCTGGGGATGCTCGACGTGGGCGGTCCACCGCCCGAGGCACCACCGATATCGGAGGAGCACGCATGAGCGAGAACCCCGGACCCCCGTCGACCGGCGGCGGCACCCACGGCGACGAGCAGCGCGACGCGCCCGTCGACACGGGCACCGGCCCCAACGAGGCGGACCTGCACCAGGAGTCGGTCGGCGAGTCGGCCGAGCACCCCGAGGACGACCAGCGCTTCGACGCCGGCTGACGCGGCCCGCCGCGACGCCCGCACGACGCCGCCGAGGTCGCCGGTCCGCCGTCGGTGTCGCCGGTCCCGACCAGCGACCTCGACGCGCTGCCGGCGACCTCGGCGAGCGGGGTGCGGGCGGGGCGGCGCGCCGGGCGGCCCGGGCAACGGGCGTGACGCCGGGACGGAGGTGCGTGTGCTGAGGCGCGCGGACGAGTTGGCCGCCGAGGCGGCCGCCGTCGTCCAGGTCGAGCGCGCGCGGCTCGCCGCCGCCGGCGTGCCCGGCGAGCTCGTCTGGACGGGCGCGTCGAGCGTCCGGCAGGCGCTGACGCGCGGCGACGTCGACCTGCACCTGCGCGTGCCGCCGGATGCGTTCGCAGCGGCCGTCGACGTGGTCCGCGTCCTGCACGCCGTCCGCCGGCCGGACCTGTGGTGCGCGACGCTCGCCACCTTCGCGGTCGACGCGCCGCTGCCCACCGAGCTCGCCGTGACGCCCGTCGGCTCGGAGCACGACGTCCGCTTCACGCGCACGTGGGACCTGCTCCGCGCCGACCCGCGCCTGCTCGCCGCGTACGACGCCGTCAAGCAGCGCGCCGACGGGGCGCCGGACTACGAGGCTGCCAAGGCGGCGTTCCTCGACCGCCTCCTCGCGGGCGAGGTGTGAGCCGGCGTCGCCCCGGCGGTCAGCGGCGGGCGTCCGGGCGGTCGCCCGCGCCCACCCGCTCCCAGCCGCGGCGGTCCGCGCGCGTGCCGAGCCGCGCCGGGCCCGTCGAGCGGTAGACGACGTACGGGCGCCACAGGTAGCCGACCGGCGCGCTGAACACGTGCACGAGCCGCGTGAACGGCCACAGCGCGAACAGCAGCATCGCGGACATGCCGTGCGCCTGGAACCCGAACGGCGCCTCGGCCATGAGCTCGGGGTGCAGGTCGAACCGGAAGATGCCGCGGAACCACACCGAGACGCCGTCGCGGTAGTCGTAGTGCCCGCCGAGGTTGAGGATCGAGCCCGCCACCGTGTTCCACATCCCGAGGGCGATGACGACCGCGAGGACGAGGTACATGACCTTGTCCATGCGCGTCGTCGCGCTGAACACCGGCCCGACCGTGCGGCGGCGGTAGATGAGCAGCGCCATCCCGACGACCGTGCAGACGCCCGCGACCGTGCCGATCGAGATGGCCAGGAAGTGGTAGATCTCGTCGGTCATGCCGACCGCGCGCGTCCACGACTTCGGGATGCCGAGGCCCATCACGTGGCCGAGGAAGACGAACAGGATCCCGAAGTGGAACATCGGGCTGGCCCAGCGCAGCAGCCGGCTCTCGTAGAGCTGCGACGAGCGGGTGGTCCAGCCGAACTTGTCGTACCGGTACCGCCACACGTGGCCGAGCACGAAGACCGCGAGGCAGACGTACGGCACGACGACCCACAGGATCGTGTCGAGGGCGGTCATCGGCGCACTCCCGGGGTCGGCAGGAAGACGGGACCGGCCGGCTGGGCGGCCTCCATGGTGGTCGGCGGGCCGAACGGCTCGAGGCCGACCTCCTCGCCGGGCGGGCCGGCCGCGGCGAGGCGGGCGACGGCGGTCCGCTCGTCGTCGCCGAGCGGCGGGAGCGTGGCGCAGACGGCCACGAGCGCGTCGGCCCACGGCGACCCGGTGTCCCGCAGCGCCATGCGCAGCAGCTCGAGGCCGGCGCGGTGGTCCTGGAGCAGCCGCAGGCCCGCCTCCTGCGCGGGGCCCTCGGTCGACGCGAACTCCAGCACGACGGCGACGTGGTCCGGCAGCTCCTCGCCCCCGAGCTCGAGCCCGGCGGCGCGGAACGCCTGCTTGACCTCGACGAGGGCGACGCCGCGCTTCCGCGTGTCGCCGTGCGCGTAGTACGTCAGGTACGGCGAGCAGCGGCGGCGCAGGTCGAAGGTGCGGACGTAGTCGGCCTGGAGCTCGCCGAGCGGCGTGGCGGCCACGTGGTCGAGGAGCCGGTCGAGCGGCTCGCGCCCGGCGGGGCCGACCTCGGCCGCCGCCGCGCGCAGCACGGGCAGCAGCGCCACGAGGTCGGGCGTCGGGTACTCCAGCAGCAGCGACGCGAGCCGGTGCACGACGGCCGTCTCCCGCGCGGTCGCCGCCCGCGAGCGCGAGCGCGTGAACAGGCTCATCGGTCGTCCTCCGACGCACCCGTCGGCCGGCCCGGGTCCACCGGCCCGCCCGCTCCCCCGGCGCCCGCCGGGCCGCCCGGCTCGCCGCCCGCGGGCCGCGGCTGCACGTGCGCCGCCCCGTCGTCGGACGCGGGCTCGCGCAGGTCGGCGCCGTCCGGCCCGGGGCGCGGCGGGAACATCCCGTCGGGCGCCGACTTGCCGTCCCAGTTGAGCAGGTTGACGCGCGCCTTGCGGCTCGCGGGCTCGGCGACGGTGTCGGTGGTCTGGCGCTGCTTGAGCATGTGGAAGTTCTCGACCGCGATCGGGTCGTTGAGGTACGCGCCGCCCGACCCCTCGCCGAAGGGACCGGACCCGCCCATGCCGGGCCCGCCGTCGTAGTCGAGGGAGCACTCGGTGGCGAGCTCCTCCAGGCCGTGCGCCTGCTCGGCGTGCGCGGACGGGATGACGTACCGCTCGTCGTACTTGGCCAGCGCGAGCAGCCGGTACATCGCGTACATCGTGTCCTCGTCCATGCCGACGGACGCCG
>JAPSIR010000042.1:0-15625 GCA_031178625.1 Cellulomonas sp.
GGCGTGCAGGCGGCGGACCTCGTCCTCGCGGACGGCGCCACCGCCGTGCTCGCGTACAACGACCTGGTCGCCGTCGGGCTGCTCAGCCGCGCGGCGGCCCGCGGCGTGCGGGTGCCGGACGACCTCAGCGTGGTCGGCCACGACGACACCGTCGCGACGATGGGCCACCCCGCGCTCACGACGGTGGACGTGCCGCAGCGCCGCGCCGGCGCCACCGCCGTCGACCTGCTGCTGCGGCTCGTCGCCGCCACGCGCGCGCCCGCCACGGGCGCGTCGCCCGCAGCACCGGGCACCGAGGTCACGCTGGCGACCCACCTCGTCGTCCGCGCCTCCACGGCGGAGCCCTCCGGCCGCTGACCCGGCCGCCGCCTGGACCGGCGTCCCGGGATGCCCGGTCCGGCCGCCGCCCGTAGCGTCGGACGGAGCCGACCCGGAGGTGTGCAGCCATGGAGAACGACCTGACCGTCCGCCCGCTCGCGCTCGTCACCGGCGCGTCCAGCGGCATCGGCCTGGAGCTGGCGCGCGAGCTCGCGGAACGCGGGTTCGACCTGCTCGTCACGGCCGAGAACCCCGAGCTCACGCTGGCGGCCGACGGCCTCGCGCAGATCGGCACCGCCGTGCGCGCCGTCCAGGCCGACCTGACCACGGTCGAGGGCGTGCAGACGCTCCTCGACGAGGTGACGGCGGTGGGGCGCCCGCTGGACGTGGCCGCGCTCAACGCCGGCCGCGGCGACGGCGGCGCGTTCGTCGAGATCCCGCTCGAGCACGACCTCGCGACCGTGCAGCTCAACATCGTCGCGAACCTGCGCCTGACCAAGGCGCTGCTGCCCGCGATGGTGCAGCGCGGTGCCGGCCGCCTGCTCATCACGTCGTCCGTGGCCGGCCTCATGCCCGGCCCGGGCTACGCGACGTACGCGGCGTCGAAGTCGTTCCTCACCTCCTTCGCCGAGGCGATCCGGCACGAGCTCAAGGACACGGGCGTCACCGTCACCGCGCTCATGCCCGGCCCCACCGACACGGACTTCTTCGAGCGTGCCGACATGGTCGAGACCGTGGTCGGGCAGGGCAGCAAGGACGACCCGGCCGACATCGCGCGCCAGGGCGTCGAGGGCCTGCTCGACGGCAAGGACAAGGTCGAGGTGCACACCGTCAAGGCGCGCATGCAGTCGGCGATGGCCGCGGTCCTGCCGGACGCGGCCAAGGCCAAGGTGCACAGCGCCTTCACGAAGCCGACGGGCGAGAAGGCGGAGCGCTCCGAGCTGGGCTGACGAGCCACGCGCCCGGGGTCAGGGTGCGCTCGGTGCGGGCGTCAGGGCGCGACGCGTCCGTGCTCGACGAAGGCGGCGTGGGTGAGCGGCATGAGCTGCGCCCACGCCGCCTCCATCTGCTCGGCGACCATCTCGATCTCCCGCTGCGGGAACGACGGGACCTTCGCGTCCTCGCTCTTGGTGCGCAGCGACAGGAAGTGCATGAGCGAGCGCGCGTTGCACGTGGCGTACATCGACGAGAACAGGCCGACGGGCAGGACGGCCCGGGCGACCTCGCGCGCGATGCCGGCCGCGAGCATCTCCTGGTACGCCGTGTAGGCGTGCGCGTAGGCGCCGCGCATGGCGGCGTCGACGACCGCGTGCTGCTCCGCCGTGCCGTCGAAGAACTCGTACCGGCCGGGCTTGCCCTGCTGCACGAGCCGGCGGTCCTGGCCGGGCACGTAGAAGACCGGCTGCAGCTCGCGGTAGCGGCCGCTCTCCTCGTTGTAGGAGAACCCGACGCGGTGCCGGTGGAACTCGCGGAACACGAAGATCGGCGCGCTGACGAAGAAGGTCATCGAGTTGTGCTCGAACGGCGTGCCGTGCCGGTCGCGCATGAGGTAGTTGATGAGGCCCTTGGAGCGCGACGCGTCCGCGTCGATGTTCTCCAGGGTCGCCTCCCCCGCCGTCGAGACGCGGGCCGCGAACAGCACGTCGGCGTCCCGCGCGGCGTGCCGCACGAGCTCCACCGTGACGTCGCCGCGGTACGTCGGCTCCTGCTGCGGGACCTCGTCGCCCACCGTCATGCGTGCGTCCTCCCGGGGTGCGCGCGGACCGGCCCGCGCGGAGACGTGCGGCGCCGCGGCACGGCCGCGGGCACCGCGTGCGAGCGTACCGCCGGCCGGCGCGGCGCCCGCGCACCGTCCCGCGTCCCCGGCCTGTGTCCCCGGCCCGTGTCGCCGGAATTCTCATCTACGGTGGTGACGTTGAGAACGGGGCGGCGGGACGGGCCCGCGCCGGTGCGGAGGGCAGCGACATGATCGGGCAGCGCGTCACCCGGCAGCGGACGGCGATCGCCGGCCTGCTGGACGACCTCGGCGAGTTCCGCAGCGCGAAGCAGATCCACCTCGCCCTGCAGCAGCGCGGTGACGACATCGCACTGGCGACGGTCTACCGGACGCTCAACGCGATGGCGGAGTCGGGTGACGTCGAGGTCCTGCTCAACCCGTCGGGCGAGCACACGTACCTGCGCTGCGCGCCGACGGCGAGCCACCACCACCACCACCTCGTGTGCCGGCACTGCGGCCGCACGGTCGACGTGGACGCGCCGCAGCTCGAGGAGCTCGTGAGCGCGCTCGCCACCGAGCACGGCTTCACCGAGCTCGAGCACTCCGTCGACTTCGTCGGCGTGTGCACCGCGTGCGCGCGGGCGGGCGCCGCCCGCTGAGCCCGGCCGCCGAGCGCGTCCGCCGACCCCGTCGACGGCGCGTCAGTGCGCGTGCCCGCGGTCCGCCGCGACGTCCGCGTGCGCCGTGCCGCTCGCGACGACGGCGGCGACCGCCGTGGTCAGCGGGATGGCCAGCACCAGGCCGATGGACCCGGCCAGGGTGCGCACGATCTCCTCGGCGAACGCCCCGCTCGTCAGCGTGCGCGCGAGCGGCTGGCTGTAGACCTCGAGCAGCAGCAGGACGGGCAGCGAGGCGCCCGCGTACGCGAACGCGATCGTGTAGACGGTCGACGCGATGTGGTCGCGCCCGATGCGCATGCCCCGCGTGAACAGCTCCCGCACGCCCGCCGTCGGGTCCGCGGCACGCAGCTCCCACACGGCCGACGCCTGCGTGATCGTCACGTCGTTGAGCACACCCAGCCCCGCCAGCACGACGCCGCACAGGAACACCCCGCGCAGCACCTGCACGCCGTCGTCCCCCAGCAGCCGCGCGAGCTGGAACGTGTCCTCGCTCGTCACCGGCTGCAGGTGCGCGAGCGCGGCGCCCGCGACGCCGAGGCCCGTGACGAGCGCGAGCCCGGCGATCGTCCCGACCAGCGCCGTCGTGGTGCGCAGCGAGACGCCGTGCGCGAGGTAGAGCACCGTGACGACGATCGCGGCGGACGCGCACAGCGCCACGACGAGCGCGTTCTCCCCCGCGACGACCGCCGGCAGCAGGTAGGCGCCGAGGACGCCGAACGCGACCGCGAGGCCGACGAGGGCGCGCAGCCCGCGCACGCCCGCCACCGCCACGGTGAGCAGACCGAACACGACCGTGAAGGCGGTCAGCGGCACGCCGCGCGCGAAGTCGCCCCACGCCCACACCTCCGGCTGGCCGTCGGCCGCCGGGTAGCGCTCGAGCACCACGCGCGTGCCGGCCGGGACGTCGGCGGGTGCCAGCCCGGCGGTCGCGTACACGTCGACCGAGCCGCCCGGGACGTCGCCGGGCACCTCGGCCGTCACGCGCAGGCAGCGCACCTCCGCGGGCACGCTGCCGTCCGGCTCGACGTCCTCGACGGTGCCGTCGCACGTCTCCCACCGGGAGTCGGTGACGCGCCCGGTGACGAAGTCGACGGCGCCCGCCTCCGTCGGGTCCTGGCCCACGCGGGGCCCCGTGGGCCAGGTGAGCGCCATGCCCGCGAGCGCGGCGACCGCCACGGCGAGCACGACGAGCACGAGCCACGAGGCGGACCGCGGGCCCTGCCCGCCGGTCGGGCCGACGCGAGGGGCGGAGGCGGCGGCACGGGCACGGGCAGGCCCGGGCGGGGCGTCGTCGGGGTGCACGGGTCCGATCCTGGCAGGCGCGCGGCGCGCGGGCCGCACGGGTGACGTGCGCCGCGACGCACGTGCCGCGTCGCGCGCCCGGGGGACGCTCGCGTCGCCGCGACGGCCGCGCGGCGCGAGACTCGACGGGTGCCCGCGCTGCCCGACCTCGTCCGCCCGATGCTCGCCGTGCCCGGCGCGCTGCCCGTCGGGGACGACGCCGGCTGGGCGTACGAGATGAAGTGGGACGGCGTGCGCGCGGTCGCGTACGTCCAGGACGGTCGCGTGCGGCTGCTGTCGCGCAACGACCGCGACGTCTCGCGGTCGTACCCGGAGGTCGCCGGTCTCGGTGACGCACTCGGGCCGACGCCGGCCGTGCTCGACGGCGAGCTCGTGACGTTCGACGCGCGGGGCGCCCCCGACTTCGGCCGCCTCCAGCAGCGGATGCACGTGGCGGACCCGGCGGTCGCGCGCCGCCTCGCCCGCACCGTGCCGGTCGTCTACCTCGTGTTCGACGTGCTGCACCTCGGGGACCGCCCGACGCTCGCGCTGCCGTACGACGACCGCCGTGACCTCCTCGAAGGCCTCGGCCTCGGCGGGCCGTCCTGGCAGGTGCCGCCGTCGTTCGCGGGGCCGGGTGCGGACGTGCTGGCCGCGAGCCGCGAGCTCGGGCTCGAGGGCGTGCTGGCCAAGCGCCGCGGCGCCACCTACCGGCCGGGCGCCCGGTCGCCGGACTGGCGCAAGGTGAAGCACGTGCACATGCAGGAGGTCGTGCTCGTGGGCTGGCGGCCGGGGCAGGGCCGGCGCGCCGGCACCGTGGGGTCGCTCGTGCTGGGGGTCCACGACGCCGATGGCGTGCTGCGGCCCGCCGGCGGCGTCGGGACGGGCTTCACGGGGCGCGCGCTCGACGAGCTGGGCGCGCTGCTGCGGCCGCTGGAGCGTGGGACGCAGCCGGTCGAGGGGCACCTCCCGCCAGCCGACGTGCGCGACGTGCACTGGGTGGAGCCGCGACTCGTCGGCGAGGTGGTGCACGCCGGGTGGACGTCCGACGGCCGGCTGCGTCACCCGTCCTGGCGAGGGCTGCGCCACGACAAGCAGCCGGGTGACGCGATCCGGGAGTACTGACCTCTATCCTGGGCACCCGCGGCATGCCCGGACCGAGAAACGGTCCGCTCTGCGGATCTCCGGTGGAGGGCGGTTCCGTGTCCGGTCCTGGTGCGTCGCGCCCCGAGGCGGACGCCCTGACCCCCGTGTCCGTCGCCGACGCCGCGCTCGGCCGCCTCACGGGGCTCGCGGCGCGCCTGCTGGGCGCGGACGCCGCCCACCTGGCGCTGGTGGACGGCATCGCGCCCGTCGCCGGCCTCACGAGGCGGCTGGGGGCTGACGGCCCGTGCCTGGCGACCTCCACCGGCACCGACCCGCTCGTGGTCCCCGACGCCGCGGCGGACCCGCGCACCGCGACGGCCCCGGCGGTGCTCGACGGCGGCGTCGGCGCCTACCTGGGCGTCCCCCTCGTCGGGCGCGACGGGCGCGTCCTGGGCACGCTGTGCGTCACCGACCCGGCGCCGCGCGCCTGGTCCGCCGCCGACATCGCGCTGCTGACCGACCTCGCGGGGGCCGCCGTCACCGAGCTCGAGCTCGCCGCGCTGTCGCTCGACTACGAGGCCGACCGGGTGCGGTGGCAGCTCGCGGTCACCGCCGGCGGCGTCGGCTCGTTCGACTGGGACCTCGTCGCCGACCGCAACGAGTGGGACGATCAGCTGCACGAGCTGCTGGGCGTCCCGCGGGACGGGTTCAGCGGCAGCATCGACGAGTTCACGGCGGTCCTGCACCCCGACGACGTCGCGCGCGTGCAGCAGGCGATCGAGCGGGCCATCGTGACGTGCTCGCACTACGAGGCCGAGTACCGCGTCGTGCTCGCCGACGGCGGCACCCGCTGGATCCAGGCGCGCGGGACCGCGCTGGCCGGCGAGGACGGCACCGCGGTCCGGCTCATCGGTGCCGCGTACGACACGACGGCCAAGCGCGACGCCGAGGGTCGCATCGCCCGCGTGCTCGAGACGATGTCCGCCGCGTTCTTCCTGCTCGACGAGGCGTGGCGCTTCACGTACGTCAACGCGGAGGCCGAGCGGCTGCTCGGACGCACGCGCGAGGAGCTCGTCGGCGGCGACATCTGGGAGCTGTACCCGGCGGCCGTCGGCTCGGACTTCGAGGTCCACTACCGCGGCGCGATGGCGACCGGCGAGCCGCGCGCGTTCGAGGCGTACTACCCGCCCCCGCTCGACGCCTGGTACGAGGTCCGTGCGTGGCCGGGGCCCGACGGCCTGTCGGTCTACTTCCTCGACATCACGTCGCGCCGCACGTCGCAGGAGGAGGCGGCGCGCGCCCAGCGGCGACTCGCGGCGGCGTCGGCGCGCCTGGAGCTGATCGCCGCCGTCAGCGAGGACCTCAGCTCGACGCTCGACACGGAGGACGCGGTCCGCCGCCTCGCCCGGCACCTGGTGCCGGCGCTCGGCACGTGGTGCCTCATCACGATGGCGGACGAACACCGCCAGCTGCGGGACATCGCGAGCTGGCACGCCGACCCCGACCTCCGGGCGACCGTCGCGCGCTACGCGGACCTGCGCCTGACGGCCCTGTCCCCCCGCTCGTACCTGTTCCAGGCGCTGCGCACCGGCCAGCTCGTCGAGGTGCCCGACGCGACGGAGACGATCGTCGCGGCGCTGTCCGGCGAGGCGCGCGACGTGCTGCGGGGCCTGGCCCCGCACATGGCGTACGCGATCCCCATGCGTGCCCGCGGCCGCACGGTCGGCGCGATCACGCTCTTCCTCGACACGGAGCGCGGGACACTCCCCGCGGACGACCTCACGATGCTCGTGCAGCTCGCGGACCGCGCCGGGGTGGCGCTCGACAACGCGCGCCTGTACGAGGAGCAGCGGCACATCTCCGAGACGCTGCAGCGCGCGCTGCTGTCCGCGCCGGTGGAACCGGACCACGTGCACGTCGTCGTCCGCTACCAGCCGGCCGACCAGGCCGCCGAGGTGGGCGGCGACTGGTACGACGCGTTCCTCCAGCGCGACGGGTCCACGGTCCTCGCCATCGGCGACGTCATGGGCCACGACACCCAGGCCGCCGCCGCGATGAGCCAGGTGCGCACGCTGCTGCGCGGCATCGCGTACACGTCCGGCGGCTCGCCCGCGGAGGTCCTCGAGAGCCTCGACGACGCGATGCGGGCTCTCAAGGTCGACACCATGGCGAGCGCGGTGGTCGCCCGCCTGGAGCAGGAGCCCGACCTGCAGGGAAGCGGCGTGCGACGGCTGCGCTGGTCGAACGCCGGCCACCTGGCCCCGCTCGTGCTGCTGCCGGACGGCACCGTGCGTGAGCTCAGCGGCGTGGAGCCGCAGATGCTCCTCGGGGTCGTGCCCGGCCGCCGGCGCACCGACGAGCACGTCGTCCTCGAGAGCGGCTCCACCGTGCTCATGTTCACGGACGGCCTCGTCGAGCGCCGTGGCGAGCACGTCCGCGACGGGCTCGCGCGCCTGCGCGACCTCCTCGCCGAGCTCGGCCCGCGTGCCGTCAGCGACGCCCGCAGCGCGGACGGCCTGGACCTCGAGGCGCTCGTCGACGAGGTCGTGCGCCGCATGCTGGACGGGCGCGCCGACGACGACGTCGCCGTCGTCGCCGTGCACCTGTACCCCCAGGACGCCCCGCGCCCGGTCGCGGCGGGGCCCGCCCACCTGTAGCGGACCGTCGGCGGCAGCCGTCCCCCCGGACCGGCCGCCGCCGACGTGCGTGGGGCGGCTCGGGGCTCAGCGCAGCCGGCGCACCAGGGTGCGCGCCGCGGCGACGGCCACGACGCCGGCGACGACCCACGAGCCACCGACCAGCACCGGGTCGAACGACTGGTGCACCACGTCGACGCGCTTGCCGTCGCGGCGGGAGCTCAGCCCGTGCCGGCGTCGCTCGGACAGCACGCCCGTCTCGGTGACCGGGTTGTCGGGCCGTCCGGAGACGAACGACGCGAGGTGGCTCTCCCAGGCGTCGACGCGGTCGCCGGCGATGAGCAGCAGCCAGTGCGCGGCGCGCCCCTCGCTGAACCGGTCGTACGCGTAGCGGCGGATCGCCCCCGACAGGCCGTGCAGCGGCTGCGCGGTGCCGAACGCCGGCGTCAGGCGCGCGTGCTCGATCGAGCGCTCGCGGTCCTCGCCGCCCGGCTGCTGCTCCGGCTCGTGCCAGTGGGCACCGCTGTCGAGGTCGCGCCGCTCGCGCGGCACGGACGGGCGGTCGGCGGGGTCGAGGTCCGCACCCCAGCCGGGGATGCGGGCGCGCAGCTGCTCGGGGGTCTCCGGCAGCGGGGGCTTCTCGGGCGTGTACGGCACGGTCCGCTCCTCTCAGGCGTCGCCGGTGACGACGAGGGTCTTGATGCAGCCGTCGAGCTTGGCGGAGAACATGTGGTACCCCTCCGCGATGTGCTCGAGCGGGATGCGGTGCGTCACGATGTCGCTCGGGGTCAGGTAGCCCGCGCGGATGTGCTCGAGCAGCCGCGGCCACTGCCGCTTGACCGGCGCCTGGTTCATCCGCAGCGTCAGGCCCTTGTTCACCGCGTCGCCGAACTTGACGGCGCTGAAGATGGGGCCGTACGCGCCGAGGACGGAGATCGTGCCGCCCTTGCGCGCCCCGTCGATCGCCCAGTTCAGCGCGACCGGCGACCCGCCCTGCAGCTTGAGCTTGGCGCCCGTCACGTGCTGCGTGAGGTTGCCGTCCGCCTCCGCGCCGACGGCGTCGATGACGACGTCGGCGCCGAGGTGGTCGGTCGCCCGCTTGAGGGTCACGACGACGTCGTCGACCTCACCGAAGTTGATCGTCTCCGCGTACGCGAACGTGCGCGCCTTCTCGAGGCGGTAGTCGAGGTGGTCCACGACGATCACCCGGCCGGCGCCCATGAGCCACGCGGACCGCGCTGCGTACAGCCCCACCGGGCCGGCACCGAGCACGACGACGACGTCGCCCTGAGAGATGTCCCCGAGCTGCGCGCCGAAGTAGCCGGTCGCGAGGGCGTCGGTCATGAGCACGGCGTCCTCGTCGGACAGCCAGTCGGGGATCTTCGACGGCCCGACGTCGGCGAACGGCACGCGCACGAACTCCGCCTGCCCGCCGTCGTAGCCGCCGGTCGTGTGCGAGTAGCCGTAGATGCCGCCGACCGCGGTCGCGTTCGGGTTCACGTTGTGGCAGTTGGACCACAGGCCGCGCGCGCAGAAGAAGCACGAGCCGCAGTAGATGTTGAACGGCACCATGACACGGTCGCCGACCTGCAGGTTCTGCACGGACGGCCCGACCTGGTCGACCACGCCGATGAACTCGTGGCCGAACGTGTGGCCGACCCGGGTGTCCGGCATGAGGCCGTGGTAGAGGTGCAGGTCGGAGCCGCAGATCGACGCGGTCGTCACGCGCACGATCGCGTCGTTCGGGTGCTCGATCCGCGGCACGTCCTTCTCCTCGACGCGGATCTTGTACGGACCTCGGTAGACCATCGCGCGCACGGGCGCACCACCCCTCGAGCCGTCGTCGGCACGCCCGGTCCTGGACGCGCCGTCCAGACTCGCACGGGGTGCCGGGGGCCGCCTCCCGACGGCGCCCGCGCCCGGCGCGGCTAGCGTGGGGACCCGGCGGCCGGCCGGCCGACGGCACCGCGAGGACCGGGGGACGCGTGCGCGAGCTCGTCGTGCTGGGCACGTCGTCGCAGGTGCCCACGCGCACGCGGAACCACAACGGCTACCTGCTCCGCTGGGACGGGCAGGGACTGCTGGTCGACCCGGGCGAGGGCACGCAGCGGCAGATGATCCACGCGGGGGTGGCGGCGTCGGCGGTGACGCGCGTGTGCCTGACGCACGTGCACGGCGACCACTGCTACGGGCTGCCGGGCGTCCTGTCGCGCATGGTGCTCGACGGCGTGCAGCACCCGGTGGACGTGCACTACCCGGCGTCGGGTGAGCCGGTCGTCCGGGCGCTCGTCGCGCTGGCGACGCCGGGCCTCGACCTGCGCCTGCACCCGCACGGGGCGGCTGGCACGGTCGCGGACGGCCTCGAGGTCGTCCCGCTGCGGCACCGCGTCGAGGCGTACGGGTACCGGTTGACCGAGCCGGACGGGCGCACGTTCCTGCCCGACCGGCTGGCGGCCGTCGGCATCGCGGGGCCGGACGTGGGCCGGCTCGCGCGCGAGGGCCGGCTGGGGCCGGTGCGCGTGGAGGACGTCAGCGTGCCGCGGCCCGGCCAGCGCGTCGCCGTCGTCATGGACACCGCCGTCTGCGACGGCGCGACGGAGCTCGCCGACGGCGCCGACCTCCTGCTCGCCGAGTCGACGTTCGCCGACGCGGACGCCGGCCTCGCCGAGGCGTACCTGCACCTGACGGCGGGCCAGGCGGGCGCCCTGGCCGCAGCCGGCGGCGTGCGCACGCTCGTGCTCAGCCACTTCTCGTCCCGCTACACCGACGTCGAGCCGCTGCGCGGCGAGGCGGAGGCGGCCGTGCGCGCGGCCGGGGCGACGACGACGGTCGTCGCCGCGCACGACGGGGACCGGGTGCGCGTGCCGGCCCGCCGCACCGCCGGGTGACGGCACGGTGAACATCGGCGCCGCCCGGTGGCGGGCCCGTGCGGCGGCGGGTAGTCAGGTCGTATGTCGATGGCCGAGCCCCTGATGCCCCACCTGCCCGAGACCGACGAGGAGATCGCCGCCGCCGACCCCGGCCACGGCGCGCCCGAGCCCGCGCCCGGTCTCGGGATCGACGGCGAGGACCCCGACACGCAGGTCGACGACCACGACGGCCCGACGACCCGCGCGGCCGACACCGCGCCGGCCGCCGTGCGGGACGCCGACGTCACCGACGAGGAGCCGCCGTTCCGCACGCCGCAGCCGGACGACGTGCAGCGTCCCGGCGCCTGACGCCGTCGCGCCCGGCGGCGCCGCGCCGGTCCCGGCGGTCGGCACGGCGCCGCCGCGCACGTCAGCGGTCGCGGAACGGCCCGTGCAGCGCGGCCCACTGCAGCAGCAGGATCGTCTTCGCGTCGGCGACCTCACCGGTGAGCGTCATCGCGAGCGCCCGGTCGAACGGGACCTCGACCACCTCGATGTCCTCGCCCTCGGCCGCCACGCCGCCACCGGCGCCGGCGCGCTGCGCGGGCGTGTACGGCGCCGCCCAGAAGTGCAGGCGCTCGGTCACCGAGCCGGGGCTCATCCACACGTCGAAGACGCGCTCGAGCGCGCCCACGCGCACGCCCGTCTCCTCCTCCGCCTCGCGCCGGACCGCCGTCTCGGCGTCGTCGTCGTCGAGCAGGCCCGCCGCCGCCTCGAGCAGCATGCCGTCGGGGTGCCCGTTGACGTACACGGGGAACCGGAACTGCCGCGTCAGCAGCACGGTCGCGCGCTCGGGGTCGTACAGCAGGACCGTCGCGCCGTTGCCGCGGTCGTACGTCTCGCGCTGCTCGCGCCGCCACCGGCCGTCGCTGCCCCGGTAGTCGAAGGTCGTGCGGCGCAGCACGTGCCACGCCGCGGCGAGCAGCTCGACCGCGACGACGCGCACGCGCGGGTTGCCGGTGAGCTCGAGGCCGGTGCGGTCGAGGTCGGTGCGCCCCCGGTGGTCGGGGACGCGGGTGCCGGGCAGCGGGGCGAGGGGTGTCGTCGTCATGTGTGGCACACTACGTACAGAACCGTGTAGCAACAAGGAAGAACGTGCAGCCGATCGGAGGTCCCGTGCTCACCGCCCAACGTCGTGACGTCCTGCTCGAGCGGCTGCGCACCGACGGCCGGGTCGTCGCCAAGGACCTCGCCGCCGAGCTGGGCCTCTCGGAGGACACCGTGCGCCGCGACCTGCGCGAGCTCGCGGCGGCGGGCCTGTGCCAGCGCGTGTACGGCGGCGCGCTGCCGGCATCCCCCGCCGTCGGCGACCTCGCCGCACGGCGGACCGTCGGCGTCGCGAGCAAGAGCCGGGTCGCCGCCGCGGCGGCGCGGCTCGTCACCCCCGGCAGCACCGCGCTCCTCGACGGCGGGACGACCGCGCTGGCCGTCGCGCGTGCGCTCCCCCCGGACCTCGACGCCACCGTGGTCACGCACAGCCCCGCCGTCGCCGCGGCCCTCGTGGAGCACCCCCGCGTCGAGCTCGTGCTCATCGGCGGACGCGTCTTCAAGCACTCCGGCGTCGCGTGCGGGGCAGCCGCGGTCGAGGCCGCCGCACAGGTGAACGCGGACGTGTTCCTCCTCGGGGTCACCGGCGTGCACGCGACCGCGGGCCTGACGACGGGCGACGCCGACGAGGCCGCCATGAAGCGCGCGCTCGCCCGCCGGGCGGCCGACACGTACGTCCTCGCGAGCGCGGAGAAGATCGGCGCCGCCTCGCCGTTCACCGTCCTGCCGCTGGCCGAGGTGGCCGGCGTCGTCACGGACGTCGACGGGGACCACCCCGCGCTCGTCGACCTCGCCGCCGCCGGCGTCCCGCTCCTGCACGCCTGACGCCGACGTGTCGAGGGCCGAGGGCGCCACGGCCCTCGCCCTGCTGCTCGTGCTCCAGCCCGCCGTGTCACGGACCCGCCACGCACGTGCGCGCCGGGCGGTGGGGTCGCGTCGGCCCGCCCCACGACCGTGCTGCGCGACGGCGTCGTCGACCACGACGCGCTCGCGGCGCAGCGCCTCGCCGAGGCGGAGGTGCGCCAGGCGGTGCGCAGCTCGGGCGCCGGCGGGCTGGACCAGGTGGCCCGCGTCGTGCTCGACCGACCGACGGCACGCTCCGCGTCATCACGCAGCAGCAGCTCGGCGACGGCACCGCCCTCGAGCCCGAGGACCGCTGAGCGGGGCGCGGCTCGTGGGCGTCGGTGCCTGCCCCTACCCTGCGGCCGTGACCACGTCGACCCCGTCCCCGCTCCGCAACCGCGTCGGCCAGGTGTTCGTGCCGGTGCGCGACATGTCCGCGGCCGCCGCCTGGTACGCCGCGCTGCTCGGCCTGCCCACCCCCACCACCTCGCACGAGGACCGCATCTGCGACCTGCCCACCGAGGGCGAGGTCGGCCTCGCCCTCGACGCGCACGACCCCGGCTTCACGGCGGACGGCCCGCCGCGGTTCTTCTGGTGGGTCGACGACCTCGGCGCCGTGCGGGCCCACCTCGACGCGCTCGGCGTCGAGCGCGTCGGTGACGTCACGGACATCGGGTCGGTCGCGTTCCTGCAGTTCCGGGACCCGGACGGCAACCTGCTCATGGCCTGCGAGCGCCGCTGAGCCGCGACCGCACGGCCCGCACCCGCACGACTCGCACCCGCACGACTCTGGTCCGCACGCCGACGGGCCCCGGCGACCTGGTGGTCACCGGGGCCCGTGGCACCGGACGTCAGCCGCGCGGCTGCGCGGGTTCGTCAGCCGCGGGGCTGCGCGGGGTTCGTCGGGTCGCCGTGGGACGGCGGGTTCTGCGGCGGGCCGGTGGTCGCCGGCGACGCGGAACTGCCGCCCTGCGGCGGTGCCGCCTGCTCCGGTGCGAGCCCGGCGGGGTCGCCGGAGGACGGCTCGGCGCCGTCGGCGAGCTCGCGCAGACGCTGGTCGAGCACCTGCAGCACGGGGAGCCGGTTCGCGTGCGCCTCCTCGTACCGGCGCAGGACGTCGAGCTCGTCGGCCTCCAGCGAGCGGATGCGGTGGCCGAGGCTCCCGACGGGCAGGTGGTCGTAGTCCGGGACGGGCAGCGCCTCACGCGCGACGTCGTCGGTCATGTCGCTCCTCCGGGTCGGGGATGGTCCTCCCAGCATGTGCCGACGCGCACGGCGCCGCACCCGGGGGTCCGGGGCCGGTCCGTCCCGGGTGCGCACACGCGCGGAGGGGCACACCCTGGGGTTGTGGCGCTGCCGAGGTGGCCGGCGCACGACCTGCCGGCCCACGCCGGCGCGGGACCGTCCGGGGGGCGACGATGAGAGCACAGGTGGGGCACGGGGTCGTGGGGGCGCTGGCGGTGCTGACGCTCGTGGGCTGCACGGCGGGCGACGCCGCGCCGGAGGACACCGCCGGGGGCGGGACCGCCGCGTCGTCCCCGCTCGCCACGGGCGTGCCGGTCGCGACGGCGGCCCTCGTGGACGCAGGCGGCAACGAGGTCGGCGACGTGCAGCTGCTGCCCGAGGGCGACGCGTTGCGGGTCGTCGTGGACGTGACCGGCATGGAGCCGGGCTTCCACGCCTTCCACGTGCACGCGGTGGGCGAGTGCGACCCGGAGAGCTCGCCGCCGGACGACCCGACCCGCACCGGCGCGTTCCTGTCCGCCGGCGGCCACGTGGGTGCCGACGAGGACCCGCACGGGTCCCACGCCGGCGACCTGCCGAGCCTGCACGTGCTGGCGGACGGCACCGGGCGGCTGCAGACCGTCACCGACGCGCTCACCGACGCGGACCTGCTCGACGACGACGGCAGCGCGGTGATGGTGCACGCGGGGCGCGACAACTTCGCGAACGTCCCCGAGCGCTACGCCCCGCAGGGCCCGGACCAGGAGACCCTCGACACGGGCGACGCCGGCGGGCGGGTGGCGTGCGGCGTCCTCGAGTGAGGCGTGCTCACCGCAGGCGCGGGAGCCGCTGGTCGTGGGCCAGCACGGTGCGGAACGGGTCGCCGCGCTCGGCGAGGCGGTCGAGCACCGTGCGGACCGTGAACGCGTCAGGCCGCAGCCAGGGCGCGTCGAGCTCGTCCCACGTGATCGGGGCGGACACCGGCGCACCGGCGGCGGCCCGCGGGCTGTAGGGCGCGACGAGGGTCTTGTTGATCGCGTTCTGCGTGTAGTCGAGCCGCGCCTGGCCGCCACGCTCCCGCACCTCCCAGCGCCAGCTGACGAGGTCCGGCACGACGGCACCCACCGTGCGGGACAGCGTCTCGACCCAGGCGCGGGTCTCGTCGAACGACGGGCCGACGGCGATCGGCACCCAGATCTGGATGCCGCGCCGGCCGGTCAGCTTGGGCTGCGCGGTGACGCCGAGGTGCGCGAAGGCGTCGCGGTGCAGCCGCGCGAGCAGCAGCACGTCCTCCCAGGTCGTCGACGTGCCCGGGTCGAGGTCCACCAGCGCGTAGGTCGGGCGGTGCGGGTCCGCCGCGAGCGACGTCCACGCGTGCCACTCGAGCGCGCCGAAGTTCGCCGCCCACACCAGGGCCGCGGGCTCGTCGACCACCAGGTACGTCGTCGTCTCCCCGTCGTCCGCCTCGGGGTTGTCCCAGCGCGGCACCCAGTCGGGCGCGTGGTCGGGCAGCTGCTTGTGCCAGAACCCCTTGGTCGCCGCACCACCCGGGTAGCGGTGCATGTTCAGCGGGCGACCGCGCAGGTACGGGAGCACGACGGGGGCGATGCGCGCCGCGTAGCGGATCAGCTCCCGCTTGGTCACCGGCTCCTCGCCCTCGCGCCCCGGGAACAGGATCTTGTCGAGGTTCGTCACGCGCAGGCTGCGCCCGAACACCTCCCACGTGCCGTCCCGGCGGATCGCCTCGAGCGCGGCGAGCTCGTCGTCGGTGGGGCCGGGCGGCACCGGCGGGTGCAGCTCCACCGACGCCTCGGCCGCCGGCAGGTCCGAGCGCCACAGGCGGTCCGGGTCGGCCTTCACCTCGTCGTTGGTGCGCCCCGAGAC
>JAPSIR010000042.1:15725-17363 GCA_031178625.1 Cellulomonas sp.
CTGGCGGACCTGCGGCCCGACGTCCTCGGCCTGCAGGAGACGTGGCGCGACGCCGACGGCAGCCAGCCGGAGTCCCTGGCGGACCTGCTCGGCGGGTACGGCGTCTTCGTCCCCGCCGGTGTGCCGCCGCTCCCGGACCCGCCGGAGCACCCCGACCAGGAGGGCGTGGAGATCGGCATCGGCCTCGTCAGCCGGTGGCCCGTGCTGACGACCGCCGTGCACGACCTGCCCGCGCAGGTGCACGAGCCCGCGCGGGCTCTGCGTGCGACCCTCGACCACCCCGCGGGACCCCTGCACGTCCTCGTCACCGCCACCGAGTGGGAGGCCACACCGGCAGCGACCGCCGACCACCGCGCGCAGACCCGTGCGCTCGCGCGGCTGCTCATGGACCCCGACCTCGACGGGGACCTGCCGGTGCTGCTGGTCGGCGACCTCAACGCAGGGCCGGGCACGCCCGAGCTGGCGCCGCTGGTCGCCGTCGCCGACGACCTCTGGGTGCGCGGCGGCGGCGCCGCGGACGCCGTGACGCTGTCCTCCGCCACGCCGATCGCCCCGCTGGAGGCGGTCAAGCAGATCGACGAGCGCATCGACCACGTCCTCGCGCGCCCCGGCCGGGCCGGCGCCGCGCTCCCGCGGGTCACCCGTGCCGTCCTCGCGGGCGACCGACCCGTGGACGGTGCGCTCCCGTCGGACCACCGGGCGGTCGTGTGCGACCTGGAGCTGTCCGGCGGCTGATGCGGCGGCTGATGCGGCGGCCGGCGTGGGGCCGGAGCCGGCGCCGGACCGGCCGGCGCCGCCCGGTGAGCCGACGGCTGCGGCCTCGGCCAGGAGCCCGTCGACGTCCGCCACCAGCGCGGCGCCGCACGCCCGCCTCCATCGGGGGCTGTCGCGCGGCGCCGCGTGCGGTGTTCGATGGGCAGATGTCGACCGACGGCCCCGCCGACCAGCTGACCCCCGGGTTCCGCGGCCGGCCGCGTCCCGACGGCGTGGCGCTCCCGCCCGGGCAGTACCTCGAGCGCGGCTTCCCCGTGCTGACGGCCGGGCCGACGCCGCACGTCCCGACGGACCGCTGGGCGCTGACGGTCTGCAACGAGGACCGCGAGACGTGGACGTGGTCGTGGGCCGACCTCATGGCCCTGCCGCAGGACGAGCCGACCGTGGACCTGCACTGCGTCACGCGGTGGTCGAAGTTCGGCACGCGCTGGCGCGGCGTCAGCCTCGACGTGCTGCTCGCGGACGTCCGCTCGTCGGCGCAGTACGCGCTCGTCACCTGCTACGGCGGGTACACGACGAACCTGCCCGTCGCGGACCTGCTCGGCGGCCGCGCCTGGGTCGCGCACACCTACGACGACCGGCCGCTGCACCCCGAGCACGGCGGCCCCGCGCGCCTGCTGGTCCCGCACCTGTACCTGTGGAAGTCCGCGAAGTGGGTCAAGGAGATCCACCTCGTGCGTGACGAGACGCGCGGGTTCTGGGAGCGGTACGGCTACCACGACTACGGGGACCCGTGGCGCGAGCAGCGCTACCAGGGCGACTGACGGCCGCGCGACCGGAGGGAGGCGGATGACGGGGCAGGCGGTGACGGGGGCGGCGACGGGACCGGCGGTGACGGGAGCAGCGGCGACGGGAGCGGCGCCG
>JAPSIR010000042.1:17463-18757 GCA_031178625.1 Cellulomonas sp.
CTCGGCGACCGGTTCGCCGTGGCGTCCGGGTGGCGGGTCGCGACGCTGGTCGACGCGACCGGCGCCAGCACGTCCGCGCGCACCCTCGTGCTCGACGTGCCCGGCTGGGCCGGCCACCGCGCGGGGCAGCACGTCGACCTGCGCCTCACGGCCGACGACGGCTACACGGCCGTGCGCGCGTACTCCCTCGGGTCGTCGTGGGACCCCGCCGCGCCCACCCGCGTCGAGGTGACCGTGCAGCGCGTCCCCGGCGGCGAGGTGTCCCCGTACCTCGTCGACGACTTCGCGGTCGGGCAGCGGATCGAGGTCCGCGGCCCCGTCGGCGGCTGGTTCGTCTGGGAGCCGGGCGCCGGCGGCGGCGCGCCCGTGCTGCTGCTCGCCGGCGGCTCGGGCGTCGTGCCGCTGGTGGCGATGGTCCGCGAGCGCCGCCGCGCCGACGACCGCACCCCGTTCCGCCTCGTCTACTCGGTGCGCATGCCCGGCGACGCGCTGTTCCTCGACGAGCTGACGGGCGTCCGCCGGCGCGACGACGGCGTCGACGCCCACGTCGTCTGGACCCGCGGCGTACCGCCCGGGCTCGCCGACGACCGCCCGCCCGGCCGGCTCACGCTGCGCGAGCTCGCGCGGCACGGCTGGCCAGCCGACCTCGCACCCCTCGTCTACGTCTGCGGGCCGACGGGGTTCGTCGAGGCCGTGTCCCGCATGCTCCTCGTGCTCGGGCACGACGCGTCGGCCATCCGTGCGGAGCGGTTCGGGCCGTCGACGACGTGACGACGCGCGGCACGCGTGTGATCCGCGCCGCCCCCGCCTCAGCGCCCGGAGGTGACGGCCGATGAGGAGAGCGTCCCCGTCGCACCGTCCCAGGAGCTCCCGTGCCTGCCCCCGTCGCGCGTCGTGCCGTCACCGCCGTCACCGCCCTCGTCCTCATGGCCGCCACGCTGGCCGTCGCCGCGCCGCCGCCCGCGACTGCCTCCGCGACGACCTCCGCGACGGCCACCCCGACGACGACGTCCGACCGGCTGCTGTCCGACCGGTCCCTCGCCGCCGGCGGCGCCCTGCACGCCGTCGGCAGCGCCCACGTCCTCACCGTGGCCGCGGACGGCGACGTCACGCTCAGCCTCGCCGGTCGGGTGCTCTGGCACACGGGGACCACCGGCAACCCCGGCGCCGTCCTCGTCCAGCAGCCCGGGGGCGCGCTCGAGGTGCGCTCGCGCACCGGCGCCCTCCTCTGGACCACGGGGACCGTCTCACCCGGCGCACGCACGGTCGTCAAGCCGGACGGCGTGCTGTACAC
>JAPSIR010000043.1:0-9007 GCA_031178625.1 Cellulomonas sp.
CTGGGCGGCCGGCGTCGCGGCGGACCCCGAGGTCCTGGCGCTGCTGGCAGCCCTACCACCGGGCAAGCGGCAGCCGAACCTCGTGCTCGCCGCGGCGCGGTGGCACGGCGCAGCCGGCGCGTACGGGTCGCTGCGGGCGACGCTGCTCGACGCGTGGTCGGACGTGCGTGCGACGGTCCTCGCGCGCGCGACCCAGACCAACGAGGCGGGTCGCTGCGCGGTGCTGCTGCCGTTCCTCGCGGCGCTGCCGCAGCCGCTCGCGCTGCTCGAGGTCGGGGCGTCCGCCGGGCTGTGCCTGCTGCCGGACCGCTACTCCTACCGGTACGACGACGGCACGGCCCTCGACCCGGCCGACGGACCGTCGCCGGTCGTGCTGCCGTGCCGCCTCGACGGCGGCGCCGCACCCGCCCGGGTGCCGGAGGTCGCGTGGCGCGCCGGCGCTGACCTGGCGCCCGTCGACGTCACCGACGACGACGCGTGCGCCTGGCTCGAGACGCTGGTGTGGCCCGAGCACGACGCGCGCCGGTCGCGCCTGCGCGCCGCGCTGGCCGTCGCCCGGGCCGACCGTCCGCGCGTGGTCGCGGGCGACCTGCTGGACGTCCTGCCGACGCTCGCGGCCGAGGCGCCGGCCGACGCGACGCTGGTGGTGCTGCACAGCGCGGTGCTCGCGTACCTGGACGCGGCGGCGCGGGCACGCTTCGTCGACGCGGTCGGGCACCTGCCCGGGCACTGGGTCAGCAACGAGGGCGCCCGCGTGCTGGACCTGCCGCTCCCAGTCGGCGTCGACCCGGGTAGCCGGTTCGTGGTGTCCGTCGACGGGGTGGCACGCGCGCTGGCCGACCCGCACGGCGCCGCCCTGACGGCCCTGCCCTGACCCGCCACCCCGGCACGCCTCTCCGTGTCCGCCGAGGTAGCCGGTTCGGCGCCGAGGTCGCCGGTTCGGGCAGGCGACGTCGGTGCGGAACCGGCGACGTCGGCGCAGGGGCGCCGGTGGAGGGGCGGCGTGCCGGGCCGAAGCGTTCCGGGGGTTCCGGACATCGGCGACGATACGTACACTCCGATCGAAGCGCTTCGATGGCCGATCCGTCGCAGCGCGCGGGCACCGTCGCCCGCACCGCCGGGGGCACCGTCGCCCCCGTGCCCGAAGGAGAGCACCCGTGAACCGACGCCTGTGGGCGAGCGTCACCGCGCTCGTCTCGACGGCCGCGCTGGCCGCCGGCCTCGCCGCCCCCGCGGCCGCGGCGCCCGACGCCGCCGCCCGTGCACCGAAGCAGACCACCGCGCAGCGGACCGTCGCCGCCATGCAGCCCGGCTGGAACCTCGGCAACACGCTCGACGCCGTCGGACCGGACGAGACCGCGTGGGGCAACCCGCGCGTCACGGAGGAGCTGCTCGACGCCGTCGAGGACGCGGGCTTCAACAGCGTCCGCATCCCCGTGACGTTCGGCCAGCACCAGGGGCCCGCGCCGGACTACGCCGTCGACCCGGCGTTCATGGACCGGGTCGAGGAGGTCGTCGACATGGCCCTCGACGAGAAGCTCTACGTGCTCCTCGACGTGCACCACGACTCGTGGCAGTGGATCAACCAGATGCCGACGCGGCACGACGAGGTCGTCGCGCAGTACGACGCCCTGTGGCAGCAGCTCGCCGACCGCTTCCGGGACCACTCGCACCGCCTGCTGCTGGAGAGCGTCAACGAGCCGCAGTTCGCCGGCGTCGACGACGCGACGTCGTACGCCCTGCTCGACGAGCTGAACGTGCGCTTCCACGAGATCGTCCGCGCGACGGGCGGGCGCAACGCCGACCGCGTCCTCGTCCTGCCGACGCTGCACACCAACGCGGAGCAGGGCCGCCTGGACGCGCTCACCGCGACGTTCGAGGCGCTCGACGACCCGAACCTCGCCGCGACCGTCCACTACTACGGCTACTGGCCGTTCAGCGTGAACGTCGCGGGCGGCTTCCGCTACGACGCGACCGCGCAGGCCGACACCGAGGGCACGTTCCAGCGCGTGCACGACTCGTTCGTCGCCCAGGGCGTCCCGGTGATCCTCGGCGAGTACGGCCTGCTCGGGTTCGACCGGCACACCGGCACCATCCAGCAGGGCGAGAAGCTCAAGTTCTTCGAGCACGTCGGGCACCTGGCCCGCACGACCGGCGTCACGACGATGCTCTGGGACAACGGCCAGCACCTGGACCGCACCACGTTCGAGTGGCAGGACCCGGCGCTGTTCGCGCAGGTCCGCGAGAGCTGGAAGCGCCGCTCGGGCACCGCGTCGACGGACCAGGTGTTCGTGACGCCGGGTGCCGTGACCGACCAGACGGTGACCCTGCAGCCGAACGGCAACCGCTTGAAGGACGTCCGCCTGGACGGCCGCCGGCTCAAGGACCGCGAGTACGCGCTCGTCGGGGACCAGCTCACGCTCCCGGCCGCGCTGCTGCAGCGCGTGATCGGCACGGAGGCGGGCTTCGGCACGCGCGCCGTGCTCGAGGTCCGGTTCGGCAAGGGCCTGCCGTGGCGCATCGAGGTCGTCGCGGCGGACGAGCCCGTCCTGGCGGACGCCACCGGCACGGTCGACGACTTCGCTGTCCCGACCGACTTCCGCGGCGACCGCCTCGCGACCATGGAGGCCCGGTACGCGGACGGCACGAACGCCGGTCCGCACTCGTGGACGTCGTTCAAGGAGTTCGACGTGACGTTCGCGCCGGAGGACGGGCAGATCGTGCTGCGCCCGGCGTTCTTCGCCGAGGTCACCGACGGCGCCCCCGTGCACCTGACGTTCCACTTCTGGAGCGGCCGGACGGTCGACTACACCGTCACCCGTACCGGCACCGAGGTGACCGGCACGGCCACGACCGGGGCCGCCCCGGTGAGCTGACCCGCCCGGCTGATACCCGCGCACCCACCGTGCCGAGGTCGCCGGTCCCGTCCCGAGGTCGCCGCCCCTCACGGGCGACGTCGCCGACGGACCGGCGACCTCGGCGCGCGCGTGGGCGACCCCGCGGGCACGCTGGACGGCGGGGACGTCGGGCGGGCGGGAGGGCGCCGTGGAGTGGTTCGACGCCGAGGGCTACACGATCGCGCGCGAGGTGCTGCAGCGCGGCGTGGCGGCGGTGTTCGTGCTCGCGTTCGTCGCGGTGCTGCACCAGTTCCGGCCGCTGCTCGGCGAGCGCGGTCTGCTGCCCGTGCCGGCGTTCACTGCGCGCGTGCCGTTCCGGGCCGCACCGAGCCTGTTCCACCGATGGTTCTCCGACCGGCTCGTGGTGGTCGTCGGCGGGGTCGGCGTCGCGGTCGCGCTGACGCTGGTCGTCGGGCTGCCGCAGCAGGGGCCGGCGTGGCTGCCCGTGCTCGCGTTCCTGCTGCTCTTCGCGCTGTACCTGTCGGTCGTCAACGTCGGGCAGGTGTTCTACGGGTTCGGGTGGGAGTCGCTGCTGCTCGAGGCGGGGTTCCTCGTGGCGTTCCTCGGCTCCGACCAGGTCGCGCCGCCGGTCACCGTGCTGGCGCTGCTGTGGTGGCTCGTCTTCCGCCTGGAGTTCGGCGCCGGCCTCATCAAGTGGCGCGGCGACCCGGCGTGGCGGGACCTGACGGCGCTGTACTACCACCACGAGACCCAGCCGATGCCGGGGCCGCTCAGCCGCCTGTTCCACCTGCTCCCGCGCCCGCTGCACAAGGTCGAGGTGCTCGCGAACCACGTGACGCAGCTGGTCGTGCCGTTCGGGCTGCTGGTGCCGGGCCCGGTGGCGTCGACGGCGGCCGCCGTCATGGTGGTGACGCAGCTGTGGCTGGTGCTGTCGGGCAACTTCGCCTGGCTCAACTGGCTGACGATCGTGCTCGCGTGCGCGGCGATCGACGACGCGTCGTGGCGGTGGGTGCTGGGCCTGGTGGGCGTCGACCTGGCTCCCGCCGCGCCCGCCGCCGACCCGCCCGTGTGGTTCGTCGTCGTCGTGCTCGCCGTCAGCACGCTGTGCGTCTGGCTGAGCCGGCACCCGCTGCGCAACCTGCTGTCGCGGCAGCAGGCGATGAACGCGTCCTTCAACGTCTGGCACCTCGTCAACGCCTACGGTGCGTTCGGGTCGATCACGCGGCGCCGCTCCGAGGTGGTCGTCGAGGGGACGCGCGACCCCGACCCCGCGAGCGCGACGTGGCTCGAGTACGGCTTCCGCGGCAAGCCCGGCGACGTGCGTCGGATGCCGCGCCAGTACGCGCCGTACCACCTGCGCCTCGACTGGGGGATGTGGTTCCTGGCGCTCGGCTCGTCGGCGCAGCTGCGCTGGTTCGTGCCGTTCCTCGGGCGGCTGCTCGAGGCGGACCGCCCCACGCTGCGCCTGCTCGCGCACGACCCGTTCGACGGTGAGCCGCCGCGCTGGGTGCGGGCGCACCTGTACCGCTACCGGTTCGCCACGCGCGCGGAGCGGCGCGCCACGGGGGCCCGCTGGGTCCGCGAGGACGACGGCCTGATGATCGACGCGGTCGACCGGGCCCGGTTCGCGCGGATGCGCTGACCTCGCCGGACGCCCGACGGGGTCGCCGCCTCAGGCGACCAGCGACTGCCCGCCGTCGACGAACACCTCGGTGCCCGTCACGTGGCTCGCGGCGTCCGACACCAGGAAGGCGACGACGTCCGCGACCTGCGCCGCCTCCCCCGACTCGTCGCCCGTCAGCGGGATCTGCCCCTCGGGGAACTCCGCCTGCACGCCCAGGTCCTCGGTGTGCCGCTGCTCGGTGCTCGCGACGATGTTCGTGTCGATCGCCCCCGGGCACACCGTGTTGACGCGCACGCCGCGCGGGCCCAGCTCGACGGCGGCCATCCGCGCGAACGCGACCTGCCCGGCCTTGCTGGTGGAGTACGCGGACGCGCCCGCGGTGGTGAACGTGCGCGTCCCGTTCATCGACGCGACGACGACGACCGCGCCGCCCTGCCGCACGAGCAGCGGCACCGCGTACCGCACGGTGAGGAACGTGCCCGTGAGGTTGGTCGTCAGCGTCGACTCCCACTCCTCCGGCGCGAGCTCGTCGATCGGCGCCCACACGCCGTTGACACCGGCGTTCGCGACGACGACGTCGAGCCGGCCCAGCTCCTCCTCGACGCGCGCGTACGCCGCGCGGACCGCGGCCGCGTCGCCGACGTCCGCGGCCACCGGCAGCACCGTGCCACCGGCGCGACGGATCTCCTCGGCGACGTCGTCGGCCTCCCCCTGCTCGCGGCCGAGCGCGACCACCGTCGCACCGTCGCGCGCGAGCCGCAGCGCGCTCGCCCGTCCGATCCCGGACCCCGCGCCGGTGACCAGCGCGACCTTGCCCTCGAGCGTCATCGTGCACCCCTCCCGTGGCCGACGTCCTCGACGCTAGCGACGCCCCCGCGCCGCCGCCCGCCGAGCACCGGCACGCGGGCGCCGCCCGTGCTGGACTGGGCGCATGACCCTCGCCGACGAGCTCATGACCTCCGAGCGGCGGCTCGCGCACGGGCGCGGCGCCGAGTACGCCGACACGCTGACCGACGACGCGCTCGTGGTGGTGCCCGGTGCCGTGCTCGACCGCGACGCGTGCGTCGCGGCGATGGACGCGTCGGACGGCTGGGACGACGTGGACCTCGGCGCGCCGCGCCTGGTGACGTCCGGGGACCTCGCGACCGTCGTCTACCCGTTCCGCGGCCGCCGCGGCACGTGGACGTACACCGCGACTCTCGCGTCGACCTACCGGCGCACGGACGCCGGGTGGCGGCTCGTCCTGCACCAGCAGACGCCGGACCCCGCCGCCTGACGCACGTCCGCGACGCGCCCGCCGAGGAGGGTCAGGCGGGCGGGCGCTCCCACACGGCCGACCAGCGCCAGTAGACGTGCCGCCGGTGGCGCGCACCGGGCAGGAGCTCGCGCACCAGCCCTCGCACCTGCGCGTACGTCACCGGCGGCGGCCACACCGTCGGCGACGGGTGCTCCCAGTACCCGCGGCGCCACCGCGCGACCGGGCCCAGCGCCAGGGCCGCCACCTCGTACGGCAGGTCGGCCACGCCCGAGGTGCGCGCGAGGCCGACGACGGCGAGCCGCCCACCGGGCCGCACGAGCTCGGCCAGCCGCAGCAGCCCGGTCCGTGCGTCGAGGTGGTGCAGCGTCGCGACGGACGCCACGAGGTCGAACGACCCCGGCGCGAAGGGGTGCGTGAGCACGTCCCCCTCGACGTACGTGACGTCGCCGCCCGCGGCACGCGCGGCCGCCAGGCTCGGGGCGTGCAGGTCGACCCCCGTGACCTCGGGGACGCGCTCGCGCAGCCGCCGGGCGAGGGTGCCCTCGCCGCAGCCGACGTCGAGCGCGGTGCGCGCGCCCGGCGGCACCGCGTCCAGCACGACGCGGTGGTAGTGCAGGTTGTGGTTCCAGCGGGGACGCCCGCCGGCGTCGTCCCGGGCGTCGGCGCTCATGCCGTCGCGGCCCGGGCGGCGAGGGCGTCGATCACGGGGACCTGGCCGGCGACGAGTCGCTCGCGGGCGTCGTCCCACGTCGTCCACCCGGCACGGTCCACCTCCGGGAACGTCACCCGGCGGCCGGAGCGCGGCGGCCACTCGACCTCGACCGTGCTGACGCCCGGGCGCGTCGTCAGGTCGTCCGACGCGGGGTCTCCGGGCGAGCCGACGAGGTCCGCCGGCACCTCCACGGCCAGCACGACCACGACCTTGCCGGACGCGTAGCGGAAGGCGCCGAGCTCGACGGCCGGCAGGTCGGGCGCGGGCACGCCCACCTCCTCGCGGAACTCGCGGTGCGCCGCGGTGACGACGTCCTCGCCCGGCTCGACGAGCCCCTTGGGGACGGTCCACGCGCGGGCGTCCTTGCGCACCCAGTACGGGCCACCCATGTGGGCGATGAGCACGCGCGGCGTCGGCCCGCCGTGGTGGAGGAGGATCCCGGCACTCGTCACGGCCATCCGCGGACCGTACCGCGCGGCCGTGCGGGCGCGGCACGGATCGGGACGCGCCCGGCACGCGACGCGGCCGTGAAGGTCGGTCCGCACTCTTGTCAACGCCCCGCGTGAAACTGCTACGGTGCCGCCCATGCCGACGCCCGGGCACCGATCCGCGTTCTGGTGGCTGTGGACGTCGTCCGGGCTGTCGAACGCCGCCGACGGCGTGCTGAAGACCGCGCTACCCCTCGTCGCGCTGCGCTACACGGACTCCCCCGTCGCCATCGCGGGCATCCCGCTCGCGCTGTCCCTGCCCTGGCTCGTCGCCTCCCTGCCGGCGGGCGCCCTCGCCGACCGGTGGGACCGGCGCCGCACCATGCTGGTCGCCAACCTCGTGCGCGCGGGCGCCCTCGTCGCGCTCGTGGCCGTGCCCGTCACCGGCACGGGCTCGCTGGTGCTGCTGTACGGCGTGGCCGTCGTCGTGGGCACCGCCGAGGTGTTCCACGACACGAGCGCGCAGTCGATCCTGCCGCAGGTGGTCGGCCGCGCGGAGCTCGACCGGGCCAACGGGCGGCTGTACGCCGTCGAGGTGACCGCCAACCAGTTCGTCGGTCCCCCGCTCGGGGGCTTCCTCGTGGCGGCCGGCGTGGCGGTCGCGACCGGGGCACCGGCGCTGCTGTGGGTCGCCGCGGTGCTGGCGCTGCTCGCCGTCCGAGGCACGTTCCGCCCGACGCGCTCCGGTGCGACGGCCCCCGCCACGGCGGTGCGCACGACGCTGCGCGGGGAGGTCGGCGAGGGTCTGCGCTTCCTGTGGGGGCGTCCCGTGCTGCGCACGCTCGCGCTCATGGTCGGCGTCTCCAACCTCGCCGAGTCCGCGATGATGGCGGTGTTCGTGCTCTGGGCGGTCGGCCCCGACTCCCCGCTCGGCCTGTCCGAGCCCGGCTACGGCGCCCTCATGACGTCCGTCGCGGTCGGCGCCGTGCTGGGCTCGCTCGCCGCCACGCGGATCGCCGGGCGGCTCGGGCGCACGGTCAGCCTCGCGCTGTGCATCCTCGTCGCGGCCGCGTCGCACGCCGTCCCGGCGCTGACGAGCAGCGTCGTCGTCGTCGCCGTCGTGTGGGCGCTCGCGGGCGCGGGCATCGCGGTGTGGAACGTCGTCACCGTGACCCTGCGGCAGCGGCTCACCCCCGACCACCTGCTCGGCCGCCTCAACAGCGCCTACCGCCTCCTCGCGTGGGGCACCATGCCCGTCGGCGCGCTGCTCGGCGGGCTCGTCGCCGAGCGGGTCGGGCTCGTCTGGGTCTTCGTCGTCGCCACCGCGCTCGACCTCGTCCTGCTGGCCTGCCTGCCGGTCCTGCGGGAGCGGCACCTGCGCGCCGCCGAGGACGAGGTGGCGGACGACCCGGCGCGGGCGGGCACCTCCGCCGAGGTCAGCGCGTCCGCCGCCGGGTGAGGGTCCAGCGGGTCCCACCGCCCCGCGCGGCGCAGTCGACGTCGACGAGCGCCCGCGCGATCGCCAGCCCCCGGCCGGACTCCGCCTCGTGGTCCGCCATCGCGGCGTCGAGGTCGACGTCCGGCGGCGCACCGGCCTGGTCCGCCACGGCGACGACCACGTCGGCGCGGACCCAGACCCGCACGCCGTCGCCGTGCCACCGCTCGTCGGGGCCGTGCCGGACGACGTTGCCGGCGACCTCGACCAGCGCCGTCTCCACGGCGATGCGGTCCACCTCCGACACGTCGCCCGCGTCCCGCCACAGCCCCTCGAGCGCGTCGTGGACACGGTCGAGGACGACGGCGGCACCCTCGCCGTCCAGCGTCACGTCGACGTGCGCGTCAGGCGGCACCGACCGCGTCCTCGACGCTGCCGTAGGGCCGCAGCACACGGTCCATGGTGGTCAGGCGCAGCACCGTCATGACCTGGGCCCCCGCGCACGCGATCCGCAGGTCGCCGCCCGCGGCGCGCGCCCGGCGCAGGCCGCCGACGAGCGCGCCCAGCCCGGACGAGTCCATGAACGAGGTGTCCGTCAGGTCGACCACCACCACCGCGTCGCCCGCGTCGACCACACGGTCGACCTCGGTCTTGAGCTCCCCCGCCGTGACCATCGTCAGCCGCCCCTGCGG
>JAPSIR010000043.1:9107-18612 GCA_031178625.1 Cellulomonas sp.
CGCAGGCCCTTCACGGTCAGCGGGTTCTCCTGCAGGAACACCTGCATGGTGCCCTGCGCCCAGCGCAGGCGCTGCGTGATCATCGTCCCGAGGTCCTCGGGGGCGAGCCCGTGGGCGAGCGTCTCGTGGTGGTACACCGTCTTCCAGCCGAGCGCGTGCAGTCGCATCGCGGTGGCCATGTCCTCCGTCACCGACAGCGTCGCGACCGGCATGACCACCTGCGCCTCGTCCGGCCGGTCGACGTCCACCGCGCGCAGCAGCGCCCGCACCGACGCGAGCGCACCGAGCGGCGACCACTCGCGCGCGGAGAGGACGGCGAGCGCGTCGTCGTCGACGACGGCGGTCGCGCGGCCGGCGTCGTCCGGCGCACCGGCACCAGCACCGGCACCGGCACCGGCACCGGGGCCGTCACCCGGACCGCCGCCACCCGGCAGCGCGGGCGCCAGCTCGCCCAGCGCCTCCAGGTCGGCCCGGATCGCCGCCATGTCGGCGGCCACCACGGACCCGGACACCTCGTCCACACGGCGCTGGAACGCGTACGTGACGTCGGCGATCGGCTCCCCCGCGTCGAGGTTGCGCAGGGCCGCCGTGCCGGCCCGGGCCACCTCGTCGAGGGCGGCCGCGACGCGCGGGTCGTCCGCCCGGCGGCGGGCGCGCTGGAGCACCCGGCGCGAGGTGACCAGCGCCGAGCGCACGGTCCGCTCGGTCTCGCGGACGTAGCCGACGATGCCGAGCTGCATGAGCGCGTCCCGGCGCAGGATCGCGTTCGACCCGCAGAAGAACGCCGCGTTCCAGCCGTCCTTGCCCTGCTGGATGGGCCCGTAGAACAGCGGTGCCTGGCTGCCGAGCGGGTCGGCGTCGGGCACGTTCGTGAACCACTGCGGCGTCTGCACGAGCGCGACCTGCGGGTCGTCGAAGTACGCCACCGTCCGGTCGAGGATCTCGGGCAGCGGGATCTGGTCGGCGTCGAGCACGAGGACGAGCTCGCCCTCGGTGAGCGCGAGCGCGTTGTTCAGGTTGCCCGCCTTGGCGTGCCGCGGCCGGTCGGCCCAGTCCTCGCCGCGCACGAGGTAGCCGACCCCGAGGCGCTCTGCCTCCGCCCGCATCTCCGGCCGGGCGCCGTCGTCGAGCACCCACGTGCGGTGCGGGTACCGGATGTCCCGCGCTGCCTCGGCGGTGCGCGCGACGAGCGGCACGGGCTCGTCGTACGTGGTGATGAAGACGTCGACCGTCACGCCGTCGGGCGGCGGCCCGGGGTCGTCGCGCTGCTTGGCCCGCCACATCGTGATGCCGAACAGCGTGACGTCGATGAACGAGTACGTCTCCGCGAGCACCAGCGGCACGGCGATCCACCACGCCGACCAGTTCACCGACTCCAGCCACCGCCACACCGTGTAGTTGAGGCCGAGCACCAGCGTGAGCGTGATGACGATGCGCAGGCCCAGCTCGCGCCTCACGCCGCGTCCTGCCGCCGCACGACGACGACGGTGATGTCGTCGGGGCGTGCGCCGCTGCGCGCGGCGAGGGCCAGCACGCGCTCGACCGCGTCGGCGGCGCTCGCGGCACCGACGGCGGCCGCTGCGACGTCGTCCATGACCGCGACGTCGCCGCCGAGCGCGTCCACCACACCGTCGCTCACGGCGAGCAGCAGGTCTCCGTGGCCGAGCGTCAGCCGCTGCGCGTCGCGGCCCGCGTCACCGGGGGTCACGTCGAGCAGGAAGCCGAGCGGCGGGCCGTCGGCGAGGAGGCGCTCCACGGCACCGTCGGCGCGCACCACCGCGGACAGGCCGTGGCCCGCGTCCACGTACGTGACCTCACCCGTCGCCGCCTCGACGTGCGCGTGCAGCAGGGTCGCGAACGTCGCGGTCTGCGTCAGGTCCGACGCGAGCGCCTCCTCGGCCGCCGCGACGGCGTCCTCCACCTGCCCGCGCCGGGACGCCGCGCGCAGGACCGCCCGGACCGTCGCGGCGATGATCGCGGCGCCCATGCCCTTGCCCATGACGTCGGCGATCGACACCGTCACGCCCGTCGGCGTCGGCGCCCAGTCGTAGAAGTCCCCGCCGACCCCGCGCGCCGGCAGGCACGCCCCGGCGACCTCCCAGCCGTCGAGGCGGGGCGGTGCCGCCGGCAGCAGCCCGGCCTGCACGTGCGCCGCCCGCTCGAGCTCCTCGACGACGGCCAGCTCCTCCTCGACCCACGCCGCGAGGTCGCGCAGCAGCGCGCGGTCCGCGGGCCCGAACTCGCGCGCCCGGTTGTCGACCAGGCAGAGGGTGCCCACGCGGTGGCCGCCCGCCGCCAGCGGGTGGCCCGCGTAGAACCGCAGGCCGGGGTCGTCGACGACCCACGGGTTGGTCGTGAAACGCGGGTCGGCGGACGCGTCCTCGACGACCAGCGTGCCCCCGTCCTCGATCGTCAGCCGGCAGAAGGACGTGTCGCGCGGTGCCTCGAGCAGGTCGAGGCCGACCTTCGCCTTGTAGAAGAGCCGGTCGCGGTCGACGAGGGACACGTACGCCGTCGGCACGCCGAAGAGCTGCTGCGCGAGCCGCACGACGCGGTCGAAGCGCTCCTCGGGCGGGGTATCCAGGAGACCGAGCTCGTGGACCGCCGCGAGACGCTCCTGCTCCACCGCGCGGGGGCCGCTGTGGTTCACCATGCAGTGACGCTAACCGGCCCGGTCCCTTCCTGTGACGCCGGGGTGACGGATATCCGTATTGTCCGTCTCCCCGGCGTCGGTGCTGGTCAGGCGTCCGACACGGCGCCGGCGAGCGCGGCGTCGACCGCGCCGAGGAAGTCGTCGAGGTCGTCGGGCGTGCGGGACGTGATCAGCGTCCACCCGCCGGCGTCGTCGCTCACCACCGACCGGTCGACCCACTCGCCGCCGGCGTTGCGCACGTCCGTGCGCAGCGACGGGTACGACGTGAGCGTCTTGCCCTCGAGCACGCCGGCCTCGACGAGCGCCCACGGGCCGTGGCAGATCGCCGCGACGGGGCGACCGTCGGACGTGAACTCCTTGACGAGCGCCGGGGCGTCGTCCTGCAGGCGCAGGTTGTCGGCGTTGATGGTGCCCCCGGGCAGCAGCAGGAGGTCGTAGCCGGACGCGTCGACGGCGGACAGCACGGTGTCGGGGTCGACCGACTCGCCGGGGTCCTTGTCGCCGACCAGCGTCTGGATCGGCCCGTCCTCGACGGCGGCGACGTCGACCTGGGCGCCCGCGTCGCGCAGGTGCCGCACGGGCACGACCAGCTCGTCCTGCTCCACGCCGTAGTTCGTGACGACGGCGAGCACGCGGCGGCCGGTGAGGTCGGTGTCGGGCATGTCTCTCGCTCCTTCGGGTGGGGTGCGGTCCTGCCACGCTAGGTCGGGCGCGCGGCGGCCGCAGCGCGAGCCGCCCGGCCGCGGCGGGTTGTCGAAATCCGGCACCCTCGCGCGTCAGGGTGCGTGACGGGCACAGTGGGTGCCCTGCGACGAGAGGACACCGCCATGGCAGACGCACGCACGTACCTCGTGCTGCTGTGGGGCGACGAGACCCCCTGGGTGAACGCGACGCCCGAGCAGCGCACCGCCGCCTTCGCCGACCACGACCGCTTCTCGAAGGCCTGCGTCGAGGGCGGGCACGAGATCCTCGGCGGCGAGGAGCTCGACACCGCACGGACGTCGACGCTCGTGCGACCGGGGGCGGACGGGTGGGAGGTGGTCGACGGGCCGTACAGCGAGACCGTCGAGCAGCTCGGCGGGTACTACCTGATCCGCACCGCCGACCTCGCGGGTCTCCAGGCGCTCGTGCCGATCATCATGGACGGCGGGACGGTGGAGATCCGGCCCGTCGTGCCGTACACCGAGGACGCGTGACGGGCACCCGTGCCTGACGGACGCCGCCGCACGGCCGTCGACGCCGCGCTCGCCGACGCGTGGCGCGCGCACTGGTCGCACGTGGTCGCGCTGCTGGTCGGGCAGTTCGCGAGCCCCGACCTGGCGGAGGATGGCGCCGCGGACGCGTTCGAGGCGGCGGCGCGCACCTGGCCCGTCGACGGCGTGCCGGCGAGCCCCGGCGCCTGGCTGCTCACGGCGGCCCGGCGCCGGGTGCTCGACCGGCTCCGCACGCAGGCCGTGCACCGGCGCAAGGAGCCGCTGATGGTGGTCGACGCGCAGATGCGCGCACTGGCCGCCGGCGTCGTCGACCCGGGCGCGCACGTCGCCGACGAGCAGCTGCGGCTGATCCTCGCGTGCTGCCACCCGGCCCTCGCCCCGGCGGACCGCGTCGCGCTGACCCTGCGGTTCGTCGTCGGCCTCGGCACGGCGGACATCGCGCGGCTGCAGCTGGTGCAGCACACCGCGATGTCGGCGCGGCTGACGCGCGCGAAGAAGCGGCTCGCGACCTCCGGCATCCCGTTCTCCGTGCCGGACGCGGACCGGCTCGAGGAGCGGGTCGACGCGGTCGCGACCGTGCTGTACCTCGTCTTCACGGCCGGCTACCAGCCCGCCGCCGCGCCCGGTGGGCTGCGCGTCGACCTCGCCGACGAGGCGATCCGGCTCACGCGTGCGCTCGACGCGCTGCTCGGCGGGCGCCCGGGCCTGCGCGCGCTGCTCGCGCTCATGCTGCTGCAGCACTCGCGGCGCGACACGCGCGTGGACGCCGACGGCCGCATCGTCCTGCTGCCCGACCAGGACCGCTCCCGCTGGCATGCGCACGAGATCGCCGAGGGACTCGCGCTCGTGCGCGCCCTGCCGCCGCTCGACGGCCTCGCGGAGGACCACCGCCTGCAGGCGCTCGTGGCGGCGGAGCACGCGTCGGCGCCGACGGCCGCGCAGACGCGGTGGGACGTCGTCGCCGGGCTCTACGCGGCGCTCGAGCGACGGACCGCGTCGCCCGTCGTGCGGCTTGCGCGTGCCGTCGCGGTCGCCGAGGGCGTCGGGCCGGAGGCGGGGCTGGCGCTGCTCGACGGCCTCGACGACGTGCTCGCGCACCACCACCGGCTGCCGGCGGTGCGCGGCGAGCTGCTGCTGCGCGCGGGCCGGGCCCCGGAGGCGGCCGCGGAGCTGGGGCGGGCGCTCGCGCTGGTGCCCGACACCGCCGAGCGCACCCACCTCGCGGAGCGGCTGGCGGCGGCGCGCGCGGCGGCCGAGACGCCCGCCGACGTCGCCGCGGACGTCGACGCGCTCAGCCCGTGACCAGCAGCACGAGCAGCGCCAGGTTGAGCAGGACGACGAGGGACACGACCACCCACAGCACGGCCTGCAGCCACGGGCCGTTGCGGTCGGCGCCCATGACGCGCGCGTCGCGGCCGAGCCGCACGAGCGGGACCAGCGCGAACGGGATGCCGAAGCTGAGCACGACCTGGCTGAGCACGAGCGTCCACGTGGGGTCCGCCCCGAGGGCGAGCAGCAGGACGGCCGGCACGATCGTCACGGCGCGACGCACGAGGATCGGCACGCGCTTGCGGATGAGCCCTTCCATGATCGCCGCGCCGGCGTAGGCGCCGACCGACGTCGACGCGAGGCCCGAGGCGAGCAGCCCGACCGCGAAGGCGACGCCGATGCCGGGGCCGAGCGCGTCGACGATGGCGCCGTGCGCGCCCTCGATGGAGTCGGTGCCCTCGGTGCCCTGCAGGCCGGCGGCGGCCAGGAGCAGCAGGCCGATGTTCACGGCGCCGGCGACCGCGAGCGCGGTGGCCACGTCCCAGCGGGTGGCCCGCAGCAGGAGCCGGCGGCCCTCGCCGGCGGGCGCGTGCCCGTGCCGGTCGCGCACGAGCGCGGAGTGCACGTAGATGGCGTGCGGCATGACGGTCGCGCCGAGCATGCTTGCCGCGAGGAGCACGGAGTCGGTGCCCGCGAACCGCGGCGCGAGCCCGCCGAGGACGCCGCCCGCGTCCGGCGGGTCGGCCACGAGCCCGCAGAGGAACCCGACGGTGATGATGCCGAGCAGGGTGACGACGACGGCCTCGAACCGCCGCTGGCCGAACCGGTCCTGCGTGACCAGCAGCACCATCGACGCCACGCCCACGATCAGCCCGCCCAGCGGCAGGGGGACGCCGAACAGCAGGTGCAGGGCGATCGCACCGCCCACCACCTCCGCGACGTCCGTGGCCGCCGCCACCAGC
This sequence comes from Cellulomonas sp., assembly GCA_031178625.1. GTDB lineage: Bacteria > Actinomycetota > Actinomycetes > Actinomycetales > Cellulomonadaceae > Cellulomonas. Next base: position 15,206 of record JAPSIR010000043.1, read on the forward strand.
TCCGCCTGCAGCCAGAACGCCAGGCGCGGGCCGCGCCGCAGCCGTCGGCCGAGCACGCCGGGCAGGGACTCGCCGGTGACGAGCCCGAGCTTCGCCGACTGGTACTGCACGAGCACGGCCATGAGGTTCGCGGCGACGAGCACCCACAGCAGCAGGTACCCGTACCGGGCGCCGGCGGTGAGGTTGGCGGCGACGTTGCCCGGGTCGACGTAGGCGACGGCGGCGACGAACGCCGGCCCGAGCAGCACGGGCACGCCGCGGCGCGGGCGCCCGGGCCGCGTCGGCGGGCTCGGCTGGTCGACGGCGGGCGCGGCCACGGCTCCTCCAGAAGTTCGGGTGCCCGAACTCTAGCGCGCGGGCGTCCGTACGCCATCCCGCGCAGGCGTCAGGCGGCGACCACCGTCCGCTCCCACGCCTCACCCTCGGCACGTCGGAACCCGACGCGCTCGAGGTACGGCGCCGAGCCCGGCGGCGCCGTCGGCACCACGAGCCGCCGCAGGCCGTGCGCCGCGAACACGTCCGTGCCGCGGTACACGAACTCCCCGGGCGTGAAGTCGCGGAACCGCGGCGTGACCCAGTCGAGCAGCACCACGCCGGTGCCGCCTCCCGAGTCGCGGACCAGCACCACGCCGACCGTCTCGTCGCCGCGCACGACGAGGAACGCGAGCTCCTCGCCGTCCCCGGGGTCGACGTCGAGGGCGGGCACCGTGCGGTGCCGGGCGACGTCGTCCGCGTGCACCGCCAGCACGTGCCGCAGGTACGCGTCGTCCGGTGCGACCGCGACGACCGCGTACACGCGCGCGTCGTCGCGCTCTCGGCGCAGCCGCCACAGCCAGTACACGTTGATGACCGAGATCGCGCCGTTCATCGCCGCGAACGCCCAGATCCCGAACACCGCGTTGTACCCGGTCGCGAGCAGCGACCCCACCAGGTTCATCACGCGGAAGCGCCACACACGCGCCTGCATGAGCGAGAGCACGACCAGCACCGAGCCGGCCCATCCGACGACCTCGAGCCACACCACCGGCGCACCCTAGCCCGCCCCGGCGCCGACACCCTGCCACGTCCCCGCCGCACCCGGGCCGGCCGACGGGTCGCGCAAATGCGTCGACGGCGGCGGCCGGGCGCGAGGACAGTGGCGACCATGGACGGCTCCACCACCACCTGGACGCTGCGCGAGCTGCCGCTCGCCGTCACGCGCGAGGACGCCGACGCCTGGCTCGTCGCCGGCATGGTCCGGGCGCGCAACGCGGTCATCCGCGCCGAGTGGGGCTCGGACGACTTCGCGGGCACGGAGCGCGAGGAGCTCGCCGACCTGGCGCACCAGCGGTACACGCGTCGCCGGCGCGTCGTGGCTCTGGCCGACGGCGACGAGGGCGACCCGGACCGCGTCGTCGGGTACGCGCGCCTCGACCTGCCGCTGCAGGAGAACACGCACACGGGGTACGCCGACATCGGGGTGCTGCCGGGGCACCGCGGGCGCGGCATCGGCGGCGCCCTGCACGCCGCGGCGCTCGGGCTCGCCCGCGGCGACGGCCGCACCAAGCTCGTCGCCGAGACGGACCACGCCACCGAGCCGCCCGCCGGCCCGGGCGCCCTCTCGGCACCGACCGGGTCGGGCCGCGTCCCCGCCGGCGACCCGTCGGTGCGGTGGGCGCAGGCCCGCGGGTGGCGGCTCGAGCAGGTCGTGCGGCACTCGCGCCTGCACCTGCCGGTCGCCGCCGACGTGCTCGCCCGGGAGCGTGCGGCCGCGCTCGAGCGGGCGGGTGCGGACTACCGCGTCGTGCAGTGGACGGACACGTGCCCCGACGCGTGGGTCGACGAGTTCGCGCTGCTCAACACCCGCATGAGCACCGACGTCCCGCTCGGCGGTCTCGACCTCGAGGAGGACCGCTGGGACGCGGAGCGCATCCGCACCACCGAGCGGCAGGTCCTCGGCCGCGGCGAGCACCTGCTGACGTCGGCCGTCGAGCACGTGCCGACCGGCCGGCTCGCCGCGTTCTCGTCGTTCCAGGTGCCCGGGCACAGCGACGAGTTCGTGTGGCAGGGCGACACGCTCGTGCTGAAGGAGCACCGCGGCCGCCGGCTCGGGATGCTCGTGAAGATCGCGCAGCTCGACCTGCTGGCGCGCGAGCGCCCGGCCGTGCGGCGCATCAGCACGTGGAACGCCGAGGAGAACAGCTGGATGCTCGCGATCAACGTCGCGCTCGGGTTCCGTCCCGAGGGCTGCGTCGGGGAGTGGCAGGCGGAGCTCAGCGCCGCGCCCGCGGGCGACTGACGGCCCACCGGCGCCCGGCCCCGGCCGGCCCCGCGCGGGCCGGCTCGGGTGCGAGGTCCGTGCGGCCCGGCGCGCCGAGCGCGACGAACGACCCGACCACCGCCAGCCCGGCGAGCACCGTCCACAGCGGCACGGCACCGGTCTGCACCAGGGCGACGCCCAGGAGCGGCCCGCCCGCCAGGCCGACGCCCATCATCGAGTTGGCGGTCGCCGTCGCACGCACCAGCTCCCGCTCCGGGACGGTCGCGAGCAACCACGGGTGGAACGTGCACGAGTAGGCGCACTCACCGAGGGCGAACAGCACCGCGAAGAGGAGCAGCCCCCCGACCACGACTGGCGTCGTCGCGTGCGCGGTCGCCGCGAGCAGCAGGTAGGCGGCCGCCCACGCGAGCATCGTCACGCGCAGGCCCGTGCGGACCGGGAAGCGGCCCAGCAGCCGCGTGACCGGCGCCTGCAGCACGACGATCGACGCCGTGTTGACGCCGAGCATGACCGACACCCACACGAGCGGCACGTCCAGCAGCCGGTCGACCGCCAGCGGCGCCGTCGACTCGAACTGGCTGAACCCGACCAGGTAGGCCACGAGCTGCAGGGCGATGAGCCACGCGCACGCGCGCACCAGCCGCAGCGGCGACCAGCGCGCCCCGGTGCGCCCGTGACCGTCCGCGTCCGCCGCGTCCGCCGCCGTCGCGAGCGCCTCCGCACGCGCGACCTCGTGGCGCAGCCGGACCTGCAGGACGACCAGCGGCAGGTAGCCCGCCGCCGTGACGGGGAACAGCCACACCAGCAGGCGCTCGGGCGGGACGACCAGCGTCAGCAGCCCCGTCACCATCGCCCCGGCCGCGAGGGTGCCGTTCAGCACCGCGTACCGCAGGGCGAAGACGGCCCGGCGGTCCTGCTCGTCGAGGAGCGCGCCGACGGTCGGCACGATCGCCGCCAGGAAGGCGCCCTGCCCGAGGCCCACCAGCGCACCGGCGGCCACGGCCCCCGCGGGGCTGCCCACCGCCACGACCGACGCGTACCCGAGCACGGACGCGCCGTTGCCCAGCACGCCCAGCCACGTGGTGGTCGGCCGCCACCACCCGAGGGCCAGGACGACCGCGACCGCGACGTTCGCGATGCCCGCGGC
>JAPSIR010000044.1 GCA_031178625.1 Cellulomonas sp.
GTACTGGTTCACGCTCGACGGGTCGGACCCGGCGTCGGGGCTCACCGTCTCGACGAACTACAGCGAGTGCGGCACGCAGACGAACGCGGTGAAGCACGCCGGCGGGAACCTGTACTACGCCGAGCTGCGGTGCGCCGGGCAGGACATCCACCCGGGCGGCCAGTCGCAGCACCGCCGCGAGATCCAGTTCCGGGTCAGCGGGGGAGCGTCGTGGAACGCGGCGAACGACCCGTCCTTCGCCGGTCTGCCCGCCACGGGTGACCCGGTGAAGACGGCGGCGATCACGCTGCACGAGGCGGGTCGCCTGGTGTGGGGCACGGTCCCGGACGGGACGTCGACTCCCACACCGACGCCCACGGGCACGCCGACCGTGACGCCCACGCCGACCGTGACGCCCACGCCGACGGTGACGCCGACGCCGACGCCGACGCCGACCGCGACGCCCACGCCCACGCCCACTACGTCCCCCAGGACGTGCGCCGTCCGGTACTCGGCGAACAGCTGGAGCAGCGGCTTCACGGCGACCGTCCGGCTGACCAACACGGGCTCCGCGCCCCTGACCTGGGCGCTCGCGTTCGACCTGCCGGCGGGCCAGACCCTCCAGCAGGGCTGGTCCGCGACGTGGGCGCAGGCGGGCACGCGCGTCACGGCCACCGGCGCCGCGTGGAACACGACCCTCGCCCCGGGCGCGTCCGTGGAGCTCGGCTTCAACGGGGCGCACACCGGCCAGACCGCCGCGCCGACGGCCTTCACGGTCAACGGCACGGCCTGCACCGTGGGCTGAGGGGCACCGACGGGCCCCGGTCCGGCTCGACCACCGAGTCGCCGGGTCGGGGCCGAACCACCACCGCCCGGGCACATCCCGTGAGCCCGCCGGCGGTGCGTGCGTCCGACGCGGGGGCGGTCAGGACGCACGACGAGGGCGCCGCACGTCACGTGCGGCGCCCTCGTGGCACGGGAAGCCGGTTGACCGGGCGCCGGGCGACCCGCGACGCTGCGCGGGTGACGGCTCCCGAGCAGGACGCGCCCCCGCTGACCGACGTCGAGATCTGGCCGCTGCTGGGTGTCCGCGTCCGCAGCGGGGACCTCGAGCTGCGGGCCCCGGACGACCGCACGCTGCTCGACCTCGCGCGCCTCGCCGCCCGCGGCGTGCACCCGCCGGACTACATGCCCTTCCTCGTGCCGTGGACACGCGGCACGCCCGTGCAGGTGGCCCGCAGCGTCATGACGTACCAGTGGGGCCTGCGCCAGCGCACGACCCCCGCCGACTGGGCGATCGAGCTCGCGGTGCTGCACGACGGCGTGCCCGTCGGCACCCAGGGCATGTACGCGAAGGACTTCGCGGTGACGCGCAGCGCCGAGACGGGCTCGTGGCTCGGCCTCGAGCACCACCACAAGGGCATCGGCACGCGCATGCGGCTGCTCATCCTGCACCTGCTGTTCGAGGGCCTCGGCGCGGAGCACGCGACGACGTCGGCGTTCGTCGACAACCCCGGCTCGTCGGGCGTCACGCGCAAGATCGGCTACCGCCCCAACGGCGTGCTGCACCAGGCCCGCGAGGGCGGTGCCGTCGAGAGCCGCCTCTACGTGCTGGACCGCGCCGACTGGGACGCACGCCGCGACGACCTGCGGCTCGACGTCGAGATGGAGGGCGTCGAGGCGCTGCGCGACCAGCTGGGGCTGTCCGCGGCGTCCTGACGCCGGCCGGGGGCTGTGCAGCACGTCGCCGCGGCGGCAGAGTGTGCGGTGCACCACCCGCGACCCCGTACCCGTGACCGCACCCGCCACCGGGAGATGCCCGTGCCGACCACCACCGACCCGTCGCCGCGTGCGGCGCTCGTCACCGTGGACGACGACCCGGGCGTGTCCCGCGCCGTCGCGCGCGACCTGCGCCGGCGCTACGGCGAGCGGTACCGGGTCGTGCGTGCCGAGTCCGGCACGGAGGCCCTGGCGGCGTGCCGCGAGCTGAAGCTGCGCGGCGAGCAGGTCGCGGTGCTGCTGGCCGACCAGCGGATGCCGGGCATGAGCGGCATCGAGTTCCTCGAGGAGGCGATGGATCTCTTCCCCGTCGCGCGGCGCGTGCTGCTCACCGCCTACGCGGACACCGCGGCGGCCATCGACGCCGTCAACGTCGTCGACCTCGACCACTACCTGCTCAAGCCGTGGGACCCGCCGGAGGAGAAGCTGTACCCGGTGCTCGACGCGCAGCTCGAGGCGTGGCGCGACGCCGCGCCGCCCGCGGTGCAGGGGCCCAAGGTCGTCGGCCACCGGTGGTCGGCGCGCTCGTCACAGGTGCGGGAGTTCCTCGCCCGGAACCAGGTGCCGTACCGGTGGTACGCGGTCGAGTCGGCGGAGGGGCAGCGGATCCTCGAGGCGGCCGGCGTCGACGGGGAACGGCTGCCGGTCGTGGTCACGGCGGACGCGGACGTGCTCGTGGCGCCGGACGACGCCGGGCTGGCCGCGCGTGTGGGCCTGTCGGTCGAGCCGGCGTCGGACTTCTACGACCTCGTCGTGGTCGGCGGCGGCCCGGCCGGGCTGAGCGCGGCCCTGTACGGCGCGTCGGAAGGGCTGCGGACGGCGCTCGTCGAGCGCACGGCGACCGGCGGGCAGGCGGGGCAGAGCGCGCGGATCGAGAACTACCTCGGCTTCCCGGACGGCCTGTCGGGCGCGCAGCTCACCGAGCGGGCGCGGCGCCAGGCGCAGCGGTTCGGCGCGGAGATCGTCATGGCCCGGGACGTCGTGGGGCTCGAGGTGCACGGATCCGCACGGGCCGTGCGGTTCGGGGACGGCAGCACGGTCGCCGCGCACGCGGTGGTGCTGGCCAACGGCGTCGCGTACCGCGAGCTCGACGGCCCGGGCGTCGCCGCCCTCGCCGGGCGCGGCGTCTTCTACGGGTCCGCGCTCACGCAGGCGGCGGCGTGCCGGGACCAGGACGTGCACGTGGTCGGCGGCGCGAACTCCGCGGGGCAGGCGGCCCTGTTCCTGGCGCGGGAGGCGCGGTCCGTGACCCTCGTGGTGCGCGGCGACGGCCTGGCCGCGTCGATGTCGCACTACCTCGTCGAGCAGATCGAGGCGCACCCGCGCGTCACGGTGCGCACCCGCACGACGGTCGTCGACGCGGTCGGTGACGAGCACCTCGAGGGGCTCGTGCTCCGGGACGTCGACACGGGGGAGAAGGAGTCGGTCGCCGCGGCGTTCCTCTTCGTGTTCATCGGCGCCGCACCGCTCACCGACTGGCTCGACGGCACCGTCGAGCGCGACGCGCGCGGGTTCCTGCGCGCGGGTCACGACCTGCTCGTCGACGGGCACCCGCCCGCCGGCTGGCCGCTCGACCGCCCGCCCTACCACCTCGAGACGAGCGTGCCCGGGGTCTTCGCCGCGGGCGACGTGCGGGCGGAGTCGGCCAAGCGCGTCGCGTCCGCCGTGGGCGAGGGTGCGATGGCCGTCATGCTCGTGCACCGGTACCTGGGGGAGCGGTGAGCGCGGGCGCGGGGACGACGCCGACGTCGCCGTCCCCCGACGCGCGTCCACCGGCTGACGCCGAGCCCTGCGACGTCGCCGAGCTGCGCTCCCTCTTCCTCTTCGAGGGCCTCACCGACGAGCAGCTGCACTGGCTGTGCACGCACGGGCACGTCGAGCGGCGCGACCCCGGCAGGCTGTACGGCGAGGGTGAGCCGGCCGCGTGGTTCTACGTGCTGCTCGAGGGCTCGGTCGCGCTCGAGCGGCGCGTCGGGGCCGACGACGTCGAGATCTCCCGGACGTCGCAGCGCGGCGTGTACGGCGGCGCGTGGGCGGCGTACCTGCGCGAGGGTGCACCCCAGGTCTACCCGAGCACGATGCGGGTGCTGCGGCCGTCGCGCTTCTACGCGCTGCCGTCGGCGGACTTCGCGACGCTCATGACGCGGTGGTTCCCCATGGCCGTGCACCTGCTGGAGGGCCTCGCCACGGGGCAGCGGGTGACGCAGCAGGCGGTCAACCAGCGCGAGCGGCTGCTCGCGCTCGGCGCGCTGTCGGCCGGCCTCACGCACGAGCTGAACAACCCCGCCGCGGCGGCCGGGCGAGCCACCGCCGCGCTGCGCGAGCGCGTCGCGGGCATGCGGCACAAGCTGGCGCTCATCGCGTCCGGCCCGTACGACGCCACGACGCTCGCCACGCTCGTCGACCTGCAGGAGCAGGCGGTGGAGTCGCTCGCGAAGACGCGCGCGCCGGGCGCGCCGCCGCCGCCGGGCGCGCTCGCGCGTGCCGACGCCGAGGACGCGCTGACCGGCTGGCTGGACGCGCACGACGTCGGCACGCCCTGGGAGCTCGCGTCGACGTTCGTCACCGCGGGGCTCGACCCGGCGTGGCTGGACGCCGTCGCGGCGGCGGTCGCGCCCGAGGTGCTGGAGGGCACCGTGCGCTGGCTCGCCTACGCCCTCGAGACCGAGCAGCTGATGAACGACGTCGAGGACGCCACCACGCGCATCTCCACGCTCGTCGGCGCCGCCAAGCAGTACTCGCAGATCGGCCGCGCGCCCGACCGCGAGCTCGACGTGCACGAGCTGCTCGACGCGACGCTGACCATGCTCGACCGGCGGCTGGACGGCATCACGGTCGTGCGGGCCTACGACCGCACGCTCCCGCCCGTGCACGCGTACGGCGCCGAGCTCAACCAGGTCTGGACGAACCTCGTCGACAACGCCGCGCAGGCCATGGACGGCACCGGCACCCTGACGGTGACGACGCGGCGCGTCGAGGACTGGCTCGAGGTCGAGGTCGCCGACACCGGCCCCGGCATCCCGCCCGACGTCGTCGACCGCGTCTTCGAGCCCTTCTTCACCACCAAGCCCGTCGGGTCCGGCACCGGGCTCGGCCTCGACATCGCGTGGCGGATCGTCGTCGGCAAGCACCACGGCGACCTCCGGGTCCGCTCGTCGCCGGGGGACACCCGCTTCCTCGTGCGGCTGCCGTACGCCCGCCCCGACACGCGCACCGACACCAGCCCCGAGGACCCGGAGGTGCACCCGTCATGACCGTCGACGCGATCGACCCCACCGCCCCGCCCAGCGGCACCGGCTGCCTCGAGTGCGACGCTGCCGGCGGCTGGTGGGTGCACCTGCGCCGCTGCGCCGCCTGCGGGCACGTCGGCTGCTGCGACACCTCGCCGTCGCAGCACGCGACCGCGCACTGGCGGGCCACCGGCCACCCGGTGGTGCGCTCGTTCGAGCCCGGCGAGGACTGGTTCTGGGACTACGCGTCGCAGGACTACGCCCGCGGGCCGGCCCTCGCGCCGCCGCAGAGCCGGCCGGAGGACCAGGCCGTGCCCGGTCCCGCAGAGCGGGTGCCCGACGACTGGCGCACGCACCTGCACACGTGACCGGCGGACACGGCGACGCCCCCGTCCCGGACCCGGGCGGGGGCGTCGTCGCGGCTGCGTGGTGGAGCCAAGGGGACTCGAACCCCTAACCCCCTGCTTGCAAAGCAGGTGCGCTACCAATTGCGCCATGGCCCCCGGTGCGGCGTCGGCCGCGGATCGCTCCCGTGGGAGCGGCCGGTCACTCGAAGGTGTCGGTGACCTCGGCCCACAGGTCGCGCTCGTCGCGGTCCTGCGCGTACTTCTGCCAGGCGGCGTACCCCACCGCGGCGACCGCGGCGACCAGCAGGAGCTTCTTCATCGGATCCCCCGTCTCGGGTGGTGCCGGTGGACGCGACCCGTGCGGGTCCGACGCGTGGTGGGCCTAACAGGACTTGAACCTGTGACCTCTTCCTTATCAGGGAAGCGCTCTAACCGTCTGAGCTATAGGCCCGTCTCGCAACCCCCGTGCACGCTCCGAGGAGCCGACCGGGTGGGTGCGACGGTCGAGACTACCCCAGGCGCGGGGCCGATCCCAAACCGGCCGCGGCCGGCGGGGAGGGCGCGCGCCGGGCGGTGTCCCGGCCGGACGTCACTCGTCCGTCATGGTCACGTGCACGCCGCCGACCAGCGCCGCCACGAGGTTGTAGAGGAACGCGCCGATCGTCGCGAGCGCCGTCAGCAGGAAGACGTCGATCACCGCGACGAGCGTGGCGGCCGAGATCGTCTTCTGGAACGACACGTAGTCGAGCACGTTGAGCGTGCTCTCCGGCCCGGCGACCTGCGAGATGAGCTCGTCCACGCGCGCGAAGACCTGCAGGCCGTCCAGCGTGAACCAGAGCACGGCGGCGGCCACGACGATCATGATGCCGATCGCCACGGACAGCAGGAACGCGAGCTTCATGACCGACCACGGGTCGACGCGCGACACCGACAGGCGCACGCGGCGCGGGCCGCCGACGCTCGGGATGCGCCCCGTGGCGGGACGCGCCGTGGCGCCCGTGGTGGGACCGGTGGGCCGCGGTGCGGCGCCCGCGGCAGGGGCCGTCGCGGTGCTCGCGGCGGCGGCGGTCGCGGGGGCGTCCGGCGTGGTCGTCATCTGCGGGTCCTCGGTCCTCGGGCGGGTCAGCTGGGAGTACGCCTGCGACAGCTTCGTGCTCGTCGCACCCGCCGCCTTCTTGAGCCAGACGGTCGTCGTGTCGACGGCCGTGACGAGGGGCGACGGCTCCTGCGTGCCGTCGTCGTCCGCCGCCGTGCCGGCGGGCCGGGCGGCGTCCGCCGGGCGCGCGCCGTCCGTCGAGCGGTCGGCGTCGGCGCGACGGGTGCCGTCGGCCGGGCCGGCGTCCGCGGCTCGCGGCTCGCCCGCCGTGGTCACGCCCTCACGCGAGGGGCCCTCCGCCGACGACCTCGTCGACGAACCCCCCGACGTGCCGCCGCCGGTCGCACCGCCGGTGCGCGGACCGGTCGGCCCGGTGCTGCGCGCCCCGGTCGCGGGCTTCGTCGACGTGCGCTCGGTGGTCGTCGCACCACCCGTCGCGCCGCGGCCGCTCGCGCCCGTGGTGGGCGACGCGGGCCGCTTGCGCGGCGGGATCGAGGGGGGCGTGTCGGTCATGCGTCCTCCGCGGGTCGGTCACCGCTGTCCGGCTCCGCGCCGGAGGTGTCGGACGCGGTCGCGTCCGGCACGGTGCCGGCCGCCGTGCCGCTGCCGTCGGCTCCGTCGGTGCCCTGGCCGTTCCCGTCCACGGTACTCGCAACGTCCGCGAGGTGTCGCTCGCTGTTCCGGGCGACGGCGATGATCCGGTCGCCGGCGTCGGGCTTCGCGAAGATGACGCCCTGCGTGGTGCGCCCGGTCGCGTTGACCTCGGCCGTGGCCGAGCGCACGATCTTGCCGCGCTCCATGATGACGAGCACCTCGTCGTCCGCGTCCGTGACGAGCGCGCCGACGAGCTCGCCGTTCGCCTCCGGCAGGTTCGCGACCTTGATGCCGAGGCCGCCGCGGCCCTGCTGGCGGTAGTTCTCCACCGTGAGGGCCGTGCGCTTGGCGATGCCGCCCTGCGTGACGGTGAACAGGTAGGCGTCCTCGCGGACGACGTCCATCGCGAGCAGGTCGTCGTCACCGCGGAACTTCATGCCCGTGACGCCGCTCGTCGCGCGACCCATCGGCCGCAGCGCCTCGTCGGACGCGGTGAACCGCACCGACTGGCCCTGCCGCGAGACGAGGATGACGTCCTGGTGGGGGTCGACGAGGCGTGCCGACACGAGCTCGTCCGACCGGCCCTCCTCGTCCTCGCGCAGGTTGATGGCGATGACGCCGCCGGAGCGGTTGGAGTCGTACTCCGTCAGGCGCGTCTTCTTCACCAGACCGCGCCGCGTCGCGAGCAGCAGGTGCTCCGCCTGCTCGTAGTCCCGCAGGTCGAGCACCTGGGCGATCCGCTCACCCGGCTGGAACGCCAGCAGGTTCGCGACGTGCTGGCCCTTGGCGTCGCGGCCGCCCTCGGGCAGCTCGTAGCCCTTGGCGCGGTACACGCGGCCGAGGTTCGTGAAGAACAGCAGCCAGTGGTGCGTCGTCGTGACGAAGAAGTGGTCGACGATGTCGTCCTCGCGCAGCTGCGCGCCGCGCACGCCCTTGCCGCCGCGGCGCTGCGCCCGGTACGAGTCGACCCGCGTGCGCTTGGCGTAGCCGCCACGCGTGATCGTGACGACCACGTCCTCCTCGGCGATGAGGTCCTCGACGCTCACCTCGCCGTCGAACGGGAGGATGGTCGTGCGGCGCTCGTCGCCGTAGCGCTCGACGACCGTCGTCATCTCGTCGCTGATGATCTGGCGCTGGCGCACCGGCGACTCGAGGATCCGGGTGAGCTCGACGATCCGGGCCTCGAGCTCGGCGTGCCGCTGCAGGATCTCCTGGCGCTGCAGGGCCGCCAGGCGGCGCAGCTGCAGGTTGAGGATCGCCTGCGCCTGCTGCTCGTCGATCTCCAGCAGCCCCATCAGGCCCGTCCGCGCGGTGTCGGCGTCGGGGGAGCGGCGGATGAGCGCGATGACCTCGTCGAGCGCGTCGAGCGCCTTGAGGTAGCCGCGGTAGATGTGGATCTCTTCCTCGGCGCGGCGCAGCCGGAAGCGCGTGCGGCGCTGGATGACGTCGATCTGGTGCGCGGTCCAGTGCCGCACGAACGCGTCGAGGCTCAGCGTGCGCGGCACCCCGTCGACGAGCGCGAGCATGTTGGCGCCGAACGTGTCCTGCAGCTGCGTGTGCTTGTACAGGTTGTTCAGCACGACCTTGGCGACCGCGTCGCGCTTGAGCACGATGACGAGGCGCTGGCCGGCGCGGCCCGACGTCTCGTCACGGATGTCCGCGATGCCCTGCACCTTGTTGTCGCGGACCAGGTCGGCGATCTTCTTGGCCAGGGTGTCGGGGTTCACCTGGTACGGCAGCTCGGTGACCACGAGGCACTGCCGGTTCTGGATCTCCTCGACCTCGACGACCGCGCGCATGGTGATCGAGCCGCGCCCGGTGCGGTACGCCTCCTCGATGCCGCGTCGGCCGAGGATCGTCGCGCCCGTCGGGAAGTCGGGACCCTTGATGTGCTGGAGGAGGGCCTCGAGCAACTCCTCGCGCGTCGCGTCCGGGTGCTCGAGGTACCACTGCACGCCCGCCGCGACCTCGCGCAGGTTGTGCGGCGGGATGTTGGTCGCCATGCCGACGGCGATGCCCGCCGAGCCGTTGACCAGCAGGTTCGGGAACCGCGACGGCAGGACGACCGGCTCCTGCGTGTGCCCGTCGTAGTTGTCCTGGAAGTCGACGGCGTCCTCGTCGATGTCGCGGACCATCTCCATGGCCAGCGGCGCCATCTTGCACTCGGTGTACCGCGGGGCGGCCGCCGGGTCGTCACCGGGGGAGCCGAAGTTGCCCTGGCCCGCCACGAGCGGGTAGCGCATCGACCAGTCCTGCACGAGGCGGACGAGCGCGTCGTAGATCGCCGTGTCGCCGTGCGGGTGGTACTTGCCCATGACGTCGCCGACGACGCGGCTGCACTTGGAGAACTGCCGGTCCGGCCGGTAGCCGCCGTCGTACATCGCGTACAGGACGCGGCGGTGCACCGGCTTCAGCCCGTCACGGACGTCGGGCAGTGCGCGGCCGACGATCACGGCCATCGCGTAGTCGAGGTACGAGCGCTGCATCTCGAGCTGCAGGTCGACCTGGTCGATGCGGCCGTGCTCGATCTCGCCGGGAATCTCGCTCACGTGCGGGTCACTCCAGTGTCGCGGGGGTCAGGGGGCGCGGTGGTGCGGGTCGCGCCTAGATGTCGAGGAAGCGCACGTCCTTGGCGTTGCGCTGGATGAACGCGCGGCGGGCCTCGACGTCCTCACCCATGAGCACCGAGAAGATCTCGTCCGCGGCGGCCGCCTCGTCGAGGGTCACCTGCAGGAGGGTGCGGTGCTCGGGCGACATGGTCGTCTCCCACAGCTCCGAGTAGTCCATCTCGCCCAGACCCTTGTAGCGCTGCACGCCGTTGTCCTTGGGCAGGCGCTTGTTGTTCGCGCGCCCGTCCGCGATGACGGCGTCCCGCTCACGGTCCGAGTACACGTAGTCGTGCGGCGCGTTCGACCACTTGATCCGGTACAGCGGCGGCTGCGCCATGTAGACGTACCCCTGCGTGATGAGCTCCGGCATGTAGCGGAACAGCAGCGTCAGCAGCAGCGTGCGGATGTGCTGGCCGTCGACGTCGGCGTCGGCCATGAGCACGATCTTGTGGTACCGGAGCTTCGCGACGTCGAAGTCCTCGCCGATGCCCGTGCCGAACGCCGTGATGAGCGCCTGCACCTCCTGGTTGCCCAGGGCGCGGTCGAGCCGCGCGCGCTCGACGTTCAGGATCTTGCCGCGGATCGGCATGATCGCCTGCGTGCGCGGGTTGCGGCCGCGCACCGCCGAGCCGCCGGCGGAGTCGCCCTCGACGATGAACACCTCGCACTCGGCGGGGTTGTTCGACTGGCAGTCGCGCAGCTTGCCGGGCATCGAGTTGGACTCGAGCAGGCCCTTGCGGCGGGTCGCCTCGCGCGCCTTGCGGGCGGCCATGCGGGCCGTCGCCGCCTGGATCGCCTTGCGGATGACGTCGCGCGCCTCGGTCGGGTGCGAGTCCAGCCAGTCGCCGAGCCGCTCGTTGACCGCGCGCTGCACGAACGTCTTCGCCTCGGTGTTGCCGAGCTTCGTCTTGGTCTGCCCCTCGAACTGCGGCTCGCCCAGCTTGACGGAGATGACGGCGGTCAGGCCCTCGCGGATGTCGTCGCCCGTGAGGTTCTCGTCCTTCTCCTTGATGATGTTCTTGTCGCGGGCGTACCGGTTGATCAGCGACGTCATCGCCGCCCGGAAGCCCTCCTCGTGCGTGCCGCCCTCGGTCGTCGAGATCGTGTTCGCGAAGGTGTGCACCGACTCGTTGTACGCGCTCGTCCACTGCAGCGCGATGTCGACCGATATGCGCCGCTCGGTGTCCTCCGCGGTGATCTCGATGACGTCGGGGTGCACGAGCTCGACCTTCTTCGCCGAGTTCAGGTGCGTCACGTAGTCGACGAGGCCGCCGTCGTACTTGTACGTGACGCTGCGGCCCTGCGGCGCCTCGGTGGTGCCGTCGGTCGTCCCGCCCGGGTCGGCCGTGCCCGGGTCCGTGACCTCGTCCTCCGTGCCGGTGTGCTGCGGCCGCTCGTCCGTCAGCGTGATGCGCAGGCCCTTGTTGAGGAACGCCGTCTGCTGGAAGCGCGAGCGCAGCGTCTCGAAGTCGAAGTCCACCGTCTCGAAGATGGTGGGGTCCGCCCAGAACGTCTGGCTCGTGCCGGTCTCGTCCGTCGGCTCGCCGCGGCGCAGCTCGCCGACCGGGTGGCCGCCGTCCGCGAAGTCGAGCTCCCACGCGTAGCCGTCACGCTTGACGCGGGACTCCACCCGCCGCGAGAGCGCGTTGACGACCGAGATGCCGACGCCGTGCAGGCCACCGGAGACGGCGTAGCCGCTGCCGCCGAACTTGCCGCCGGCGTGCAGGATCGTCATGACGACCTCGAGGGTCGGACGACCCTCCGTGGGGTGGATCGCGACGGGGATGCCACGGCCGTTGTCGGTGACGCGGACGCCGCCGTCGGCGAGCAGCGTGACCTCGATCGTGTCGCAGTAGCCGGCCAGCGCCTCGTCGACGGAGTTGTCGACGACCTCGTAGACGAGGTGGTGCAGGCCGCGCGCGCCCGTCGAGCCGATGTACATGCCGGGGCGCTTGCGCACCGCCTCGAGGCCCTCCAGCACGGTGATCGCGCTCGCGTCGTACGACCCGCCGTTGGGTGCGGGGCCCCCTGCCCGAGCGGGCGTGGTGGGGGCGGCGTCGTCGCCGTGGTCCGCGTCGGTGTCGCGAGGGGTGCTCTGGTCGGCCACGGGCGGCGGGTCTCCTCGAGAGGTCTGCGCGCGCGATGCGCGTCGAGAGCGGCTGCGACCGACCGGGAGACCGGATCACCCCGCGCGGGCGGAGTTCGCCGCGCAGGAGGGCGCGCAGACGCCTGCATTGACCGTTCCAGTCTACCTGGTGGACGCCCCGGAACGCGGCACCCTGCGGCCGATGCCGTGGACGCGATCCCGGTGTGCGCGGCTGGGGTCGGTTCGCGCCGGCCCGCTCAGCCCCAGGTGTCGCGCGGACCGCGCCCCTGGACGCGCTTCGGGCCGCGGCCGAACCCGTGGCCGCCCGCCGGTCCCAGCACGTCCACCTGCACCACGACCCCCGGGCCGAGCGCCTCGTCGAACCGGGCCAGCATCGCCGGCGCGAGCAGGCGGAGGTTCGCCGCCCACGCGCTCGACGACGCCCGCACCGTGAGCAGCCCCGCCTCGAACGACTCGTACGTGCAGTGCTCCGCCACCTGCGGCCCGACGATGTGCGCCCACCGGTGCACCAGGTCGCCGACGACCAGGCCGGGTTCCCACCCGAGGTCGCGCGCGAGCCGGCCCGCCGAGACCGACAGCGGCTGCGGGTCGCGCGGGCCGGGTGCCGCGCCGCTCGAGGCGACGGTGCCGCGCGGCGCCTGACCGGGACGCAGCCCGCGCGCCCGGGCGGCCGCCTTCGCGCGCGCGAGGGCCGTGCGGGCCACCTGCTCCGGCGGCGTCAGCGGCACGAGCTCCGACACCGGCACGCCGTCCGGCACCACGGTCGGCGGGGGCAGCAGCGTGGCGTCGGCGTCCTCCGGGTCGGCCGCGTCGCCGCGGGAGGTGCGTCCGGGCCGGGGCCCGTCAGAGGACACGCGACACCTCGCCGCCCATGACGTCCACGCGCGCGCCCGCGAGCGGCTCCGGCACGTCCTGCGGCACCGCCGCCGTGACCAGCACCTGCCGCGCCGGCGCGACGAGCTCCGCCAGGCGGTCCCGCCGCCGGGTGTCGAGCTCCGCGAACACGTCGTCGAGGATGAGCACCGGCTCGCCGTCGGGACCCCAGTCCGCCGCCCAGCCGCCGGCGTCGTCGAACCCGTGCGTGAGCAGCGTCCACGACGCCAGCCGCAGCGCGAGCGCCACCGACCACGACTCGCCGTGGCTCGCGTAGCCCTTGGCCGGCAGCCCGCCGAGCGTGAGGACGAGGTCGTCGCGGTGCGGGCCGACCAGGCTGACGCCCCGCTCGACCTCCTTGGACCGCAGCCGGCCCATCGCCTCGAGCAGGCGCGCCTCGACGAGCTCGGCCGTCGCGGCCGGCGCGTCGGCGGGTGCGACGACCGGGGCGTCGTCCTGCGCGCGCCCGAGCGCCGAGTCGAGGGACGACCGGTACGCGATCTCCAGCTCGCCCTGCCCCGAGCTGACCTGGCGGTACGCGTCCGCGGCCTGCGGGCGCAGCGCCGCCACGAGTGCCTCGCGGGCGACGACGATCTGCGCGCCGGCCTGCGCGAGCTTCGCGTCCCAGACGTCCAGCGTGCGCAGGTCCGCGCCCGCGCGCGACCGCATCGCCGCGCCGGCCGACTTCAGCAGGGCGGACCGCTGGCGCAGCACCCGCTCGTAGTCCGTCAGCGTGCCCGCGATCCGCGGCGTGAGCTGCACGAGCAGGTCGTCGAGGAACCGGCGGCGGCCGTCCGGGTCGCCCTTGACGAGCGCGAGGTCCTCCGGGGCGAACAGGACGGTCCGCAGGATGCCGAGCACGTCGCGCGCGCGCCCGGGGGAGCCGCCGTTGACGCGCGCCCGGTTCGCGCGCCCCGGCGTCACCTCGATCTCGACGAGCGTCGAGCGCTCCTCGCGCACGACCTTGGCGCGCACGACCGCCCGCGCCGCCCCGGCGCGGACGAGCGCCGCGTCGCTGGGCACCCGGTGGCTGCCCAGCGTCGCGACGTACCCGACCGCCTCGACGAGGTTCGTCTTGCCCTGCCCGTTCGGGCCGACGAGCGCGGTGATGCCCGGCTCGAGCGGCAGCTCGACCTGCGGGTACGACCGGAAGTCGGTGAGGGACAGGTGCGCGACGTACACGGGGCGCCTCAGCCCTCCGCGGTCGGTGGCGCCGTCGGGGTGACCGTGTCGCCGCCCGCGGCCTTCACCGCGTGCCCGCCGAACTGCTGGCGCAGCGCCGCGACGGCCTTCATCGCCGGCGACTCGCCCTGCCGGGACGCGAACCGCGCGAACAGCGACGCGGCGATGACCGGCGCCGGCACGGCGAGGTCGATCGCCTCGTCGACGGTCCAGCGGCCCTCGCCCGAGTCCTCGACCCAGTCGTCGATCGCGGCGAAGCCCGGGTCCTGGTCCAGCGCCTGCACCAGCAGGTCCAGCAGCCAGGACCGCACGACGGTGCCCTTGCGCCACGCGCGCATCGTGCCGCCCACGTTCGTGACCAGGTCCTTCGCGGCGAGGAGCTCGTAGCCCTCGGCGTACGCCTGCATGAGGCCGTACTCGACGCCGTTGTGCACCATCTTGGCGAAGTGGCCGGCGCCGACGGGGCCGACGTGCACGAAGCCGTCGGCGCGCTCGCCCTCGGGACGGAGCGCGTCGAACACCGGCATCGCGCGCTCCACGTCCTCGGGCGCGCCGCCGACCATGAGGCCGTAGCCGTTCTCGAGCCCCCAGACGCCGCCCGAGACACCGGCGTCGACGAAACGGATGCCCTTGGCGTCGAGGAGCTCCGCGTGCTTCGCGTCGTCCTGGTAGTAGGAGTTGCCGCCGTCGATGACGAGGTCGCCCGCATCGAGGATCTCCGCGAGGTCGCAGATCACGGCGTCGGTGATCTGCCCCGCCGGCACCATCACCCACACGACGCGCTCGCCCGCCGGCAGCGCCTGCGCGAGCTCCTCGAGCGACGCGACGTCGGTGACGTCGGGGTTGCGGTCGTAACCGGTGACCTCGATCCCCGCGTTCCGCATCCGCTCGCGCATGTTCGCGCCCATCTTGCCCAGGCCGACCAGCCCGATGTGCATGCCACGCCCCTTCCTGCGGCGGCCTCCCGCCGTGCCTCGTGCCGTCGTCCGCGCGGACGCGGGGGTGCACCGCCCGGTGGGGATGCTCCCCGGTCACTGTGCCGCAGGTCGCCGCCCGGCGCCCGGGCGGCGGGCGTCAGCTGGCGAACCGGATGGGCACCAGCAGGTAGCGGTAGTCCTTCGAGTCCTCACCGTCCAGCGACTCCTGGCCGGTGAACTCGACCGGCTTGTTCGGGTGCGTGAACGACATCCGGACGAACGTCGTGTCGAGCGCCCCGAGGCCGTCGAGCAGGAACTGCGGGTTGAACGCGACAGAGATGTCGTCACCCACGAGCACGGCCTCGAGCGCCTCGGACGCCTGCGCGTCGTCGCCCTGACCGGCGTCGAGGACGACCTGGCCCTCGCTGAATCCGAGCCGGATAGGCGTGTTGCGCTCGGCGACGAGCGCGACGCGCTTGGCGGCGTCGGCGAGCGCCTGGGTCTGCACGATCGCGTGGATGGGCGTCTCGTCCGGGAACAGGCGACGCACGGCGGGGTAGTCGCCGTCGACGAGGAGGCTCGTCGTGTGCCGGCCGCCGGCCTCGAAACCGATCAGGTCGACACCGCTGCCCGTGGACAGGGCGACGGACACCGACCCGGCGCTGCCCAGGGACTTCGCCGCGTCGTTGAGCGTGCGGGCGCGGACCAGCGCGACCGCGGACAGGTCGGGGGTGGACGGCTTCCACGTCATCTCGCGCAGGGCGAGGCGGTAGCGGTCGGTCGCGAGGAGCGTGACCTTCTCGCCCTCGATCTCGACGCGCACACCCGTCAGCAGGGGGAGGGTGTCGTCGCGGCTCGCGGCCACCGAGACCTGCGCGACGGCGTGCGTCAGCTCGTCGCCGTCCACCGTGCCGGTGACGGGCGGCATCGCGGGCAGGGCGGGGTAGTCCTCGACGGGCATCGTCAGCAGCGTGAAGCGGCTGGCCCCGCACGTGACCTGCACCTTGGTGCCCTCGAGCACGACGTCGACAGGCTTGGCCGGCAGCGCGCGCGAGATCTCGGCGAGAAGACGACCCGAGACGAGGACGGTGCCGGGCTCGGAGACGTCGGCCGGCAGCTGGGCGCGCGCGGAGACCTCGTAGTCGAAGCTCGAGAGCTGGATGGTGCCCGTCGTGTCCGCCTCGATGCGGACGCCGGCCAGCACGGGGACCGGCGGGCGCGTCGGCAGGCTGCGCGCGGTCCACGTGACTGCGTCGGCCAGCACGTCGCGCTCGACCCGGAACCTCATGCGTCACCTTCTCGTCGTCGACCCGTCGTGCTCGGCGTCGTGCTCGGCGCGCAGGGGCGCCGGGCGCGGCGCGGCGAGCGGCCGGCGGCTGCCGGCGGAGCACTGCCGAACACTACGCGACCGGTCCGACGGCCGGAACCGGTCGGCGGGACGCCGTGCGGTGGTCGCGCCGCCGCCACCTCGCCACAGCCATACGGCGGTGTGTGGATCCCCCCACCAGAGAAGTCTCGTCGTCGTCATCGGGGGTGTGCATCGTGTGGACGGACGGCGTCGCGGCTGCTCAACGCACGTTTCCGGCTGTGCGGGGAGGTGTGGTGCAACCCCGGCGCGGTGTGGACGCAGGTGGACCGCCGCGGGACCGTGCACGAGCGTCCACCGGCGGCGCAGGATCGCTCCACAGCAACGCAGGGCGTCGTCCACCGTCGTCCACAGGTGTGTGCACAGGTGTGAACAATCGTCCCATGCATGTCTCACCCTGAGGTGGACAGCGCCGTCAAGGGGTTCGTCCCGTTTTGTCGCTGAGAGTCCTCTCATGGGCGAGTGCGCCGAGAGGACCGCCGAGGTGCCCGCCCGAGGAGCGGGATCCGGGCATCCGTCCAGGTGGCGCGCCATCCTGCGTCTTCGCGGGAACCGCCGCGGGAGCCGTCCTGGACGACGTTCGACGTGGTCGAAGGTTGTCCCCATCCGTGTGCAAACCTGTGGACAACTGCCGCCGTGCGGTGGAGGGACCCGTGGACGGGCGGCGTCGGGCGGAATCCTTCGTGGAGACCTGACGTGACGGCGGACAGCCCTGCGAGGGGGGGCGGTGCAGCAGACCGCGGCGCTGGGGGAACGGCCCCGGGGTGGTCCTGGGGCACGTCCTGGCGGCACGTGCCGCGCGGTGCGGACGCACGCTCGGCGCGCAGCGGCGGCCGCAGCACGCCACGACGGCGCCCACGCGGTGCGTGGACGCCGTCGGGAGGTGTGCAGGGGCGCCGGAGGCGGCGAGGCGCACGGGGGGACCGGCGGCGCCGAGGGCAGCCGTCAGCCGCGGTGCTGCTGCTTGATGCGGTTGGTCAGCTCGGTCACCTGGTTGTAGATCGAGCGCCGCTCGGCCATGAGCTCGCGGATCTTGCGGTTCGCGTGCATGACCGTGGTGTGGTCGCGGCCGCCGAAGGCCTGGCCGATCTTCGGCAGCGACAGGTCCGTCAGCTCGCGGCACAGGTACATGGCGATCTGGCGCGCGGTGACGAGCACGCGTGACCGGCTCGACCCGCACAGGTCCTCGATGGACAGGCCGAAGTAGGCCGCCGTCTGGCCGATCACCGTGGTCGCGGTGATCTCCTGCGTCTGGTCGTCGGTGATGAGGTCCTTGAGGACGATCTCCGCGAGCGACACGTCGACGAGCTGACGGTTGAGGTTCGCGAAAGCCGTCACGCGGATGAGCGCGCCCTCGAGCTCGCGGATGTTCGTCGAGATCTTGGAGGCGATGTACTCGAGCACGTCGTCCGGCGCCTGGAGCCGCTCGCTGGCCGCCTTCTTGCGGAGGATGGCGATACGGGTCTCGAGGTCCGGCGGCTGCACGTCGGTGATCAGGCCCCACTCGAAGCGCGAGCGCATCCGGTCCTCGAAGCCGTTCAGCTGCTTCGGCGGCACGTCGGACGTGATGACGACCTGCTTGTTCGCGTTGTGCAGGGTGTTGAACGTGTGGAAGAACTCCTCCATCGTCTGTTCCTTGCCCTGCAGGAACTGGATGTCGTCGATGAGCAGGACGTCGACCTCGCGGTAGCGGCGCTGGAACGCGCCGGCCTTGCCCTCGCCGATGGAGTTGATGAAGTCGTTGGTGAACTCCTCGGAGTTCACGTACCGCACGCGCACCGTCGGGTAGAGGTTCTGCGCGTAGTGACCGATGGCGTGCAGCAGGTGCGTCTTGCCCAGCCCCGAGTCGCCGTAGATGAACAGCGGGTTGTACGCCTTGGCGGGTGCCTCGGCGACCGCTACCGCCGCGGCGTGCGCGAACCGGTTGGACGATCCGATGACGAACGTCTCGAACAGGTACTTCGGGTTCAGCCGGGCGGGCTCCGACAGCCCCCGGCGGGCCGGCCGCACATCCTCGGCGAGGCTGCCGTCGATCGCGCGCAGCGAGGGGCGGGCGTCGCGGTCGTCGTCCGTGCGTCCACCGGTGTCGCCCCCGCGGTCGTCGCGGCCGAAGCCGCCGTAGCCCGGGGAGGAGACGAGCGAGAGGTCCGGCCGCAGGTCCTCGTCACGGCCGTCGCGGGCGTCGCGCCCGTCGCGGCTCTCGCGCCCGAAGCGGTCGTCGTGCCCCGACGGGGCGGGTGCGGGCGGGACCACGCGGAGGGCCGGGGGCACGTCGCCGGCGACGTCGGGGTCGACCGTGATCGCGAACCGGCCCTCGCGGCCCAGCGCCTCCGACAGCGCCTCGCTGACCTCGCCGCGCACGCGCGTCTCGAGGTACTCCTTCGTCAGGTCGTTGCCGACCGCGAGGATCATCGTCCCGTCGAGCAGCCCGAGCGGGTGCGCGAGACGGACGAACGCCAGCTGGCGCGGGGTGATGTCCGGG
>JAPSIR010000045.1 GCA_031178625.1 Cellulomonas sp.
GGAGGCGGTCGGTCTCGTCCTGCACATGCGTCGCGACGGTGGCGAACTTGGGTGCGTGCTCGCGTGCGTGGTGCGCGCAGAACAGCAGCTCGCCGACCGGGAGCACGACGCGGACGTACGCCTGCGCGCCGCAGCGGTCGCAGCGGTCGGCAGCCGTCAGCGGGGCCGTGTTGTCGATGGTCGTCCCTGTCACGTTTCCATACAACCATCCGGACCGCGGAACCATGTCCCGGAGCGGCCGAGGTTCGCCCACCGCGTACAAGATCGTGACGTGGCGTCACACGATCGTGACGTGCGCCACCGCCCGGGGCTGCACCGTGCGGGGGAACGGCATGGTGCCGTGGCGCTGTCGGCGCCCCCGGCTACCATCGCGGCGTGACCACGACCTCCTCCACCCCCGGCTACACCGCACGGCACCTGTCGGTGCTCGAGGGCCTGGAGGCGGTCCGCAAGCGCCCCGGCATGTACATCGGCACGACCGACAGCCGCGGCCTGATGCACTGCCTGTGGGAGATCATCGACAACTCCGTCGACGAGGCCCTCGGCGGGCACGGCGACCGGATCGAGATCGTCCTGCACGCCGACTCGTCGGTCGAGGTGCGGGACAACGGCCGAGGCGTGCCGGTCGACGTGGAGCCGAAGACCGGGCTGACGGGCGTCGAGGTCGTCTTCACCAAGCTGCACGCGGGCGGCAAGTTCGGTGGTGGCTCCTACGCGGCGTCCGGCGGCCTGCACGGCGTCGGCGCGTCGGTCGTGAACGCGCTGTCCGCGCGGCTCGACGTCGAGGTGGACCGCCACGGCCGCACGCACCGCATGAGCTTCCACCGCGGCGAGCCGGGCGTGTTCGACGACAGCGCAGGCGTCGGCCCGGAGTCGCCCTTCGAGCCGTTCGTCTCCGGGTCCGAGCTCGCCGTCGTCGGCAAGGTCGCGAAGGCCCGCACCGGCACGCGCGTGCGCTACTGGGCCGACCGGCAGATCTTCCTGCCGTCGGCCGTCTTCTCGTACGACGAGCTGGTCACGCGCGCCCGGCAGACCAGCTTCCTGGTGCCCGGCCTCGCGCTGACCGTCCGCGACGAGCGCGGCGTCCCCGGCACGCCGGGGGAGCACGGCCCGCACGAGGAGACCTTCCTGCACGAGGGGGGCGTCGTCGACTTCGTCGACCACCTCGCGCCCGACGCCGCCGTCACGGACGTGTGGCACCTGACCGGTGCCGGCACGTTCACCGAGACGGTGCCGGTGCTCGACGAGCGGGGGCACATGACGCCGCAGGAGGTGTCCCGCACGTGCGAGGTCGACGTCGCCGTGCGCTGGGGCACCGGCTACGCGACCGAGGTGCGCAGCTTCGTCAACATCATCGCGACGCCCAAGGGCGGCACGCACCTGGCGGGCTTCGAGGCGGCGCTGCTCAAGACGTTGCGGGCGCAGGTGACCGCCAACGCGCGGCGGCTCAAGGTGTCGTCCAAGGACTCGTCGGAGCGGATCGAGAAGGAAGACGTGCTCGCCGGTCTGACGGCCGTGGTGACCGTCCGGCTCGCCGAGCCGCAGTTCGAGGGCCAGACCAAGGAGGTGCTCGGCACCGCGCCGGTGCGCGGCATCGTGGCACGCGTCGTCGAGCAGGAGCTCACGTCCCTGCTCACCTCGTCGAAGCGCGAGCACAAGGCGCACTCCGCGGCGCTGCTGGACAAGGTCGTGGGCGAGATGCGCGCGCGCATCTCGGCGCGCAAGCAGAAGGAGATCTCGCGCCGCAAGACGGCCCTGGAGTCGTCCTCGCTGCCCGCCAAGCTCGCCGACTGCCGCATCGACGACGTCGAGCGCAGCGAGCTGTTCATCGTCGAGGGCGACAGCGCGCTCGGCACCGCGAAGCTCGCGCGCAGCTCGGACTACCAGGCGCTGCTGCCGATCCGCGGCAAGATCCTCAACGTCCAGAAGGCGTCCGTGGGCGACATGCTCAAGAACGCCGAGTGCGCGTCGATCATCCAGGTCATCGGCGCGGGCTCGGGCCGCACGTTCGACCTCGAGGCGGCCCGCTACGGCAAGGTCGTGCTGATGACCGACGCCGACGTCGACGGCGCCCACATCCGCACGCTGCTGCTCACGCTGTTCTTCCGCTACATGCGCCCCCTCGTGGAGGACGGCCGCGTGTACGCGGCGGTGCCGCCGCTGCACCGGGTCGAGGTCATCGGCGCCGGCTCGCGCAAGAACGAGTACCTCTACACGTACTCCGAGGCCGAGCTGGCGGCGACCCTGAAGAAGCTGGACCGCGCGGGCCGTCGCTACAAGGACGACATCCAGCGGTACAAGGGCCTCGGCGAGATGGACGCCGACCAGCTCGCGGAGACGACGATGGACCCGCGCCACCGCACGCTGCGCCGGGTCACCGTCGAGGGCGCCCAGCGCGCGGAGGAGATCTTCGAGCTCCTCATGGGCTCCGACGTCGCCCCCCGCAAGGACTTCATCGTGGCCGGCGCGCACGCGCTGGACCGCTCCCGCATCGACGCCTGACGCGGCGCACGGCGCAATCCGCTGGCCGCGCGGCCCGTCGGGACGGCAGGGTGAGGCCCATGAGCGAGACGACCGACGTGGCGCCCCCGGCGGCCGGCGCACCCACGGGTGCGGCGCCGGCCCCCGGCGCCGAGCCCGACGCGGACGCGGTGCCGGCACCGCCCCTGGCCCCCGTCGCCGAGCGCGCGGCGCCCCCCGCCGTGCTCCTGCACCCGCCGGCGGACCTGGGGCTGACCTGGCGACCGCTCGCCGTGGACGACGCCGCCGAGCTCATCGCCCTGGTCCAGCTCGTCGAGGAGGCGGACGGCCAGCCGTTCCGGACGTCGACCGAGGAGCTGGTGGAGGAGCTGTCGGCCGAGTGGCGCGACCTGTCGCTCGACACGCTCGTCGGCCTCGACGGCACGGGGGCGATGCGCGCGTGGGCGCAGGTCGACACCGCGCCGGGCGACACGAGCGTCGTGCGCGCGTTCGTCTCCGGCGGCGTGCACCCGCTGTGGCGCGGGAGGGGCGTGGGCCGCGCCCTCGTCGCCTGGCTCGAGGGCCGCGCGCGGCAGGTGCTCGCCGCGTCCGGCAAGGACGTTCCGGCGCGGATCGCCGCCCACCTCGAGGACTCGGCGCCGGCGAGCGCGCGCGTGTACCGGGCGGCGGGCTTCACGCCCATCCGCCACTACACGGAGATGCGGCGGTCGCTGCGCGCGGACCTGCCGGAGGTCCCGGCGGTCGGCGGGGTGCGCGTCGTCCCGTGGTCGCCGGAGCTCGACGACGCCGTGCGGGTCGCGCACAACGCGACGTTCGCCGACCACTGGGGCAGCGAGCCGCGCACACCCGAGCAGTGGCGGGCCAACCGGGCGATGTTCGCGCCCGCCTGGAGCTTCGTGGCGGTCACCGACGACGCGGAGGTCGTGGGCTACGCGACGTCCGGCCGGTACGAGCACGACTGGGAGGTCGCCGGGTACAGCTCCGGGTACACCGAGCTCCTCGGGGTGCGGCGGGAGTGGCGCGGGCGCGGCGTCGCCGTGGCGCTGCTGGCGACGGTGATGCGTGCCTACGCCGCGGACGGGGTGGAGTACGCCGAGCTCGGCGTCGACACGGCGAACCCGTCCGGTGCGCACGGGTTGTACGCACGGCTGGGCTACGAGGTCGTGCACTCGTCGACGATGTGGTCGATCGAGCTGTGACGTCGGCGACGTGAGGGGCACGCGCTCGCCCGGTACGCCCGGGCGGGTGCGTGCGGACGTTAGGGTCTGTGGACATGACCAGCGTGCTCGACCTGCAGGCCGTGACGATCCGCCGGGGGACGACGACGATCCTCGACGACCTGTCCTGGCAGGTGCACGAGGGTGAGCGCTGGGTCGTCCTCGGCCGCAACGGCGCCGGCAAGACGACGCTGCTGCAGGTGGCGTCGGGACGCATGCACCCCACCCGCGGCACGGCCACGCTGCTCGGCTCGCGCCTGGGTGCGACGGACGTCTTCGAGCTGCGGCCGCGCATCGGGCTGTCGAGCGCGGCGCTCGCGGACCGGATCCCGTCGGGCGAGACGGTCAAGGACGTGGTGCTGACCGCGGCCTACGGGGTGACGGGCCGGTGGCGCGAGACCTACGAGGACCTCGACGAGACGCGGGCCAACGACCTGCTCGCGGCGTTCGGCGTCGCGCACCTCGCGGGGCGGTTCTTCGGGACGCTGTCCGAGGGCGAGCGCAAGCGCGTGCAGATCGCGCGCTCGCTCATGAGCGACCCCGAGCTGCTGCTGCTCGACGAGCCCGCGGCCGGCCTCGACCTCGGCGGTCGCGAGGAGCTCGTCGGCGCGCTGGCCGAGCTCGCGCGCGACCCGCGGTCGCCCGCGCTGGTGCTCGTCACGCACCACGTCGAGGAGATCCCGCCGGGCTTCACGCACCTGCTGCTGCTGCGGGCGGGCAAGGCCTTCGCCGCGGGGCCGATCGACGAGGTGCTGACGGCGGAGAACCTGTCGGGCACGTTCGACGTGCCGCTCCGGCTCGAGCACGGCGACGGCCGGTGGACGGCGCACGCCTCGACGCGGGCGTCGTCGAGCGCGCACTGACGCGCACGACGGGGCCGCTCCCGGCCCGCAGCGCCACGAGTTCGCAAAGACGTGGCATAGGATCGTCACACGGACCGACGGCGGACGACCTGCGGAGGTGGCGGCATGGGCTGGCTGTGGTGGGTCGGCGGAGCGCTCCTGCTCGGCGTGCTGGAGATGATCTCGCTCGACCTCGTCCTCATCATGTTCGCCGGCGGTGCGCTCGCCGGGGGAGTGGCCTACGCGCTCGGCGCGCCGCTCGTGGTGCAGTTCGTCGTGGCCGCCGTGACGGCCGTCGTCCTGCTGCTCCTGCTGCGCCCGTGGCTGCTGCGCCACCTGCGCTCGCGCGTCGACCTGCCGGAGACGAACGCCGCGGCGCTCGTCGGCCGGCCCGCCGTGGTCGTCACCGACGTCGACGGTTTCACCGGCCGCGTCAAGCTCGCCGGTGAGGTCTGGACCGCACGGACAGCCGACGGCACGGCGCTGCCGGCGGGTGCCCCGGTGCTCGTCGTCCGCATCGACGGGGCGACCGCGGTGGTCGCCGCCACGGCGCCCGCACCCCGCACCGACGGGCCGCCCGCCACCGGCGCGGCGCCCGCCTGAACCACCCGGTCCGGGGTCACCGGGCCGTCCTCGCCGCCGTGACGGCGGCACGACTCGCGGAGGTCACATGACCGACACCAGCCCGGGGCAGATCGCCCTGATCGTCGTCCTCGGCCTCGTCCTGCTCTTCGTGGTCGTCGCGCTCGTGCGTGCCGTGCGGATCGTGCCGCAGGCCGTCGCGGTCATCGTCGAGCGGCTCGGCCGCTACAACCGGACGCTCGACGCCGGCCTGCACCTGCTCATCCCGTTCGTCGACAGGGTGCGCGCGAGCGTCGACCTGCGCGAGCAGGTCGTGTCCTTCCCGCCGCAGCCGGTGATCACCTCGGACAACCTGGTGGTGAGCATCGACACGGTCATCTACTTCCAGGTCACCAGCCCCAAGGACGCGGTGTACGAGATCGCGAACTACATCACCGGTATCGAGCAGCTCACCGTCACGACGCTGCGCAACGTCATCGGGTCCATGGACCTCGAGCAGACCTTGACCAGCCGTGACCAGATCAACGGCCAGCTGCGCGGGGTCCTCGACGAGGCGACCGGCAAGTGGGGCATCCGCGTCAACCGCGTCGAGCTCAAGGCGATCGACCCGCCGGCGTCGGTGCAGGGCTCGATGGAGCAGCAGATGCGCGCCGAGCGGGACCGCCGCGCGGCGATCCTCACGGCGGAGGGCGTCAAGCAGTCGCAGATCCTCACGGCCGAGGGCGAGAAGCAGTCGGCGATCCTGCGGGCCGAGGGCGACGCGCAGTCCGCGATCCTGCGGGCCGAGGGCGAGGCACGCGCCATCCTGCAGGTCTTCGACGCCGTGCACCGTGGCGACGCCGACCCGAAGCTGCTGGCCTACCAGTACCTGCAGACGCTGCCGAAGATCGCGTCGAGCCCGTCGAACAAGATGTGGTTCCTCCCGGCGGAGCTCAGCGGCGCCCTCGGGTGGCTGTCCAAGGGCTTCACGGGCCAGGGCGAGGGCGACGGGGACGGCTACGTGACGCGCCCCGCGGGGAGCTCCCCGCTCGCGGCCGAGGACCTGCCGCCGACGTCGCTCACGGACCCGGGCGAGGCGCTGGCCGAGGCGCGGCGCGAGTCCGCGGCGGCCACGGCCGACGCGACGAGCGCCGGCACGCTGACCGGCGCCCCGTTCGACCCGTCCGCCGAGCGCGGGCAGCGTCCCGGGGTCGGCTCCTCGGCACGCCCGGCGGCGCCGGCCCCCGGCCCGACCCCCGCCGCGCACGCCGCGCAGCCCGAGCCGCCCACGACGGGGTCCTGACGGCGCGGCGCACGGGTCCGCGCAGCCGGACCCCGCACCGCACCGCCGCGACGACGGCCGCGTCCCCCGGGGCGCGGCCGTCGTCGCGTCCGCCCTCAGCGGACGGTGCGGGGAACGGGTTGGCGTGTGCCCGGGGCCGTGGGAGCGTGTGAGCCGGTCTCCGGCGAGGAGGAACTGCCGTGCTCGTGCGACTGCTCCGGGAGCAGCTGCGTCCCTACCGCGGTGCGGTGCTGGCCGTGCTCGTCCTGCAGCTGCTCCAGACGCTCGCCAGCCTGTGGCTCCCGAGCCTGAACGCCGACATCATCGACGACGGCGTCGCCCGCGGGGACACCGCGACGATCTGGCGCATCGGCGGCGTCATGCTCGCCGTCAGCCTCGTGCAGGTGGTCGCGTCGGTGGGTGCCGTGTGGTTCGGCGCCCGCACGGCGACGGCGTTCGGACGCGACGTGCGGGCCCGTCTCTTCGACCGCGTGCAGTCGTTCTCGCAGCAGGAGATGGGCCGGTTCGGCGCGCCGACGCTCATCACGCGCACGACCAACGACGTGCAGCAGGTGCAGATGCTCGTGCTCATGACGTTCGTGTTCCTCGTCATGGCGCCGCTCATGCTCGTCGGCGGCGTCGTGATGTCGCTGCGGGAGGACGTGCCGCTGTCGGGCCTGCTGCTCGTCGTGGTGCCGGTGCTCGTCGGCGTCGTCGCGCTCGTCGTCACGCGGATGGTGCCGTGGTTCCGCCGCATGCAGAAGCGCATCGACGAGATCAACCGCGTCATGCGCGAGCAGCTCACGGGCGTGCGCGTGGTGCGGGCGTTCGTGCGCGAGCGGCAGGAGCGGGCCCGGTTCGAGGTCGCGAACGAGCGGCTGTTCGAGGCGTCGCTGCGCACCGGCCTGCTCATGGCGCTGCTGTTCCCCGCGGTGATGCTCGTGATGAACGCCTCGAGCGTCGGGGTCGTGTGGTTCGGCGCCCGGCGCGTCGACGCGGGCCAGATGCAGATCGGCTCCCTCATCGCCTTCCTCAGCTACATCATGTTCGTCCTCATGGCGGTGATGATGGCCTCGATGATGGTGATGATGGTGCCGCGCGCCATGGTGGCCGCCGAGCGCATCACCGAGGTGCTGGACACGTCGACGACCGTGGTGCCGCCCACGACGCCGGTGCCGTTCGCCGCCGTGCGTGCTCGCGCCGGGTCCGACGGGTCGGGCGACGACGGTCCGCCGCGCACCGGCGTCCTCGAGCTGCGCCACGTCGGGTTCCGGTACCCCGGCGCCGAGCACCCCGTGCTGCACGACGTGTCGTTCGACGCCCGGCCGGGCCGGACGACCGCGATCATCGGCTCGACGGGCGCCGGCAAGACGACGCTGCTCCACCTCGTCCCGCGGCTGCACGACGTCACGGAGGGGCAGGTGCTGCTCGACGGCGTGGACGTGCGCGACGCGGACCCGGAGGCGCTGTGGTCGCGCATCGGCCTGGTCCCGCAGCGTCCGTACCTGTTCTCCGGCACCGTGCGCTCGAACCTGCTGTTCGGGCGGCCGGAGGCCACGGACGACGAGCTCTGGCACGCGCTGACCGTCGCGCAGGCGCGCGACTTCGTCGGCGCGCTGGCCGAAGGGCTGGACGCGCCGGTCGCGCAGGGCGGGACCAACCTGTCCGGCGGGCAGCGGCAGCGGCTCGCGATCGCGCGCGCCCTGGTGCGCCGGCCGTCCGTGTACCTGTTCGACGACTCGTTCTCGGCGCTCGACCACGCGACCGACGCGGCGCTGCGGGCCGCGCTCGTGCCCGAGACCCGGGACGCGACCGTGCTGGTGGTGGCGCAGCGGGTCGCGACCATCCGGCACGCCGACCGCATCCTCGTCCTCGACGCGGGGCGCGTGGTCGGCGACGGCACGCACGACGAGCTGGTCGCCGCCAACGGGACCTACCAGGAGATCGTCCACTCCCAGCTGAGCGCGCAGGAGGCGGCGTGAGCGCCGCACCGGGGCAGCGGGCGGCGACGCCGGCCGGTGCGCCGCCGCCGCCCGCGGGGCCCCCGATGCGCCCGGGCGGACCCGGGGGACCGCGTGGCCCGATGGCCATGGGCATGCCCGTGCAGCGCTCGCTCGACTTCCGTGGCTCGCTGCGCCGGCTGCTCACGGTGCTGCGGCCCGAGCGCGCCCGGCTCGTCGCCGTCCTCGTGCTCGGGACCCTGTCGGTCGCCGCGGCGGTCGCGGGCCCCAAGCTGCTCGGCGACGCGACGAACGTCCTGTTCGACGGCGTGGTGTCCCGCCGCCTCGCGGACGTCGTGCCGGCCGGGTCGAGCCAGCAGGAGGCGGTCGAGGCGTTGCGGGCGGGCGGCCAGGACCAGCTCGCCGACATGGTCGCCGGCATGGACGGGGTGGTGCCGGGCGCGGGCGTCGACGTGGGGCGGCTGGGCGGCATCCTCCTCGTCGTCCTCGCGGTCTACCTGGTCGCGTTCGTGCTGGGCTGGCTGCAGGGCCGGCTCACGGCTCGCGCCGTCCAGCGCACGGTCCTGCGCATGCGGGCGCACGTCGAGGAGAAGCTCGCGCGCCTGCCGCTCGCGTACTACGACCGCCAGCCGCGCGGCGAGCTGCTCAGCCGCGTGACCAACGACATCGACAACGTCGCGCAGACGATGCAGCAGACGCTGTCGCAGCTGGTCACGTCGGTGCTGACGGTCGTCGGCGTGCTGGGCATGATGTTCTGGCTCTCGCCGCTGCTCGCGGTCGTCGCCCTCGTCACCGTCCCGCTGTCGGTGGCCGTCGCCGGGGCCATCGCCAAGCGTTCGCAGCCGCAGTTCGTGCAGCAGTGGGCGGCCACGGGCCGGCTCAACGCGCACATCGAGGAGATGTTCACCGGCCACGACCTGGTCACGGTGTTCGGCCGGCAGCCCGAGGCGGCGCGCACGTTCGCCGAGCGCAACGACGAGCTGTTCGAGTCGAGCTTCCGGGCCCAGTTCATCTCGGGCACCATCCAGCCGGCGCTCGGCTTCCTGTCCAACCTCAACTACCTCGTCATCGCGGTGGTCGGGGGGCTGCGCGTGGCGTCGGGCTCGATGACGCTCGGCGAGGTGCAGGCCTTCATCCAGTACAGCCGGCAGTTCACGCAGCCCCTGACGCAGATCGCGTCGATGGCGAACCTGCTGCAGTCGGGGGTCGCGTCCGCGGAGCGCGTCTTCGAGCTGCTCGACGCCGACGAGCAGACGCCCGACCCGGTGGAGCCCGTGCGCCTCGACCGCCCGGTGCGCGGGCGCGTGGAGTTCGAGCACGTGTCGTTCCGCTACGAGCCGGGGACCCCGCTCATCGAGGACCTCAGCGTCGTGGCCGAGCCGGGGCAGACCGTCGCGATCGTCGGCCCGACGGGCGCCGGCAAGACCACGCTCGTCAACCTGGTGATGCGCTTCTACGAGGTCGACTCCGGTCACATCACGCTCGACGGCGTCGACACGCGCCACCTGACGCGCGACGAGCTGCGGGGCCAGATGGGCATGGTGCTGCAGGACACGTGGCTGTTCGGCGGGACCATCGCCGAGAACATCGCGTACGGCGTCGACGGCGCGACCCGCGAGCAGGTCGTCGAGGCGGCCGTCGCCACGCACGTCGACCGCTTCGTGCGGACCCTGCCCGACGGCTACGACACCGTGCTCGACGACGAGGGCGGCAGCGTCTCGGCGGGGGAGAAGCAGCTGCTGACGATCGCGCGCGCCTTCCTCGCCGACCCGGTGATCCTCATCCTGGACGAGGCGACGTCGTCGGTCGACACGCGCACCGAGGTGCTCGTGCAGCAGGCGATGGGCGCGCTGCGCACGGGCCGGACGTCGTTCGTCATCGCGCACCGCCTGTCGACGATCCGCGACGCCGACGTCATCCTCGTCATGGAGCAGGGGCGCATCGTCGAGAAGGGCTCCCACGACGACCTCCTGGCCGCGGGCGGCGCGTACGCGCGGCTGTACGCGAGCCAGTTCGCGGCCGCGACGGCACCCGTGGACTGAGCGGGGCGGGCCTGCCGTGCGCGCACGCGGTACCGGCCCGCGTTTGTGCGGGTCGTCGACGGCGGCGATGCTGGGCCCGTAACGATTCGAGGAGGAACACGTTGTCGACCACGCCTGCCCTGCCCGCCCGCGCCGACGCCCCGGTCGTCGCCGACCCGACGCTGCGCCACCGCGTCCGCAGCCTCACGGTCCGACTGACCGACGCCGCCGGGCGTCCGCTCACGGGTGCACGCGTGCGGGCCGAGCAGCGGTCGCACGCCTTCTGGTTCGGCAACATCGGCTTCGACGAGGTGCAGCGTGCGGCTGCGGCCCTGCCGGGCGGCACGCCCCTGACGCCGCAGGAGGACGAGCTGCTCGCCCACCTCGACGAGCTCTACCTGGACGTCTTCAACCAGGCCACGCTGCCGTTCTACTGGGGCACGTTCGAGCCCGTGCGGGGCGAGCCGCGCACGCAGGCCCTGCGCGCCGCCGCGCAGCACTACGTCGACCGCGGCGTCGCCGTGAAGGGCCACCCGCTCGTCTGGCACACGGTGCAGCCCGACTGGCTGAAGCCGCTGCCCGACGACGAGGTCCTGCGCCTGCTGCGCGCCCGCGTGCAGCGCGACGCGGGCGAGTTCGCCGGCCTCGTGGACGTCTGGGACGCCATCAACGAGGTCGTGATCATGCCGGTGTTCGACAAGGACGACAACGCGGTCACGCGCGTCGCCGCGACCGTCGGGCGCATCGGCATGATCCGGCTCGCGTTCGACGAGGCGCGCGCCGCCAACCCGGGCGCGACGCTGCTGCTCAACGACTTCGACATGTCCGCCGACTACGAGCACCTCGTCGAGGAGGCCCTCGCCGCGGGCGTGCGCATCGACGCCCTCGGCCTGCAGAGCCACATGCACCAGGGCGCGTGGGGCCGCGACAAGACGCTCGACGTCCTCGAGCGCTTCTCGCGCTTCGGCCTGCGCATGCACTTCACGGAGACGACGCTCCTGTCGGGCGACCTCATGCCGGCCCACTACGACGACCTCAACGACCACCAGGTCGACGAGTGGCCGTCCACGCCCGAGGGCGAGGAGCGGCAGGCCCAGCAGGTCGAGGAGCACTACCGGACGCTGCTGGGGCACCCCATGGTCGACGCGGCCACGTACTGGGGCCTGTCCGACCACGGCATGTGGCTCAACGCGCCGGGCGGCCTCGTCCGCGCCGACGGCACCCCCAAGCCGGCGTACGACACGCTGCGCGGGCTCGTGAAGGGGGAGTGGTGGCTCGGCGCGACGGACGTCACCGCCGACGCGAACGGCGCCGTCCAGCTGCGCGGGTTCGCCGGCCGCTACACGGTCGAGGTCGACGGCGTGCGCCACGAGGTCGAGCTGCCCGCCGAGGGCGGTGACGCGCAGGCCGAGGTGGTCGTGGGCCGGTGAGCACGGTCGGGCACCGGCTGGTGCGCGACCCGCTCACGCTCGGGCTGTACGCGCCGTTCGTCGTGTGGGGCTGGCTGCTGTACAGCTTCAACCCCAGCGTCCCGCTGCTCGCCGACGAGCTCCGCATCAGCGCGGCGCAGGCCGGGCTGCACGGCACCGCCATGGCCGCCGGCGGGCTCGTCGCGGCACCGCTCATCCCGCGGGCCGCGGCACGCCTCGGACGGCGCACGACGCTCGTCGTGGCGGCGCTCGTCGTCGCCGCGGGGCTCGCCGGGCTGCTGCTCGGGCGCAGCCTGCCGGTGACGCTGACCGGCATGCTGGTGACGGCGGTCGGCGGGAACCTGCTCATCGCGACGGCGCAGGTCGCGCTCGCGGCGCACCACGGTCCGACGGCGTCCGCCGCGATCACCGAGGCGAACGGCGTCGGGTCGGGCATCGGCCTGCTCGGGCCGCTGGCCGTCGGCGCGTCCGTCGCGATCGGCTGGGGCTGGCGCGCCGGGGTGGTCGTGACGGCCGTGCTGGGCGTCGCGACGGCGGTGCTGGTCGCGCGCCTGCCGCGGTCGCCCGCGCTCGAGCGGCCCGCGCCGGCGGACGCCCCCGGCGCGGCCGGTGAGGCGGCGGGACGCACAGCCGCCGCGGCACCGGCGCCCGTGCGCGGGGTGCGGGCGGGAACGTTCTTCCTCGCGGCGCTCGTCGCCGCGACGTCGCTCGAGTTCGCGACGACGTTCTGGGCGACGGACCTCGTGCTCGAGCGGACGTCCGCCGGTGCGGGCATCGCCACCGCGACCACGGCCGGGCTGGCCGCCGGCATGACCGCTATGCGGTTCGTCGTCGGCCCGCTCTCCCTGCGCGTGCCGCCGGCGACGCTGCTCGCCGCCTCGTTCGTCATCTCGGTCGGCGGGTGGGCCGTGCTGTGGACCGCGACGAGCACGGCCGTCGCGCTCACCGGGCTCGTGGTCGCGGGCTTCGGCTACGGCGCGCAGTACCCGCTGTCGGTCGCGCTGCTGCTCACCGCGTCGCCGGGGAGGCGTGACCGTGCGCAGTCGCACGCCACGCTCGCCGGCGCCCTCGCCGTCGGCGTGGCGCCGTTCGCGCTGGGCGCCGTCGCCGACCAGGTCGGCAGCCACCAGGCGTTCGTCCTCGTCCCCGTGGTCGCCGTGGTCGGGTTCGTCATGGCCCTGCTCGGCGGGCGCGCGGTCCGGCGCACCCGTGCGCCCCTGGGAGGATCGACGCCGTGGCACGACCCGACCTCCGCCCCGTCACCGACCGCGACGACCCCCGCCTCGCCGACTACGTCAGCCTGACCGACGTCGCGCTGCGCCGGCGGCTCGAGCCGGAGCGGGGCCTGTACATCGCCGAGAGCTCGACCGTGCTGGGGCGTGCGCTGCGTGCGGGTCACCGGCCGCGGTCGGTCCTGCTCGCGCCGCGCTGGCTCGGCGACGTCGAGGCGATGCTCGCGGAGCTGCCGGGTGACGACGTGCCCGTGTACGTCGCCGACGAGCCGGTGCTCGAGGCGATCACCGGCTTCCACGTGCACCGCGGCGCCCTCGCGGCGATGCACCGGCCGCCGCTGGCGTCCGTGGCGGACGTGCTGGCGGGTGCCCGCGACGGCGCCGGTGCGCGGCGCGTGGCGGTGCTCGAGGACGTCGTCGACCACACGAACGTCGGCGCCGCCTTCCGGTCGGCGGCCGCCCTGGGCGTCGACGCGGTGCTCGTGACCCCCCGCTGCGCCGACCCGCTCTACCGCCGGTCGGTGCGGGTGTCGATGGGCACGGTGTTCCAGTTGCGGTGGACGCGGATCGATCCGTGGCCGCAAGGCGTTAAGCTCCTCCGAGGCATGGGCTTCGTAACGGCATCACTGGCGTTGTCGACGGATGCAATCACGCTCGACGAGCTAGCGGCTGACCAACCGGAGCGGCTAGCGCTCGTGCTAGGGGCCGAGGGGCACGGGCTTAAGCCCGCGACGCTTGCTGAGACTGACCGAGTTGTTCGGATCCCCATGGCTGGCGATGTCGACTCCCTCAACGTTGCGGCTGCAGCGGCCGTCGCCTTCTGGGCCACCCGTGTTCCGTAAGCGGCGCGTTGCCAGCGAGGGCAGCGCGTCCGACGTCGCCAAGTACGAGGCGCTGACCGAGGAGCAGCAGGCTCAGCTCGTCGCCGTCTTGACCAGCCCCGATCCGACATCGCAGCCCGGCGTCGAGATCGTCGAGTCGAGGACCGTCACCAGCGCACCCGTCCGGTCCGCGCTGGCCGGGCCCTCGCGTTCCCAGTCCCTGAACGCCGCGGTCGACAGGACGCCGGACTGGCGGATCGACGCGAAGATGTTCGGCATCACGATCGGCTACTTCCGGCAGGTCTTCAACTACCAGACCTCCAGCACCGCCGTGGTCAGCTCTCAGAAGTGCAGGGGCACGTGGACGGGCTTCGCTGGCTTCTGGAACATCTCCCAGGTGAACACCCACTACGTCACCAACGGTCTCGGCCACTGCTACACCGACTTCGACCTGGACGTGGTCTTCAAGGGCGCCGCGGGGGCATGAACAAGGAGATGTACACGCGCACCAGCCGCTACGGTATGGACTCCTGGCACCTCATCAACATCTGACCGGAGGCGTGATGTCCACTGTCGCTGCGGGCCGCACCGATCGGCGCCACGTGTGGGCGCTAGCCGGCGGCGTCGCCTCCGCTGTGGGGGCGCTCCTCACGCCGCTCGCGGTCGTGCTGGCGCTGATCACGATCATCGCCTCCGTGGTGCTGCTCAGGAAGGGGACGGGGCACGCCAGGTTCTTGTGGGCAGCGATCGCGCTCAGTGCGGCGACGATCCTCGTCATGACGGCGGCGGGCATCGCGGTGGGGATGACCACCACCGGCACGGCCTGATCACGTCGAACGGCCCGCACCGAAAAGGTGCGGGCCGTTCGTCACTCTTGCAGGTAGCGCCGGCAGCCGGGCTCGCCGCACCAGCAGACGATCACCCCGGAGCCGATCGCTGGCCCGTTCCCGTCCTCGTCGACCTCGATCGGGAGGTGCTCGGGCATCTCGTACATGGGCGAGCTCATCAGTGCTCCTCGCGCTCGGGTCGACCGCCCTTGCCCTTACACGTCGGGCACTGCCGTGGGCGGATGTTGTAGCCGCCCCAGGGCTGACCCCCGTACGGGTCGTGCACTATCGCGTCGACGAGGCCGCGGTCGAAGCACGTGGGGCAGGACTCCTCGTACGGCCTCACACCAGGCCCCGCTTCGCCGCCTGGTGGTCCCTGCCGGACGCCCACGCGGACTTCGTCATCGGGGTGCTGCCGGGCTGGGAGACGAACTCCCCGCACGCGCAGCGGATCTGGTACATGCCGTCCTTGCCACCGGGGTAGCGGAGCGGGCCCTCGACGTAGACGGCGTGCGCCTCGCGGAGCTCCTCGACCGTGGGCTGGGTCATCCGATCCTCCATGGCTGAGCCACGCGGTGCCGGATGCGTAGCGACTGGAGACCGAGGATGCTGCGCCGGACGTAGATCGCGTTGATCGACCGCCCGAGGGCGATCGCGATGTCCTCGACGTCGTCGGTGCCAAGGTGCTCGCGCAGGTAGTTGTCATCCTCCTGCGTCCACGGGATGTGGCGGTTCACCTGGAGGTTCTCGGGCGGGCGCGGGGGAGGCAGGCCGATGCCGCGCTCCTCGCGGTCACGCTTCTTGCGCTTGTTGAAGCAGGCGTGGCACTCCGAGCGCCGGTACGCCTTCAGGCCGGTCAGCGGGAGGGAGTCGCCGTCGCCCAGGGCGCCACACACGGCGCAGGTGCGCGCGAGCAGCGTCCTGGTGCCGGGGGAGTACGGGCTGTTCGGGCCCTTGCTCGGGACGGGCTTCACGCGCACGCCTCCACGAGCCGCGCGAGCGAGTCATGGACGTAGCCGTCCATGCCCTTGTCCGCGCCGTCGCCAGGCCGGTGGGCGGATTCCATGAGCTTCCCGGTGAGCCGCTCGATGCTGTAGCCGTACCGAAAGCCGGCGAGGTCCACGGCGGCGAGCGTGCGCACCTCGATCCGGTCGGGGTGCTCGTGGATGCGTCGCGCCTCCGCCCTCCGCTGAGACTCCCCGCTCGCGTCCAGCGCCCAGCCCTCGCTGACGAACACGAACGCGAACACGGCTTCGCTCAGCGGAGGCTTGTCCTGCTCGGCCGCGGCGGCGATGAGCGCCAGGATGTCGCTCGGGTGCCCCTCCGTGAAGGGCCCGCCGCTCAGGATGGGGTCGAAGACGAAGACGAAGCCCTCCTGGTGCAGGTCCCGGTAGACGGCCCACAGCGACGGCGGCTGGTCCCAGCCCCGCTCGTTGATGAGGCCGTCGAGATCCGCGACGACCTCGACCGGCGCCTGGCCGACCGCAAGAAGAAGCGCGGCAAGCGGTAGCCGTGGAGTGCTACGACCGCGACGGTCGGGCCCTGTCCCTAGAGGAGTGGGCCCGGCTCTCGTCTGACCGGACCTACGCCCGGATCGCCTACACCCAGGTCGGACACCTGGAGGTCTCGACCGTCTGGCTGGGCATCGACCACGGGTTCGGCTGGACTGAGCGCCCGCTCATCTTCGAGACCATGATCCTCGGCGCCACTGACAGCGAGGACGACTACCAGGCGCGCTGGAGCACCGAGCAGGAAGCGCTGGACGGCCACTCCGAGGCCGCGCCGCTGCCCGCGTACTCCCAGCCCGTCCCGTCGTCACGGCGCCACATGAGAGTGCCGTTCCAGGCGACCCACTGCGTCACGTTCGGATCGAAGGGCGACTCGGACAGGTCGTCGACGATCAGGAGGTGTTTCGGCATGGCGTGAGCATCGACGCCGGAAGTAGGGGTTCGCGTTGCCGCAGGTCAGCGCGACACGCCCATGGCGTCTAAGACGGGACACCATAGGAACGGTGTTCCAGGTGCCGTGGACGCGGGTCGACCCGTGGCCCGAGGGCGTCGACGCGCTGCGGGAGCTGGGGTTCGTGGTCGCGTCCCTCGCGCTGTCCGACGACGCGGTCACGCTCGACGAGCTCGTCGCCGACCCGCCCGAGCGGCTCGCGCTCGTCCTCGGCACGGAGGGGCACGGGCTCAAGCCGCGCACACCGTCGCCGCCTCGGACCTCGTCGTGCGGATCCCGATGGCCGGTGACGTCGACTCCCTCAACGTCGCCGCCGCGGCCGCGGTGGCGTTCTGGGCGACGCGACCGACGTCTCACCCGGGTGGAAAGGGGACAGACGGGTAGAAGTCGGGCGCGCGCGGGCGGGACGCTCAGGCGTGACGTCGGCGCCCGTGCCGGCGCGACACCAGGGGGAATCATGCGCGCTCGTCCGGTCCTGCCCGTCCTCGCCCTCGCTGCCGCCGCCGTGCTGGTGGCACCACCCGCGTCCGCCGCGCCCGCGCAGCCCGCCTGCGGCGACACGCTCACCGTGGACACCGCGCTGCGCGCCGACCTCACCTGCGCGGCCGCGCCCGGTCTGCGGCTCGCGGCCGGCGTCACGCTGGACCTGCGCGGGCACACGCTGCGCGGGCCCGGCGACGGCGTGGGCGTCGAGGTGGCGTCCGCGGGCGCGGTCGGCGTCCGCAACGGCACCGTGACCGGGTGGGGGGCCGGCCTGCGCACCTACGGGGTGGAAGGCACGGAGACGGGCCCGCTCACGGTCGACCGGGTGCGCCTCCAGGGCAACGTCGACGGCCTCGACGTGTCGGCCACGCAGCTCGGCGAGTGGGCGAAGCCGACGACCATCACGCGGTCGACGATCACCGGCAGCAGCGACACCGCCGTGGAGGCCGCCTGGTCCGTCCCGGTGACGATCGACCGGACCACCCTCGCCGACAACCGGTTCGGGCTGCGGGCGGACGGCGGCGACACGGTCGTCACCGGTTCGCGCTTCCTGCGCCACGAGCGGGCGATCAGCGTCTACGAGGCGTCCGTGAACGTGCGGGACACCTCGTTCGACGACAACGCGACGGGGATCACCGCCGCGAGCTTCGCGGTGGTGACGGTCGCGGACAGCAGGTTCACGGGGTCGGAGACCGCCGTGGACGGGACGTGGGCCTTCCTCGACGTCGCAGGCTCGCGCTTCACGGCCAACACCACGGCCGTCCTCATGGGCCCCTACGGCGCGTCCGTCGACGGCAGCACGTTCCGTGGCAACGGCACCGGGGTCACGCTCGGGACCCCCTCGGCGACCGGGAGCGTCACCGGCAACGTGTTCCGCCTCAACGGCGACGGCATCCGGCTGGACCCGGGCGACGCGGGCATCGAGGTCGGCGGCAACGACGTGCGACGCAGCACCGGCTGGGGCATCTACGCGCCCGGGGTCACCGACCTGGGGGGCAACGTCGCGCGCGGGAACGGCAACGAGCCGCAGTGCGTCGGCGTGGTGTGCGACGGGACGCCGCGGTCCTGATCGCCCTCCCGGGCGTGGAGGTCGTCAGGCGAGCGCGAGCCCCTCGACGACCTCCACGCCCGGTGCCCGCACCAGCAGCGCACCGGGCAGCGCGATCTTCGACCGCCGCAGCCCGCTGCCGATGACGACGACGCCGCCGAGCGCCGGGTGGTCGGCGGCGACCGTCGCGTCGGCGAGCACGCGGTAGCCCGCCGGCAGCCCGAGCGGGGTGATGCCGCCGTACTCCATGCCGGACTCCGCGGTGGCCCGGTCCGTCGGCAGGAACGACGCCTTGCGCACGTCGAGCAGGCGCTTGACGGCGTTGTTGACGTCGGCGCGCGTCGTGGCGCGCACGAGCGCGGCGGCGACCTTCTCCTCGCCCGCGC
>JAPSIR010000046.1:0-15198 GCA_031178625.1 Cellulomonas sp.
GCAGGTCCACGACCGCGTCGGCGTGCATGGTCGGCTGCGGGGTGCTGCGCCGCGGACCGGCGGCGAGCGCCAGGCCGGACAGCAGGGCGTCCCGCTCCGCCTCGGGGCGCCAGCGGACGTCGACGACGCCGGCCTCGCGCCCCGGCGGAGGGGCGATCTCGACGCGGCCACCGCGCGCGACCGCGAGCAGCTGCGCGCCCAGGCAGACGCCCAGCGCCGGCACGTCGGTCGCGCTGACGACCGCGAGGAGGGTACGCAGCCCCGGCAGCCACGGGGTCGTGGCGTCGTCGTGGGCGGACATGTGGCCGCCGAGCACGACGAGGCCGTCGCCGACCTGCGTGGGGCCGGGGAGGGTGTCGCCGAGGTCGGCGCGCACCAGGTGGACGTCGACGTCGCCGAGCCAGTCGGCGAAGCGGTCGAGCGTCACGTCGGGGGAGCTCTGCACGACGGTCACGCGCGGGCGGGGGCCGTGCGCGGCGCCGTTCGGGGCGTCCGCGGGGCCGCCGGTGGCGAGCACGCGGTCGGTGGTGTATGCGGTCACGCTTCCACGGTAGCCGCCGCGGCCCCGTCAGCCGAAGGGGCAGGTCACATGTCCATCACGATCCCCGACGCGCCCGGTTCGCCCCGCGGAGTCCGTTCCCGACGGCGCCGGCGTCCAGCGAACTCCCAGGATCGGCGCGCGCGGACGCGCGCGCCTCACAGGCGCCTCCCAGGGCCCGGC
Organism: Cellulomonas sp.; assembly: GCA_031178625.1. Classification (GTDB taxonomy): domain Bacteria; phylum Actinomycetota; class Actinomycetes; order Actinomycetales; family Cellulomonadaceae; genus Cellulomonas. Next base: position 722 of record JAPSIR010000046.1, read on the forward strand.
GCGAGACTGGGCTTATGAGCACCGCGTCCGGCGCACCCGAGGCCCGGCTCCTCGTCGTCGACGACGAGCCGAACATCCGTGAGCTGCTGGCCACGTCGCTGCGCTTCGCCGGCTTCGAGGTGCACGCCGCAGCCGACGGCGGCTCCGCGCTGCGCCTCGCGCGCGACACCGACCCCGACCTCGTCGTGCTCGACGTCATGCTGCCCGACATGGACGGCTTCACCGTCACGCGCCGCCTGCGCGAGAAGGGCCAGCACGTCCCCGTGCTGTTCCTCACCGCGCGCGACGACACCGCCGACAAGGTGCAGGGCCTGACGGTCGGCGGGGACGACTACGTGACGAAGCCCTTCAGCCTCGAGGAGGTCGTCGCGCGCATCCGCGCGATCCTGCGCCGCACCGCCGCCGACGACACCGTCGCCTCGTCCGTGCTGCGGTACGCCGACCTCGAGCTCGACGAGGACACGCACGAGGTGCGCCGCGCCGGGCAGCTCGTCGAGCTGTCCCCCACCGAGTTCAAGCTGCTGCGCTACCTCATGCTCAACCCGAACCGCGTGCTGTCGAAGGCGCAGATCCTCGACCACGTGTGGCAGTACGACTGGGGCGGCGACGCCAACATCGTGGAGTCGTACATCTCCTACCTGCGCCGCAAGGTCGACCAGCTCACCGGGCCCGACGGCGAGCGGCTGCGGCCGCTGATCCACACCCGGCGCGGCGTCGGGTACCTGCTGCGCGAGACGACGTGACGACGACGCCCGCGGGCGGGACGGGCCGTCGGGCGGCCGCCCTCGCGGCGCTGCACGAGCGCTGGGACCGCGTCCCGCTCAGCGAGCGGCTCGTCTCGATCATCGTCGTGCTGCTCGGCACCGGCCTCGCCCTCGCCGGGCTGGCCAGCTCGACGCTGCTCGAGCGCGAGCTCGTCGAGCAGATCGACGCGAAGCTGAAGAACGAGGGGGTCCAGCAGGTCCGCGACCTGTTCGACCCCGCGGCGCTGTGGAACGCCGACGCCACCACGCCGTCCGACTACTACGTCGTCGCGCAGGCCGGGTGGCGCGCGCAGGAGCTCGTGCGCAACCCGTACACCGTCGAGCAGTACGGCACGCCACGGATCCCGACCGGCCTGTCGGCCGGCAGCGCACGGATGGGCCACCCGTACACCGTCGCGTCCGACCGGACGGGCTCGCGGTGGCGCGTCGTCTCGTTCCCGTACGCGGAGGGCAGCGAGGTCGTGCTGTCCGTGGCGCTGCCCCTGCGCGGCGTCGACGACGCGGCGAGCAGCATGACGTGGATCTTGCTGGCCAGCGGCGGGGCGCTCATGGTCATCGGCGCGATCGTCGGCGGCTGGGCCGTGCAGCGGTCGCTGCGCCCGCTGCGGCAGATCGAGGACACCGCCGCCGCCATCGCCGCGGGCGACCTGTCGCAACGCGTGCCGTCGCCGCCGACGACCACCGAGGTCGGGCGCCTGGGCGCCGCGCTGAACGGCATGCTGACGCAGATCGAGCAGGCCTTCGCGGCGCGCACCGCGTCGGAGGCGCGCATGCGGCGGTTCGTCGCGGACGCGTCGCACGAGCTGCGGACGCCGCTCGCCGCGATCCGCGGCTACGCCGAGCTGTACCGGATGGGGGCCCTGACGACGTCCGACCAGGTGGACGACACGATGCGCCGCATCGAGGGCTCCGCACGGCGGATGGGGTCGCTCGTCGAGGACCTGCTGGCGCTGGCGCGGCTCGACGAGGGCCGCCCCGGCCGCGTCGGCCCGGTCGACCTGACGGTGCTGGCCGCCGACGCGGTCAGCGACCTGCGCGCGATCGACCCGGACCGTCCCGTGCGGCTCGAGACGCTCGCACCGCACGCGCCCGTCGTGGTGCAGGGCGACGAGACGCGCCTGCGCCAGGTGCTCGCCAACCTCGTCGGCAACGCCGCGCAGCACACGCCCGCCGGGACGCCGGTCGAGGTGCGCGTGGGGCCCGCCGGCGCCGACGACGCCGGCCGCGCGACGGCGCTGCTCGAGGTGCGCGACCACGGCCCGGGCATCGCGCCCGAGCACGCCGCGCGGGTGTTCGAGCGGTTCTACCGCGTCGACGCGTCCCGCACGCGCGAGTCCGGCGGGTCCGGCCTGGGCATGGCGATCGTCGCCGCGATCGTCACGTCGCACGACGGGCGCGTCGGCATCGCGCAGACGCCCGGCGGCGGCACGACCGTGCGCGTCGTCCTGCCCGTCGACGGGCCGGGCGACGTGCCCGCGGAGCGGTCCGGCGGTGCACCGGCCGACGCCGCGGCGGGGCCGGACGGGCGGGGTGAGGGGCGGGACGGCACCCACCGCACCGCCGGCGGCGCGCGCGAGCACGACGGTGCGGCACGCGGACGTCCGGCCGCGGACCGGGAAGGTGCGGCCGGGGATGCGCCGCCACCGTCGGACGTGGCTACGATGGCGCGTCCTACGTCACCGTCGTGAGGCATGGTTTTCATGGGCGTCCATGACGCACCGGGCTGGCTGCTGCCGGCCTTCTCCCGCAGCGTCGTCGGAGCCGGGGGCACCGCGTCCCCCGACGAGGTCCGGCGCACCGGCGAGGACCTCCTCGACCGCTGGACGCAGCCGGACCGTCACTTCCACAACGTCAAGCACCTCGTCGACGTCCTCGCCCGGGTGGACGAGCTGGACGAGGAGGTGCACGAGCCCGACCTCGTCCGGCTCGCGGCCTGGTACCACGGCGCGGTGTTCGACTCCGCCGAGCGCAAGGCCTACGCGAACAAGGGCGGCGAGGACGAGGCCGCGAGCGCGACGCTCGCCCGGGAGCAGCTGACCGCGCTCGGCGTCCCCGAGGCGCGCGCGGAGCGGGTCGCCGCGCTGGTGTCCGCGCTCGTGCGGCACTCCCCCGACCGCAAGGACGTCGACTGCGCGGTGCTGTGCGACGCCGACCTGGCGATGCTCGCCGCCGAGCCGCAGCGCTACAAGGCGTACCTGCACGACGTGCGCGCCGAGTACGCGCACCTGCCGCTCGAGGACTACGTGCGCGCCCGCACCCGCATCCTGCGCAAGCTGCTCGCGCGTCCCTCGCTCTTCACCAGCCCGCTCGCGCAGGGGTGGGAGGAGCCGGCACGGCAGAACGTCTCCGCCGAGCTGCAGCGCCTCGAGAAGGAGCTGGGCCGCCTCGAGGCCGCGTCGGCGCAGGCCGACGACGGCCCCGGGGGGGACGCGCCCGCCGGCGGCACGCCCGCAGGCGGGGCGGCCGGCGAGCGGAGCGGCGCCCCGACCGTCGTCGACGCACCGCAGCCGACGACGCCGCGGGTGCGCTGACCGCGACCCCGGCACGAGCCGCCGCGACCGCGTCGCGAGCGGCCGCCACGGTCCCGGACCAGCCCCGCCGACGGGCGCGCGCTCCTCAGTGCGAGAACAGCCGCGCCGCGTGCGCCTCCGCGTCCGCGTACGTCCGCGCCGCCGCCTGCATGGCCGTCGCGATCTGCCCGAGCGACTGCTCGACGCGCGCCTGCGTCGCCGTCCACTCCGCGACGAGGGCCGAGAACGCGCCCGCCGCGCCGCCCCGCCACGACGCCTGCAGCTCCGCGAGCTGCCGCTGCATGCCCGCCACCTCCGCCTGGATCGTCGCGGCGCGCGCGAGCACCGCCGCCGCGGACCCGTCGAGGTGACCGGCGTCGACCTCGTACCTGCTCATGGGACCTCCCTCGCGCCCGCCGCGGCCGTCCCGTGGACGACCCGTCGACGGCGGGCACGACGACGCTAGGGAGCACCGACCGCGGGACGGCGGGGCGTCGGGCGGACCGGTGCGCCGCACCCGCCGGCGGCGGGGTTGTGGTCGGCTCGACGACGCCGCGTGGCCCAGCGCCACCGGCGGTCGCCGGCGAGTCCGTCGAGACGGCGGATCGCCGCGACCACGTCCGCAGACTCACCGGAGGGGCGACCCGGCTGCGCGCGCGACGGGCCGGCTCCTGCGCGGGGCGCGCGCGGTGCCGGGCCGTCCGGGAGAGCCGGACGTGGGCCGCGCCGGACATAGGCTCGGCCGGTGACCGTGCTCGTCGACCCGCCGCTGTGGCCCCGGCACGGAACCGTGTGGGGCCACCTGGTCAGCGACGTGTCGTACGACGAGCTGCACGCCTTCGCCGCGCGCGCCGGCATCCCGCGGCGGGCGTTCGACCGCGACCACTACGACGTCCCGGTCGAGCGCTGGGACGAGATGGTGCAGCTCGGCGCGGTGCCCGTCGGCACGCGCGAGCTCGTGCGGCGCCTGCGGGCGTCAGGGCTGCGGGTCCCGGGCCGGGACCGCCGCGGACGGTCCGCCCCGGCCTGACCGGACGGCCGCCGCGGCGTCCTCGTCACCGCCCCCGGGCGAGCGCCGCGAGCCACCCCCCGGCGTCGGTGATGTCCGTCCCCGACCCCCCGGCCTCGGCGGTGCAGCCGAACCCGACCACCCGCGTGCCGTCCGCGAGCTCCACCCGGCCGAGCGTCATGGGCGCGGGCAGCGCGGCGAGGAACGCCCCGAGGGCACCGGGCGACACGCGCCACACCTCGCCGGCGATCGGCGCCCCCTCCCCCGGCCCGACGCGCACGAGACCCGGCTTGCGCGGCACGGTGCCCAGCGCGACGAGGCGGTAGGCGTCCGACGTCGTCACGGCGCGGTCGAACCGCGCCCCGAGGTCGGCGAGCTGGCCCTGCAGCGGCTGCCCGCGCAGGTGCGCGCCGACGACCAGCAGCTCGACGGTGCCGGCGACGAGCAGCGGCGCCGACGCCGGCACGTCGGGGGCGGCCTCCGGGCCCGACGCGCCGAGCAGCCGCGCGGCGAGGTCGAGCGCGAGCTGGTCCTCGCACGCGCGGGCCAGCACGGTGACGCCGAACGGTCCGCCGTCGGCCTCGCCCGCGGGCACGGCCACCGCGGCCAGGTCGAGCATGTTGACGAAGTTCGTGTACGTGCCGAGCCGCCGGTTGACGCCCACGGGGTCGGCCTGCACGGCCGCGATGGTCGGGTGCTCTGTGGTGGTCGGCAGGAGCAGCACGTCGCACCCGGCGAGCGTGCGCGCCGCCTCCGCCCGCGCGGCGTCCAGCCGCAGCCGGTCGCGCACGTACGCCGCGGCGGGCACCTCGGCGCCGGCCAGGATGATCGACGCGACGATCGGGTCCGCGTCGGCCGGCCCGGTCGCGAGGAAGTCGCCCACGGCGGCGTACCGCTCCGCGACGATCGCGCCGTCGTACAGCAGGCGCGCCGCGGCGAGCATGCCGGAGACGTCGACCTCGACGGTCCGCGCGCCGACCGCGCGCACGCGCGCGACCGCCGCGGCGAAGGCCGCCCGCCACGCGTCCGACAGCGGTGCGAGGTCCTCCGCGCGGGGCACGGCCACCACCGGGACGTCCCGCAGCGCGACGCGCACGTCCGCGGGCCACCGGCGCCCGACGGCGACCGGACCGGCGTCCGGCCCCGCACCGGCCTTCCCCGCACCCGGCCGGCCGGCTGCGACCATGAGCCGCGTCGCCAGGATCCCGGTCGCCAGGTCGCGCGTGAAGGTCGTCACGACGTCGTACGACGCGCACGCCGGCACGACGCCGTCGGTGGGGACGAGCCCGACCGTCGTCTTGATGCCGACGAGCCCGTGGAAGGCCGCGGGCACGCGCCCGGAGCCGGCGGTGTCCGTGCCGATGCCCACGTCGGCGACGCCGAGCGCGACGGCCACCGCCGACCCGGACGAGGACCCGCCGGACACGCGCTCGGGCAGCGTCGCGTGCCGCACGGCGCCGTACGGGCTGCGGGTGCCGACGAGCCCGGTCGCGAACTGGTCGAGGTTCGTCTTGCCGAGCACGACCGCCCCCGCGTCGACGAGCGCCTGCACGGCCGGCGCGGTGCGCGCGGCGGGACCGGGCCGGCCCGCCGGGTCGGTCGCGTACGACGGGCAGCCGGCCGTGGTCGGCAGCCCGGCCACGTCGACGTTGTCCTTGACGGCGAGCGTGCGGCCCGCGAGCGGCAGGTCCTCGCCCGCGGCGACCCGCGCGTCGACGGCGTCGGCGGCCGCGAGCGCGTCCGCCTCCGGCACGAGGGTGATCCACACCTCCGGGCGGTCGGCCTCGCGGATCCTCGTGTACGCGGCGCGCACACGCGCCCGCGCCGGGCCGTCGGCGCCACCTGACGTCGGCACCGTCGTCGGCCCCGTCGTGGTCGGCCCCGTCGTCGTCTCGTCCACGTCCACCTGGGTCGTCGTCGTCCCGTCCACGTCCACCTGCGTCACCGCGTCCCCCACCGTCGTCCCGCGCGGCACCGCCGCGTCCACCACCTGCGCACCGGGCGCGTCCGCGCTCACGCTCGACCGCCAGCACCGCGAGCGGTGCGCCCGGACCGACGTGCTGCCCGGGCCCGACGTGCACGTGCACGACCCACCCCTCCGAGGGCGACGGCACCGCCGCCTCGCGCGTGGGCCTCGTGCTGGACGAGCAGGTCGCCCGGGAGCACGTCGCCGCGGGCCGCCGCCTCGACGGGCGCCCATGGCCGGGAACGCTAGGGAGGTCGTGTTTCGCGCGCCCGACGCGCGGCGTAAACACTGCGTTTCGCCCGCGTCCGACGCGGCGCCCGCGCCACGGCGCCGGCCCGTGGCGGGAAAGGTCGCGGCCCCGACGCCGCACCCCGGCTACGCTCCCGGCATGCCGCTGCGCCCCCTCGACCAGTCGTCGAAGCTCAAGGACGTCCTCTACGAGATCCGGGGCAAGGCGCTCGACGAGGCAGCACGCCTGGAGGCCGAGGGCCGGCGGGTCCTCAAGCTCAACACCGGCAACCCGGCCGCGTTCGGCTTCGACGCGCCGCACCAGATCGTCGCCGACGTCATCGCCGCCGTCCCGCACGCGCACGGCTACACCGAGTCCCGCGGCATCCTGTCCGCGCGCCGCGCCATCGTCACGCGCTACGAGACCGTGCCGGGCTTCCCGACGTTCGACGTCGACGACGTCTACCTCGGCAACGGCGTCTCCGAGCTCATCACGATGACGCTGCAGGCCCTGCTCGACGAGGGCGACGAGGTGCTCATCCCCTCGCCCGACTACCCGCTGTGGACGGCCATGACGAGCCTGTCCGACGGCAGGCCCGTGCACTACCGGTGCGACGAGTCGACCGGCTGGCAGCCCGACGTCGAGGACATCCGCGCGCGGATCACGCCCCGCACCAAGGCCATCGTCGTCATCAACCCGAACAACCCCACCGGCGCCGTGTACAGCCGCGAGGTGCTCGAGCAGATCGCCGACGTCGCGCGCGAGCACAGCCTCCTGCTCCTCGCCGACGAGATCTACGACCGCATCCTCTTCGACGGCGCGCGGCACATCCCGCTCGCGTCCGTCGCGCCCGACCTGCTGTGCCTCACGTTCAACGGGCTGTCCAAGACCTACCGCGTCGCCGGCTTCCGGTCCGGGTGGGTCGTCGTCACCGGGCCGCAGGGCCACGCCAAGGGCTTCCTCGAGGGGATGACGCTGCTCGCCTCGACGCGGCTGTGCCCCAACGTGCCGGCGCAGCACGCCATCCAGGCCGCACTGGGCGGGGTGCAGTCCATCGAGGGGCTCGTCGCGCCCGGCGGCCGCCTGCACGAGCAGCGGCAGGTCGCGTGGGAGGGCCTCACGTCCATCCCCGGCGTCGACTGCGTCAAGCCCGACGGCGCCCTCTACCTCTTCCCGCGCCTCGACCCCGAGGTGCACGAGATCCACGACGACGCGCAGCTCGTGTACGACCTGCTCGTGAGCGAGCACATCCTGCTGGTGCAGGGCACGGGCTTCAACTGGCCCACGCCCGACCACCTGCGGATCGTCACGCTGCCCGAGGCGCGGGTGCTCGGCGAGGCCGTGGAGCGGATGGGCAACTTCCTCGCGTCGTACCGGCAGGTGCCGCGCCGCTGACGACGCCCGGCCCGGGACCGGCGCACGTTGCTCCGGTCGGGGGACGACGGCCGCGCCGCCCGCCCGCACGGGCGGCGACCGCGCCGGCGACGACGGTCGCGCCACTAGCCTGGCGCGTCACCAGTCCCACCGCGGAGGCTCCATGCTGCCCCTCACGTACGACTACTCGTACGAGTCCTCGAGCTCGGACGACCTGACGGGCGCGGGCGCGGCCGTCCTCGTCGTCTTCGGGCTCTTCTACGTGGCGATGCTCGTCTTCGGCATCTACATGTACATGCGGATCGCCAGGAAGGCCGGCTGGACGCTCTGGCACGGCCTGCTGGTACTCGTGCCGCTCGCCAACATCGTGTTCCTCATCATGTTCGCGTTCATGGAGTGGCCGGTCGAGCGCCGCCTGCGCGAGGCGGAGGCGCGGCTCGGCATCGCGCCGGGCGGCGACCCGTACGCCGGCTACGGCGGTCAGGCCCTGCCCGGGTACGCCGCGCCCGCCGGGTACGCCGCGCCGGCGGGCTACGCGGCGCCGGCGGGCTACCCGGCGCCGGGCCACCCGGCCGCCGGCGCCGCGTCGGGCCCCGGGGACGCCGCCCCGAACCCCTACGCCGCCCCCGGCGACTGCGCGCCTGCCGCCGCGGGCGCCCCCACGGCGCCGGCCGCGCCGAGCACGCCCCCTGCGCAGGCGTCGCCGTACGGCGCCGCGCCCGCGACGCCGCCGCCCGCACCCGACGCGCCGGGCGCCACCGGCGGCGCCCTCGGCGGGTTCGGCACCCCCGGCTACGGCACGGGCGGGTTCGGGACGCCCGGGTACGGCACCGGCGGGTTCGGCACGCCGGGCTACGACACGACGCCAGACGGCACGCCGGACGACGGCGGCACGCCGCCCGCGTCCCCCTGGAGCCCGCCCGCCTCGCGCTGACCCGCCCCCGTACCGGCCGGCGCCCGGGACGCCGAGGGCCGGCCACCCGTCGGGGTGGCCGGCCCTCAGGACGTCGCGGTCGGCGCGTCAGCGGTCCCGTCCGCGGCGTGGCGTCACGGCACGAGCAGCGAGAGCCCGCCGGTGCCGTAGCCGGCGACCGTGACCTCCAGGTCGGTGCGCCGCACGTACGCCTTCACCCACTGCGCGACGTCCGCGGGCAGCGGCTCGCGCGGCGCGTACACGGCGTCCAGCCGCACGTGCGGCAGGTCCTCGCCGTTGAGCAGCGACGCCGCCACGTTGAGCAGCTCGCGCGCGTTCTCCTCGAGCACCGGGTCCAGCACCTCGCTCTCGGCCGACTCGCGCGCCACCGGCGCGGGGACGAGGCCGATCGCCGCGCCCGCGTGCGCGGCGAGGGGGACGTCGAACAGGCACAGGGCGCGCAGGCCCAGCAGCCGGTCGACGTACACGCCCACGAGCGCGCCGCCGCCGGCGGCGGGGTCGACCATGGGCGCGCCCGTCAGGACGTCGACGTCGCGGCCCAGCAGGCCCTCGAGCAGCTCGCGGACGTCCTTCGCGGACGGCAGCGGCGTCTCGGGGCCGGTCATGCCAGCACCGGCTCGATGACCTCGCGGAACGACTCCGGCGTGAACGGCTTGGCGATGAGGAAGAGGGCACCCGCCTCGTCCGCCATCGCGCGCATCTCCGGCGAGCCCTCGGACGTGACGAAGCCGAAGGGCGTCTCGAAGCCCTCGGCCCGCAGGGCGCGAAGCAGGTCGATGCCCGTCATCTCGGGCATGTTCCAGTCGGACAGGACCACGTCCGGCTCGTCGGCGCGGACGGCCTCGAGCGCCTGCGCGCCGTCGGCCGCCTCACGGACGTCCCAGTCGTAGCCGGCCTGGCGGAGCGTGCGGATGACGATCTGCCGCATCACGCGGCTGTCGTCCGCGACCAGCACACGGATCATCGGTTCCTCCTTCGGGGTGCGCCGTCGGGTGACGACGCTCGGCACGGGCGCGCGACGCTCACGGCGCGCCCGGGACGGTCAGGACGGTGAGCACGAGCGGGCGCCCGTGCCAGGCGAGGGCGACCTCGGTGACGACGCGCGACCCGGGCGCGGCGGGGGCCTCGGGGGCCACCTGCGGCAGGCCCAGCGTGCCGGCCACCGGCAGCAGGGACTTGATGTTGCCGCCCACCACGTTCGCCATCTCGCCGAAGGCGTCGACGAGGTCGGCCTCGCCGACCTCCTCGTCCGCGGGCAGGGTGAGCAGGGCGCGCGCGAGGGCGTGCGCGGTCGGCAGCTCGGTGGCCAGGCACGCGCGGCCCGACCACGCGCCGTGCAGGTCGACCCACGCGACGAGGGGCTGCGCCCACGTCGGCGCCGGGCCGTCCCAGGGCACGACCGTGCCGGGCTCGCCGTCGACCATGGCGGCGAACACCTCCTCGGCGATCGCGTGGACGTCGTCGCCCGCGATGACGCTCATGCCGGCTCCCCCACGGGCAGCAGGCCGAGCAGGTCGAGCTTGTCGCGGATCGCGTCGGCGGTGAACGGCTTGATGAGGTACTCGTGCGCACCCGCGGCCAGCGCGCGGACGATCTGGCCGTGCTCGCTCTCGGTCGTCACCATCATGAGCGTCATCGAGCGCCACGCGGGGTTCGCGCGGACCTCGGTGACGAACGTGAGGCCGTCCATCACGGGCATGTTCCAGTCGATGCACGCGAGGTCGGGCAGCGGCCCGCCCTCGAGGACGTCGAGCGCCGCGCGGCCGTGCTCGGCCTCGACGGTCTCGAAGCCCAACGGCTGCAGCGTGCGCGACACGATGCTCCGCATCGTGCGCGAGTCGTCGATGACCAGGGCTCTCATCGGGCGCCAGCTCCTCGGGTGGGGACGGGGGTGCCGGTCCCCGCGCGCGGCAGGGCTCCGGTGGTGGACGGGAGGAAGGGACGTGCGGGTGCCGCCGCCCCGACGGCCTGCGTGCCGACGGGGACGGCCCCGAAGCGGGCGGCGCCGGCGGGGACGACGGGGGCGGGGACGACCGGTGCGGGGACGGCCGGGCGAGACGCGGCCGGCGCGGCCGCCGGGCGCTGCACGGGAGCTGCCCCGCCGGCGGACCGGTAGAGCGCGCCGCGGCCGACGGGCACCCGCTCGTAGCCGTCGTGCACGCCGATGGTGGACTCGGCCGCGCCCAGCACCAGCCACCCGCCGGGACGCAGGGCGGTGCGGACGCGCTCGAGCACGGCCCGCTTGGTCGGCAGGTCGAAGTAGATGAGCACGTTGCGCAGGAACACCACGTCGAACGGGCCGCCGGGCGGCGGTGCGTCGAGCAGGTTGTGCCGCTGGAAGCGGATGCGGCGGCGCAGCTCGTCGGCGACCTGCCAGTGCGAGCCGGCGCGGCGGAAGTGCCGCACCAGCAGCGGCGCCGGCAGGCCGCGGTTGACCTCGAGCTGCGTGTACGCGCCGCTGCGGGCGCGCGCGAGCACCTGCTCCGACAGGTCGGTGGCGGTGATCTCGAGCGGCAGCCCGGGCGCGGCGTCCTCCACCACCATCGCGACGGAGTACGGCTCCTGCCCGGTCGAGCAGGCCGCCGACCACACCCGCAGCCGCCCGAGGCCGCCGGGGGCGGCGCGCAGCGTCGGCAGCACGTGCTCGCGGAGCGCGTCGAACGGGGTGACGTCGCGGAACCACGACGTCTCGTTGGTCGTCAGCGCCTCCACGACGTCGCCGAGCGCCGCGTGGTGCGGCGTGGACCGCAGCGCGGTCACGTAGGCGTCGACGTCGGCGACGCCCGCCGCGCGGGCGAGCGGCAGCAGCCGGCTCTCGACGAGGTACTCCTTGCCCGGCTCCAGCTGGATCGCGCTGTGCCGGCGCACGTGGTCCGCCACGAAGGCGAACGTCTGCTGCGAGATCGTCACGACGCACCTCCCACGGTCACGGGTCGTCCTTCGGTCACGACGCGGGCGATGGCCGCGGCGACGTCGTCGAGAGGCAGCACCCCGTGGGCCCAGCCCGCGGTGGCGACCGCACCTGGCATGCCCCACACGACGCTGGACGGCTCGTCCTGGACGAGGACCGTGCCGCCCGCGCCCACGACGGCCTCCGCGCCCGCGCGGCCGTCCGCGCCCATGCCGGTCAGCACGACCGCGAGCACGTCGCCGCGCACCGCGGCCACCGCCGAGCGGAACAGCACGTCGACGGCCGGGCGGCAGAAGTTGACCGGCGGCCCGTCGTCGAGGGCGGTCCGCAGGCCGTCGGCCCGCGGGCGCAGGACGAGGTGGTGGTCGCCCGGCGCGATGTGCACGTGACCGGGCAGCAGCGGCTCGTCCGGCCCCGCCTCGACGACCCGGGACGGACCCAGCCGGTCGAGGCGCGCGGCGAGCTGGCGCGTGAAGACGGGCGGCATGTGCTGCACGACGGCGACGGGCACGGGCAGGGCCGGCAGCGCCGTGACGACGCGGGACAGCGCCTCGGGGCCGCCGGTGGACGAGCCGACGACCACCAGGCGCACGGGGTGCGGGCCGCGCGGCGGCTGCAGCCGGACGGGCGGCCGCACGATCACGGGTCGGGCCGCGGGTGCTCCCGCCGGCCGGCCGGCGGCGGACGCTGCCGGCGGGGCGGACCGACGGGCGGGCGCGAGCGCGAGGATCCGCGGCACGAGCTCGTCGGCGACCTGCGCGAGCGACTGCTGGACGCTGCCGACGTTGGCGGGCTTCGTCACGTAGTCCGTCGCTCCGGCGGCGAGCGCCTCGAGCGTCGCGACGGCACCCCGCTCGGTGAGCGTCGAGAACATGATGACGGGCTGGCGGTGACCCGCCCGGCGCATCGCGCGGACCGCCTCGATGCCGTTCATCTCCGGCATCTCGATGTCCATCGTGACGACGTCGGGCGCGAGCTGCTCGATCTTCGACAGCGCGATGCGCCCGTTGGCCGCGACGCCGACGACGTCGATGCGCGGCTCGCGCGACAGCGCGTCCGTCACGAGCCGGCGGACGACGACGGAGTCGTCGACGACCAGCACCCGGGTCCGCATCACGCCTGCTCCTGTCCGTGGGGGTGGCGACCGTCGGCCGCCGTGCTGCCTATCGGCACCGGGTGCCCGCCGGTGAGCGGTCACGCCGGGTGCACCGCTGTGCGGCGCGAAGGTCAGTAGGTGAAGGCCGCGACGCGGCCGCGCAGGTCCTCGGACAGCCGCGCGAGCTCGGCCACGGACTGCTCCACCTGCGCGAGCACGTGCGCCGACGCGGTCGCGGACGACGCCACGCCCGTCATGCGGTCGGCGATCCCCCCCGAGCCGGTGGCCGCCTCGGTGACGCCGCGGGACATCTCGGACGTCGTGGCGGTCTGCTCCTCGACGGCCGACGCGATCGACGACTGGTAGTCGTTGATCGACGTCACGATGTCCCCGATCCGCCCGATCACGCCCACGGCGCCCTCGGTGTCCTGCTGGATCGCGTCGACGCGGCGGGCGATGTCCTCGGTGGCGCGCGCGGTCTCCCGGGCGAGCTCCTTGACCTCCCCGGCCACGACCGCGAAGCCCTTGCCGGCCTCGCCCGCGCGGGCGGCCTCGATCGTGGCGTTGAGCGCCAGCAGGTTCGTCTGCTCGGCGATCGTGGTGATGAGCTTGACGACGTTGCCGATCTCGGTCGACGACGACCCGAGCCGCGACACCGTGTCGTTGGCGGACCGCGTCGCGGCCGTCGCGGCCTGCGCGACCTTCGCCGCCTCGGCGGCGTTCTGCGCGATCTCGCGGATCGAGGCGCCCATCTGCTCGGCGCCGGCCGCGACGGCCTGCACGTTGCGGGAGACCTCCTCCGCCGCACGCGCGGCGACGTCGGCCTGCGTGCTGGTCTCGTGCGAGCCCGCCGAGACCTGCGCCGCCGCGGCCGACAGCTCCTCCGCCGACGAGGCGACCGTGGCGCTGGCCTCCGCGACCCCGGCCAGGGTGGCCCGCAGGTGCTGCTGGGCCGTGCCGAGCGCGTGCACCATGCGGCCGAGCTCGTCCTCGCAGGACGCCTCGGCGGTGACGGTGAGGTCGCCGCGCGCCAGCGCGTCGACGGACGCGTGCACCGACGCGAGCGAGCGGCCCATGCGCCGCAGCACCGCCAGGGCCACCACGAGGGCAGCCGAGATGGCGACGACGAACGCGATCGCCAGGGCGACGACGGTGCGCGCCACCTCGGCGCGGGAACGGTCGAGGATCGCGTCGACGCTCGCATCGACCTGGCCGGCGGCCAGCGCCAGCGCGCGCCCCGCCCAGTCGGGGTCGGCGGCCACGTCGGCGGCCAGAGCGGCGTCCAGGCCGGCCGCGTCGCCCGCCTCGACGAGCGGCAGGAGCGTGCTGTCGCGGTAGGCCACCCACGCCTCCCAGCGGGCGACGAACTCCTCCCACTGCAGCGTCCCGGCCTCCTCGAACTGCTCGACGACCGCGATCTTCTCGCGGACGTCCTCGTCGACCCACTGCGACGACGTGAGCAGCTGCCCCCGCTGCGAGGCGTCGGCGGCGGCGGCGCGGTGGAGCAGGACGTGCGAGCGGGCCTGGTCGGCGCGCAGGTCGGACAGCGCCTGCTGCAGGTCCTGGGTCAGCGTCGCCATCTGCTCGAGGTTCTGGCCGGCGCGCAGCAGCACCACCGCGCCGCTGCCGCCGACCAGGAGGAAGGCGAGCGCGAGGAGCGCCAGCACGGCCGAGAACTTGGTGC
>JAPSIR010000046.1:15298-18506 GCA_031178625.1 Cellulomonas sp.
AGGTCCTGGGTCAGCGTCGCCATCTGCTCGAGGTTCTGGCCGGCGCGCAGCAGCACCACCGCGCCGCTGCCGCCGACCAGGAGGAAGGCGAGCGCGAGGAGCGCCAGCACGGCCGAGAACTTGGTGCGCAGGGACCGGTCCCAGAACCAGCCGCCGCGGGTGCGTGTCGACGCCATCAGCCGATCTCCTCCGCCGCGTAGTACCCGCTGTCGACCAGGACGCGCTCGTAGTTGTCCTGCGTGACCAGCTGCGGGGTCAGCAGGTAGGAGCGCACGACGCGCACGCCGTTGTCGTACGAGGTCGTGTCGTTCACCTCGGGCTCCCCACCGTCGAGGAGCGCGCGGACCATGCCCACGGCGACCTCCGCCAGCTGGCGCGTGTCCTTGTACACGGTGGACTGCTGCACGCCCTCGGCGACCAGCCGGACCGAGTCCAGCTCCGCATCCTGCCCCGTGACCACCAGCGGCTGCCCCAGGACCGCGGCCTCGTCGAGGACCGCCCGTGCGATCCCGTCGTTGGGGGCGAGCACCCCGTCCAGGCGCACGCCCGTGCCCTGGTACGCGGGGAGGAGCCGCGCCATGCGCTCCGCGGCGACCGCGTTGTCCCAGCCGGGCGTGCCGATGTCCGCGAGCGCGGTCTGGCCGGACGGCACGACGAGGACGCCGGAGTCGAGGTGGGGCTGCAGGAGCGACATCGCGCCCTCGAAGAAGAAGGTCGCGTTGTTGTCGTCCGGCGAGCCGGCGAACAGCTCGACGTGGAAGGGGCCGGGGACCCCCGTGGCCTGCCCCGCGGCGTCGAGCACGCCGAGCCCCTGCAGCAGTGCCGTGCCCTGCATGACCCCCACGCGCCAGTTGTCGAAGGACGCGTAGTACTCGACGTCGGCGGAGTCCCGGATGAGGCGGTCGTACGCGATGACGGGGATGCCGGCGCGCCCGGCGTCGGCGAGCACGGCCTGGAGCGCCGACCCGTCGATGGACCCGACGACGAGGGCGTCCGCCCCGGCGTCGATCATCCCGGCGATCTGGTCGACCTGGGTCGCCACGTCGTTCTCGGCGTACTGCAGCTGCACCTCGTACCCGAGGGACGAGAGCTGGGCCTCGAGGTTCTCGCCGTCGCCGACCCACCGCTCGAGGGTCGTGGAGGGCATCGCCACGCCCACGAGGGGCACGCCGTCGTCCTCCCCGCCCCCGCCGTCGGTGCCGGCGGGGGCCGAGCAGGCGGCCGTCAGCGTGAGGCACGTCAGTGCCGCGAGTACCGCGTGTCGTCGCATCGCGAAGTCCTGTCCGGGTGCCCGGCGTCCGGCCGCCGGCGGGGTGGTTGCTGGGTCAGTAGGTGAAGGCGGCGACGCGGCGGCGCAGGTCGTCGGACAGGCGGGCCAGCTCGGACACCGAGTCGCCCATCTGCCCCAGCACCTCGGTGGACGTCTGCGCCGAGGACGCCACGCCGGTGATGTTCGTCGCGATCTCCCCCGACCCCGTGGCCGCCTCGGTCACGCCGCGGGACATCTCGTTCGTCGTCGCGGTCTGCTCCTCGACCGCGGAGGCGATCGTCAGCTGGTAGTCGTTGATCGAGGCGATGATCGACCCGATCTCGCCGATCGCCGAGACGGCACCCGTCGTGTCCTGCTGGATCGCCTCGACGCGGCGCGCGATGTCGTCCGTGGCCCGCGCGGTCTCCTGCGCCAGCTCCTTGACCTCCCCGGCCACGACCGCGAAGCCCTTGCCGGCCTCGCCCGCGCGGGCGGCCTCGATCGTGGCGTTGAGCGCCAGCAGGTTCGTCTGCTCGGCGATCGAGGTGATGAGCTTGACGACGTTGCCGATCTCCGCGCTCGAGGCACCCAGGCGCGTGACCGTGTCGTTCGCGGACTGCGCCGCGCCGGTGGCCGCCTGGGCGACCTTCGCCGCCTCGGTCGCGTTCTGCGCGATCTCCCGGATCGAGGCGCCCATCTGCTCGGCGCCCGCCGCGACCGCCTGCACGTTGCGGGAGACCTGCTCGGCCGCCGCGGCGACGACACCGGCCTGCACGCTCGTCTCCTCGGAGCCCGACGCCACCTGGCCGGACGCCGCCGACAGCTCCTCCGCGGCCGCGGCCACGGTCTGCGCCGCCTCCGACACCCCGGCGAGGGTCGAGCGGATGGAGGTCTGCGCCTCGGTCAGCGCCTGCGCCATGACGCCGACCTCGTCGGTCTGCGGGACGTCCGCGACGACCGTGAGGTCGCCGGCGGCCATGGCCTCGAGCGAGCGGCGAACCTGGGCGATGTCGCCACGCATCTTGCGGGCGATGGCCACGGACAGGCCGGTCGCGACGAGGAGCGCGACGACGAGCGCGAGCACGAGCGTCCGCACGGCGGCGTCCGCCTTGGCCTGCGCCTCCTCGGCGGTCGTGTCCATGAACGCCGTGACCTCCTCGGTGACCGCGTCGAGGTCCTCGAGGTAGGCGTCGATCAGCGGCTGGCTGACCTCGTCCAGCACGCGGCCGTACGCGACGCTGTCGTCGCCGAGCGCGACCGGGAGCACCTCGGCGTCGCGCGCCTCCTGCCACGCCGTGAAGTGCTCGACGAAGCCCTGCCACGCCTCCGACTCCCCGCCGGCCGTCGCGTCGAACGCCGCGATGTCCGCGGCGAGCGCGGCGTCGTTCTCCTTCTGCTCCGCCACCCACTCGTCCTGCTGCTCGCCGTCGACGGCCGCGATCTGCGCGACGATCAGGCGGGCCTTGAGCTGGTTCTGGTGCACCGCGGCGCGGACGTTGGCGACGTCCCGCTCCACCGAGGCGAGCATCGCGGTGTCCGCGGCGACGCCCTCCAGCGTGACGGCGGCGTAGCCGCCCACCCCGGCGGCCACGACGGCGAGCACGCCGACGGAGCTGAGGATCTTGGTCTGCACGGAGCGGTTGCGGAACCACCCCATCCGGACAGGGGTGCTGGTCGTGGCGCTCATGGTGGGACTCCTGGACGGCCGCGAACGGCAGGTTGCGGGGCCGGTCGACGACCGGCGGGAGGGGCGGTGGGATGGACCGGGCGGTGGCGTCGGACCGGGCGGCGCTCAGGCCGCGACGGCCTCGTCGACGTCGAGGACCAGCAGCAGGCGGTCGTCGAGCTTGTGGGCGCCGCGGATCACGGCGCGCAGCGCGGGGTCGAGGGTGTCCGGCGGCGGCGCGAACGAGTCGGGGCCGACCTCGACCACGTCCCCGATCTCGTCGACGAGGAGGC
>JAPSIR010000047.1 GCA_031178625.1 Cellulomonas sp.
GATGTGCTCGGTGCCGATGTAGTTGTGGTTGAGCATCCGCGCCTCTTCCTGGGCGAGGACGACCACGCGGCGGGCTCGGTCGGTGAATCTCTCGAACATGTGCACTCCTCACGAGCGGCGTGCCCCGTCAGGACCGCGCGGCAGGGGTGCGCGCGGTGCCGGCGAAGGCGGCGTGTTTCGATGCTAACGGCGGGGTACCGCCCAGGAGTCCCGTGTTCGCCGCAGGCGGAGAGGGACGTCCCGCGGGGTCGCACCGGGCCCACGCACGCCGCAGTTGCGCAGCAACTACCGATGCCCGGCCCGGCGGGCCGCGCCTACGCTGCACCGGGCCGCCCGCCGGGTGCGCCGCGGGCACGAGCGGGAGCGGGGTCGTATGACGACGGGACGGCGACGGCGCGAGCCCGGCCCCCGGCGGCCGGTGCCCCGCCGGCACCCCGCGCTCGGCGCCCTCCTCGCCGTCGCCGCCCTGCCGGTCCTCGCGGGCTGCGCCTGGTTCGGCGACGACCGCGCCACGACCGTCGAGGTGTTCGACCTCGAGGTCGGCGACTGCGTGCGCACCCCCGAGGAGGCGCAGGTCGAGGTCACGGGCGTCACCCGCGTGCCGTGCGACGACGCGCACCAGATGGAGGTGTTCGCGCTCGTGCCCGACGCGGGCGCCGGCGGAGAGGCGTACCCCGGCCCGGACGCGCTCAAGGCGTTCGCGGACGGGGCGTGCGCGGAGCGGTTCGCCGACTACGTCGGCGTCGACTACCGCGACTCCGAGCTGTTCCTCACCTACCTGCTGCCCTCCACGCGGGGCTGGGGCGAGGGGGACACCACGGTCACCTGCCTGGTCACGACGACCGGTGCGACGCTCACCTCGTCCGTCGCCGGCACCGGCCGCTGAGGGCCCGCCGTGCCGCTGCCCGTGACGACGTCGGCGACGATCACCTGCACGTTCGGCACCGCGCCGTCGTCGATGGTCGCGCTGCCGACACCGCGTGTCCTGGTCGAGGGGCGGCCGGTCGCGACCGTGTCCGACGCGGTCCCGCTGGTCAACGTGCCGCCGTTCGCGATGTGCACGAGCCTCGCGAACCCGCAGGTCGCCGCCGCCACCGCCGCCGCCCTCGGCGTGCTGACGCCCATGCCGTGCGTGCCCGCGACGGGCGCGTGGACGCCGTCCGCGCCGCGCACGCTCGTCGGCGGGCGGCCCGTGCTGGCGCAGGGGTCGATGTGCCTGTGCGCGTACGGCGGGGTCGTGCAGGTGCTCATGGCCGGCCCGGTCCGCACGACGGTGTCCTGACGGGTCCCCGCGCGACGCCGGCCTCGCGGCGGGTCAGGCCGGGGCGTCGTCCCCCGCGGCCAGCAGCGCGTCGAGGGGCGCGTGCCGCACGTCCGCCGCCGCGGCCTGCGGCGTGCGGTCGCCCGCGACGACGTCCTCGACGGCCCCGACCACCGCGCCGGCCGTCGCCTCGACGTCCTCGACCACCGTGAGCAGCAGCGCCGCGAGCACGTCGGGGTGCAGCGCCGGACGGCCGGGGACGGGGGCGAGCGGGCCCAGCTGCAGCGCGCCCCGCACCGTGACGGTGCCCGCAGGGGCGTCGACCTCGAGCGCGGTCGTGAACAGGTCGGCGGTGAGAAGCAGTGCGAGGGCGCCGACGTCCGCGGCGCGGTCGCGCGGCACGGCGACCGGCAGCAGCGCGTACGCGGTGACGGTCCCGGCCTGCTCGCGCACGACGAGGAGCACGCGGCCGATGCCGGTGTCCGCCGACGCGAGGTCGGCGGTGCCCGCGGCCGCGTCGGCCTGGACCCGGCGCAGCGGTGCCAGTGCGCGGACGACCGCGTCGAGCAGCGGCCGGCCGGCGGGGGGCCCGGCGGCCGACGGGTCCGTCACGGGGTGCCCTGCGCGGCGTCGGCAGCGATCTTGGCCTGCAGCAGCTCGAGCAGGAAGTCGACGGCCTCGGGGCTGTTGCGGCGCGGCCTGCGCGCGAGCTCGGCCTCGATCTCCTGCACCGTGACCTGGCCGACGAACTCGTCGACGCCGCGGGTGGTCAGGTCGTCGGCGGTGACGACGAGCGCGCCGACACGCACGCCGCCGTCGGCCTGCGGGGTACCGCCGGCCGCGATCACACCGGTCACGCGCTCCTTGCGGGCCAGGTGCTCCTCGCCCTTGAGGACCTGGCGCAGCCGCCACACCAGGCCGCGGTCCGTGCGCGCCTTCCCGCCCGCCTCGCCCCCCGCGCCCAGCTGGTTCCGCCGGTCGGCGAGGGCACCGGAGCGGGCCCAGCGGTCGCGCAGGCCGTCGCCGGTGGCGACCGCCGAGTCGAACGCGGCGCGGGTCCGCTCGAACGCCGTGCGCGGGTCCGCGTCGACGCCCATCGCGCCGATCACGGCGGCACGGATGCGGCCGAGCATGCCGTCGTCGCTCGACACGCCGCTCAGGTCGGGGCGCGCGTCCCGCTTCTGCCGGCGCGGGTCGTGCGCGGTGGCGGTCCGGGACACGACCTTCGCGAGGTGCGCCGGTCCGATCGGCTCGCCGTCCAGGCGGTAGCCGGCGAGGAACCTCAGCGCCACGGCGTCGCCCTGCACGGCGCGCAGGACGATGCCGTCGACGGCCGCCTTCGGGTGCCGGGCCAGCTCGGCCTCCGCGCCGCCCTCGAGGTGCTGCACGGACGACTCGCGCTCCGCGGTCTGCGCCTGGTCGACGTAGACCTCGTCGATGATGAAGTGGGCGAGGCCGTGCACGCCGTCGACGACGGTCTTCGCCGCCTTGATCGCGGCCGGGATGCCGAACCCGCCGCCGGACGCCACCTGCCCGATGGACAGCGCGAGGTCGGCGACCGTCGAGCCCAGCGCCCACGACGTGTTCTCGAGGTTCTTCGTGTAGGTCCGCGACACGTTCATCAGCGGGTAGACCATGACGTCGAGCTGCGTCGGGTCGCTCGACGCGCGCGCCTCGAACATCGCGACGTCCGTCTCGTGCTGGCGCATGCCGGCGACGGCGACGTCCGTGACGGCCTTCGACATCGCGATGGCCGACATCGCGATGTCCAGCCCCGGCACGACCGTGGCGACGCCCGCGGCGACACCCGGGTCGATCGCCCTGGCGAGGTTCGCGGTGGACTTCGCCGCGCCGACGAGCCCGCCGACGGCCGAGGCCCCCGACTTGCTCGCGCGGAGCGCCTCGTACGGGTCCTTGGTGCGCCACGCCTTCTGCACCGCCTTCACCGTGGCCATCGCCTCGCGCACCGCGGCGAGCAGGGACGAGAGCACGTCGGTGGTCGCGGAGATGCCCTCCTTGGCCTGGCCGGCCCTCGAGGACAGCGGGTCGCCCGCGAGCGCGTCGTACGCGTCGTCGGACTTCTGGCCGCTGGACTTCCGCGCGGCCGCGCGCGAGCCCGCGTCGACGGCGCTGGAGATCCCCAGGTCGACCTTCTCGGGCAGCACCGTGCCGGCGCCGCCGGCGCGCCGGTCCTGCTGCTTCGGGGCGTACGCGCCGGCGATCCTCCCGCCGAGCGCGTCCGCGCCCGCGAGCGCCGGGCCGGCGACGGAGCCGACGGTGCCGAGCGTCGCGAGGTTGGCGTCGGTGTCGGCCTGCGCGCGGGCGGCCCGCGCGGCGAGCGCGGGGGCGCGGCCCTCGGCCTTGACCCACGCCTCGCGGTCGACCGGTGAGTGCCGCGCGGGCATGCGCGCCGCCGCCTTGGGGTCGAGGCTGCCGCGCACGGTCTTCGCGGCGCGGTCGCGCACGAGCTCGGGGTGCAGGTCGGGCTCCGCCTCCTGGAGGGTGCGGGCCTGGGCGACCATGCGGTCGTACACGGACTCGACCTCGGGCGGGAGCATCTGGCTCTGCTCGACCTCGCGGTCCTCCTGGGCGATCGCCGTACCGAGGACGCTCGTGTCGTTGCGGGCGCGGCGCACCTCGACCATGAGCCGCTCGGCGGCCGTCTCCCGGGCGGGTCGCACGGACTCCAGCGACGCGAACCTGCCGTGCCACGTCGCGTCGTACGCGGACTCCGCCGCCTCCTGCTCGGACAGGCCGGGGGTCCGCTCGAGCAGCGTCCGGTAGGTGCGGACCTCGTAGGCGAGCGCCTTGTCGAACTGCGCGTACAGGAGGTCCATGCGGCCGCCGGCCTCGGCGGTGCTCGCGTCCTCGCCGCTGACCCCGGCCTGCAGCAGGGCGCGGCCGGCTGTGCCGGTCACCCGGCTGTCGGCGAGCCGCTGCTTCTCGGCCCGCTGCGTGTGCTTGCTCTCCTTGGCGGTGCGGGCCTTCTCGTCCTCGGCGGGCGTGGAGGAGCGCGAGAAGAGCTTCGTGAAGGGGTTCGACAGGCGCCGCACCGCACGCGACCCGGTCTCCTGCACGACGTGCGCGATCTCGTGCGCGAGCACCTTCTCGCCCGTCGCGTCGGCGGGGGCGTACCGCCCGCTGCCGAAGAAGATGTCGTCCCCGCTGGTGAACGCCTCGGCGGACATCGACGCGCTCAGACGCCCCGCCTCGGGGCCCGTGTGCACGCGCACGTGGCCCAGCCCGGTGCCGAACGCGTCCTCCATGCGCCGGCGGACGGCACCCGGCAGGGGTGCCCCGCCCGCGCGGGCCGCCTCGATGCGGCCGGTGACGTCGGCGCCCAGAGCGCCGCCCTCGGCGCCGACGGCGCCGGTCGGGGTGCCACCGAGCGAGCGGCGCAGGTGGCCGCAGCCCGGGTCGTGCCGGTGCGGGCGGAGCCCGTCGTCGAGGCGGGCGAGCGCACGGTCGGCGAGCGCGTCCGCGGCGTGCTCGGCGGCGTCGTCCGCTGCGCCGACCGTGAGCGCGGCGGGGGCGGGGCGCAGCGCGGGTGCGGCGGCGGCCGGGAGGGCCTGCGGGGACGGCCCGTCGGGGCCGGCCGCGGCCGGGACGGGCACGCGCGCGTGGTGCGGACTCATCGGGGGCCTTCCGGACGGCGGCGCGGGACGGGGCGGGACGACGCCGGGGCGTGCGGTCACCGCGGCACAGCCTCACCCACGGGTGCGTGGGCGCGCATCGGTAAGGGCTACGCAGGTCGCGACCGGGCGACCGGGCGACCGGGCGTCCGGGTGCGCCGCGGCGGCGCGCCGGTCCGGTCCCGCTCCGGGCCTCCGTGGCCACGGCCCTAGCGGGGCGCCGCCCAGCGCGGGTCCGTCACGCGGCGGCCGAGCTTGGCGACCTCGCGCTCGGTCGCACCCCGCACGTGCCGCATGCCCAGCGGCGTGCGAGCGGCCACCGCGTCGTAGGCCGCGGCCAGGACGACGTTGCGGATGTCCCCGCCGCACACGTCGAGGGCCGCCGCCAGCAGGTCGACGTCGACCGGGTCGTCCGGGTCGGTGCCCGGCAGCTGGCCCAGGTGGTGCTCCCACAGGGCCCGCCGGGTCGGCTCGTCCGGGTCGGGGAAGTGGATCATGAAGTGCAGGCGGCGGGCGAAGGCCGGGTCGAGGTTGCCGCGCAGGTTGGTGGCCAGCACGGTCAGGCCCTCGGCCGCCTCCATCCGCTGCAGCAGGTAGGCGACCTCCTGGTTCGCGTACCGGTCCTTCGCGTCGGTGACGGCCGAGCGGGAGCCGAACAGCGCGTCGGCCTCGTCGAAGAACAGGATCGCGTTGAGCGACTCCGCCTGCTGGAACACCCGCTCGAGGTTCTTCTCGGTCTCCCCGATGTACTTGTCGACCACCGCCGACAGGTCGACCTGGAACAGGTCCATGCCGAGGGCACCGGCCACGACGTGCGCCGCGAGCGTCTTGCCCGTGCCGGGGCTTCCTGAGAACAGCGCGCTGATGCCGGTGCCCTTGCCCCCCTTGCCCTGCAGGTCGCCGAGCGCCAGCACGTCGTCGCGGTGCTGCGCCCACGCGACCAGCCGCTCGACCTCGCGGCGGGTGTGGTCGGGCAGGACGAGGTCCTCGAGCGTGGCGGGCGTGCCCTGGCCCCGCACGCGCGAGCCCGCGCCGCCGCCGAGCCGACGGGCGGTACGGCGCACGTCGTCGGGGCGGACGTCGCGACCCTCGCGGTCCGCGTCGGCGCGGGCGCGGCGGCCCACGGCGACGATCTCCTCGGGGGTCATGCGCAGCGCCACGACGTCGGCGGTCGCGGCGTCGGGGCCGGTCACCGCCGCCCACCGCGACGCGCGCTGCGCGAGGGTCAGGCGCCCGGCCGTCACGGTCGGGGGCAGCGTGGGCGCCCAGCGGGGGTCCCACACGGTCGCGCCGACCGCGACCACGGGCACGGCGGCGGTACGCACCAGGCCGTCGAGGGCAGGGCCGGCGCGGTGCGCACCGGCGAGCACGAGCACGGCGCGGTCGAGCAGCGCCTCGAGCAGCGCGGCCTCGACGGCGGCGCGGACCGTGGCGACGTCGAGCCCGTCGTCACGGCCCGGCAGGCGCCCCAGGTCCACCACGAGGCACGCGACGTCCAGCGACCGGCACGCCGCCGCGGCCAGGCCGGTGCCCGCCGCGCCGGTCGGTGCATGCACCCACACCAGCGGCTCACCGGCGGTCAGTGCGGCGGCGACGTCCTCGTGCCCGGGCGCGTCGACGGCGACGGCCTCGACCAGCAGGTCCAGCAGGACCGGGGCCGCGTCGCGGTGGCCCAGCACGTACGCGACGACGCGGTCGGGCACGCCGACGCGGCCGGTGGCCCACGTGTCGCCCGCGTCGACCCGCAGCAGCCCGGCGCGGCGCAGCGGTGCCCGGGCCGACAACCGGGCGTGCGCGGTGCCGTCCGCGACGGACGCGCCGGCGAGCTCGAGGGCGAGCGCGCGGGTCGGCCGTCCCCCGCCCGTGCCCCCGGCGAGCAGCCCGGTGAGCAGGTGCGCGGCCGGGTGCACCTCGGCGAGCAGCGTCACGCCCAGCAGCCGGGCGTCCAGGTCGGTCAGGGCGCCGGCGTCGGCGAGGTCGTCGAGCCGGGCGGCGAGCGCGGTCAGGCCCGGGACGTCGGCGCGCAACGCCGCGAGGGCCGCGGTCGCGTCGGCCCACGACCCGCCCCGCCGCGCCACCGCGGCGTCCAGCGCCTCGACCGTGTGCTGCGGCCACACGCCCGGCACGGCACCTCCCCCGCGTCCGCGCCGACGCACCGGGGCCCCGGTGCGGACGGGTCCGCGCGCACGTCCACGGGCACGATGGCACCGCCGCGGCGGCCCGTCGAGCCGAACGCCCGGAGTTCCGTAGCGATTACCGATGCCGCACCCCGGCCCGCGTTCCTACCGTGGGACGTCCCGCCGGCAGGCCCCCCTGCGCCGCTGCGCACCGCCGCAGCGCGGGCAGACCGTGCAGCCGCAGACGCCGGGAGGTGCCGTGCTCGTCCCCGCCGTCGAGGACGCCCTCGAGCGCCTGCTGCGCGCCACCCTGCCCCTGAGCGCCGAGCAGGGCGACGTCGTGTTCGAGGCGCCGACGTCCACGTGGGCCGCGAGCGTCAACCGGCTCACCGTCGACCTGTTCCTGTACGACGTCGCCCGGTCCGGGCAGCCGCCGCGCGTCGACGCCCCCACCCGCGGCGCCGACGGCACGGTCGCGCGCCGGCGGTTCCCGCTGCCGATGGTCGAGCTCAGCTTCCTCGTCAGCGCGTGGGCCGGCTCGACACGCGACCAGCACCAGCTGCTCGGCGACGTGCTCACGCGCCTGCTCGCGCACCCCACGGTGCCGCCCCAGCACGCACCCGCCGCCCTGCAGTCCACCGTGCAGCTCGTCGTCGCGACCGACGAGCGCAACCGGCCGCGCGACCTGTGGACCACCCTGGGCGGGCCCGTGCGCGCGTCGTTCACCCTGCTCGTCACCGTCGCGGCCGACGCCCACCCGTGGGTCGAGGCGCCGAGCGCCGTCGAGGGCGTCGACGCGCAGGTCGCGCGGCTCGCGCCGGCCGGGACGGGCACGGCGGGACGATGAGGGTCGTCAGCCCACCGGCTGCGCTCGAGGTCGCGCCGGGTGCCGCCGGCACGGTCGCGCTCGAGGTGGTCAACCCCGGCACGGTCATCGACGAGCTGACCGTGCAGGTGCTCGGCGTGCCGCCCGAGGTCGTCGACGTCAGCCCCGCACGCGTCGTGCTGTTCCCCGACGCGGGTGCCCGCCTCGAGCTCACCTTCACCCTGCCCGAGCGGTTCCCCGCCGGCACGCACGCCGTCACGGTGCACCTGACGGGCCGGGTGCCCGGCGCCGACGTCGTGCCGCTGCTCGTCGAGCTCGCGGTGCCGGCGCGCCCGGCCGCGCGGCTGTCCGCCGCGCCGGGCGTCGTGCGCACCCGGCGCCGCGCCACCTTCACCGTGCAGGCAGCGAACGCCGGCAACGTCCCCCTCGACCTGGCGCTGCGCACCCTCGACGCCGACCGCGCGCTCGTCGCGACGCTCACCCCGTCGACCGTCGCCGTGCCGGTCGGCGGGACCGCCACCAGCACGGTGACGGTGCAGGCCCCGCGCATGCTGCTCGGCGGCGACCGGGACCGTACCCTGCGCGTCGTCACCGACGCCGAGGGTGCCGAGGCGGACGTCACGCTCACGCTGCGCCAGCGCCCGCTCGTCGGGCGTGGTGCCGTGACGGCGCTCGTGCTGCTCGCGATCGTCGCCGGGTGGGCCGGGGCGATGTGGTTCGGCATGCGGCACGCGCTCGGCGGCGAGCCGGTACCCAAGGTCGCCGACGCGTCGTTCTTCGCCGCGACCGTCGGCGCGGGCGGGGTCCCCGACGGCGCCCTCCCGAAGGACGGGCCCGTGCCCGCCGCCGTCGGCGCGACCGTGACGGGGGCGGTCACGTCCGCGCTCGACGGCGACGGCGTCGGGCGGCTCACCGTCGACGCGCTGCGCACCACCCGCGACGGGCTCGTCGTCGTCTCCTCCGCCGCGACCCAGGCCGACGGCACGTACACGCTCGCCGGCCTGTTCCCCGGCCCGTACCTGCTGCGGGTGGAGACCGACGGCTACCCGCCCGTCTGGTACCCCGCCTCGGCCGGGCAGGCCGGCGCCCGCACCGTCACCGCGCCGGCGCAGCAGCACACCGACGGCGTGGACCTGCGCGTCACGGGCGAGCCGGCGTCGCTGTCGGGCGTGGTCGACGTCGGCGAGGCGACCCGGCCCGTGCCCGTCACCGTCACGGCGACGGCGGCCTGGGCCGACGCCGACCCCGCGCTCACCTGGGCCGTGCAGGCCGACGACGCCGGGGCCTACCGGTTCGACGGCCTGCCCGCACCGGGCAGCTACGCCCTCACCTTCACCGCCGACGGGTACGCGCCCACCACCGCGACCGAGCGAGTGCTCGGCGGGCAGCAGCGGATCCTGCCGCAGGTGCGGCTCGGCGCCGGGACCGGGGTCGTCTCCGGCACCGTCACCGACGGCGTCCGCCCCCTCGGCGGCGTCACCGTCACCACGACGGTCGACGGCGAGGAGGTGCAGGTCGGCACGCCGACCGTCGGCGACGTCGGCCGGTTCGTGCTGCCCGCGCTGCCCACGCCCGCGACGTACGTCCTCACGGTCGCGCGCGAGGGGTACGGCCCGCAGACGGTCGTCGTCGACCTCGCCGCAGGGGAGCAGCGCACCGACGTGCTGGTCGCGCTCGCGGGCGGCGTCGGCACCGTCACCGGCCGGGTCGTCGACGCGTCCGGTGCGGGCCTCGGCGGGGTCCGCGTGACCGCCGGCGGGTCCGGCACCGCCGCGACGACCACCACGCTCACCGCCGGCGACGTCGGCGCGTACACCCTCGCCGGCCTCGCCCCCGGGGAGCTGACCCTCACGTTCGCCAAGGACGGGTACGAGCCGGCGACGGTCGCCGTCGCCGCCGGGCAGGCCGCGGCGGACACCACGACGCTGCACACCGCCGTCGGGGCGGTCGCCGGGCGCGTGCTGCGCGGCGGCGCGGGCGTCGCCGGCATGACCGTGCAGGCCACGGACGGGCTCGAGGTGCGCTCGTCGACCACGGTGCAGACGGGCGGCGCCGGCCCCGGCGCCTACCGGGTCGACGGGCTGCGCGCCGGCCGGTGGACCGTGAGCGTGCTCGACGGCACGACCGTCGTCGCGACCGCCCTGGTCACGGTCGGCGCGGGGGGCACCGCCACGCAGGACCTCGTGCTGCCCGGGACCGGCTGATGCACGTCGACGTCGCCCCCCGCCACGTCCAGGCCGGCACGGGAGCCGCGAGCGAGGTGCTCGTCACGCTGACCAACACGCGCGACGTCATCGCCGGGTACGCCGTGCGCGTCCTCGGCGTGGACGCCGGCTGGGTGCACGTCGACGACCCCCAGCCCCGGCTGTTCCCCGGCGCGACGACGGTCGTGCGCGTCGCCGTGACGCTCCCGCCCGACGCGCCCGCGGGCCGCCGCAGCGCCGCCGTGCAGGTCGTCGACCTCGCCGACTCCTCCGCCGTCGCGGTGCACGACGTCGTCCTCGACGTGCCCGCCGTGCACCGCACGCGCGTCGTGCTCGACCCGCCCACGGTGGCCGCCGGGCAGCAGGCCGTCTTCACCGCCGTCGTGCACAACGACGGCAACACCCCGCACGTCGGCGGGCTCGCGGCCCTCGACCCCGAGGCGCGCACGACCTTCACGTTCGTGCCCGCGCAGCTCGCGGTGCCGCCGCGCGCCTCCGCGCCCGTGACGGTGACGGCCCGCGCGCCCCGGCCCTGGGTCGGCGACCCGGTGCTGCGCCCGTTCGAGCTGCGCACCACCGGGGACCACGTCCCGCCGCCCCACGGGCCGCCCGCCGCGACCGGCGTGTTCGTGCAGCGCCCGCGGCTGACCCGCGGCGCCCTCGTGCTGCTCGGCCTGCTCGCCGCCGTCACGGTGTTCGCGACCGTCATCGCGCTCGCGCTCGGCTCGGTCGTGCAGCGGTCCGCCGCCGACCGCGACCTCGCGCTGGAGATCGCCCAGGCACGCGAGACGTCCGCCGCGACCGGGACCTCGCAGGTCGCCGGCAGCGTCGTCGAGCTCACCACCGGGCAGCCGCTCGGCGGCGTGAGCGTCGAGGTGGTCGGCGCGGACGACCCCACCGCGCCCGTCGCGACCGTCGCCACCGCAGACGACGGCACGTTCGCCGTCGGCCGCCTGGCGGCCGGGTCCTACCTGCTGCACGTGCGCGGCGCCGGTTTCGCCGAGGTCTGGTACCCCGCCGCCGCGTCACCGGACGACGCGACCGCCGTCGAGCTGGAACGCGGCGGCACGGCCGACGGGCTGGTGGTCGTGGTCGGCGGCGTGCCGGCGACGCTGGCGGGGACCGTGGTCGGCGACGACGTCGGGGGCGCCGTCGTCGAGGTGCAGATGCCGCTCGACGTCCCGCCGCTCGGCGGCGTCGACGACGGCACGTCCGGCCCGGGGGCCGCCGCACCCACGGCGCCCGACGCCTCCCTCACCGACCCCGGAGCGCCGGCCGCACCCGGTGCCGGCGTCGTCGTGCGCACTGTCGCGGTCGGGGCCGACGGCGTCTTCCAGGTCGCCGACGTGCCGTCGCCCGCCGTGTACGACCTCGTCGTCGAGAAGCCCGGGTACGCCACCCACGTGCAGCGCCTCGACGTGACCGCGGGAGAGGCGCGCGGCGACCTCGAGCTGCCGCTGCTGCTCGGCGACGGCACCATCAGCGGCCGCGTCAGCGGGTCCGGCGGTCCCCTGGGCGGCGCGACCGTCACCGCGTCCGCCGCCGGCGTGCGCGTCGAGACCGTCTCCCTCACCCAGGACGACCCCGGCGCGTTCGTGCTGCGCGGCCTGCCGACCCCCGGCAGCTACACCGTCGTCGTCGCCGCCCCCGGCCGCGCGACCGCGACCCTCACCCTGACGCTCGGCCCGGCGCAGCAGCTCACGGGCGTCGACATGGTGCTCGGCGACGCGCAGGGGGTGCTCGCCGGCACGGTCGCCGTCACGTCGGGCGACCCCGGCGGCGTCGACGTGCTCGTCACCGACGGCGCCAGCACGTGGCGGACCGTGTCCCGGTCGACCGCGCCCGCGGGGTCGTGGACCCTGACCGGCGTGCCGGTGCCCGGCACGTACACCGTGACGTTCGCCCACGCGGACCTGGAGTCCCAGGTGCTGTCCGTCAGCCTCGACGGGTTCGGGCGCGTCACGTCCGGGGCGGCGTCCGCCGCCGCGCTCGACGTCACCCTCCGCCCCGCGACCGGCACCCTCACCGGCGTCGTCCAGCAGCGCGACGCGGCGGGCACGCCGCGGCCGGCCGGCAACGTCACCGTCACCGTCTCGTCGGGGACCGTCATCCGGACCGTCACGACCGCGTCCACCCCCGCCGCCGACGTCGGCCGGTACGCGCTGGCCGCCCTGCCGCCCGGCACCTACACCGCGACGTTCGCGCGGCCCGGCACCCGCAGCGTGTCGCAGATCGTCGTGGTGCGTGCCGCGCAGGACGCCACGCTGAGCCCTGTGCTGGTGCGGCCCGCGAGCGTCCGCGGGCGCGTCGCCTCCTCCGGGTCACCCGTCGCCGGCGCGACGGTCCTGCTCTACCGCGCGGCCGACTACGGCCTCGCCGGTGCCGGTGCGGTCGCGACCACGACCACCGACGGCACGGGTGCGTACCTCGTGGCCGACGTCGACGCGCCGCAGAACTACCTGGTCGAGGTGCGCACGGTCGCGGGCGGGTCCGTCGTCGGCGTGAGCGCGCCGTTCACGCTCGACGCCAGCGAGGAGCGCGTCGTGGACGTGACGTCGTGAGCACGTGGGGACCCGGCCGGCGCGGGGACGGGGCACGCCCCGGCGACGAGGCCGGGGACGGGTGGGCGAGGCCGGGCGGGGACAGGGACGGAGGCACCGTGGACGAGCGGGCACCGGGCCGGGCGGACGTGCGCGAGCGCGCGCGCAGCGCCGCGACCGCGCCGACCGTCGCCGTCGAGGCCGGTGCGCACGGCGCCCCCGGCAGCGTCGTCCCCGTCGCCGTGCGGGTGCGCAACGTCGCCGGGTCCGCGCAGGACGTGCACGTGCACGCCGTGGGGCTGGAGCCCGGCTGGGCGCCGCGCGCGTTCACCGTCCCCGCGCTCGGACCGCAGGCCACGGCGGGCGCCGACCTGGACGTGACCGTGCCCGAGGGTGCGGCGGCCGGCACCTACCCCTTCCTCGTCGTCGTGGAGTCCCCCGGCGGCCGCACGCTCGTCGACGCACACGTCACCGTCGACGGCGCCAGCGAGCTGCTCGTCAGCGTCGAGCCCGCCGACGCCCGCGGTCGCGGGCGGCGGCGCGTCGACGTCGTCCTCGCGCACACCGGCCGCACCCCCACCGCCGTCACGCTGACGGCCGTGGGCGACGGGGTCGACGTCGACCTGCCCGCGGGCCGCGTCGCGCTCGCGCCCGGGCAGACCGTCCGCGTGCCCGCCGTGCTGCGCGCCCGCACGCGCGTGGTCGGCCGCGTCCGGCGGCACCCGTGGACGGTCACCGCGACCGGCCGGGCCGCGCCCCAGCGCGCCGCCGGGACGTTCACGTCGCGCGCGTGGCTCGGGGCCGGGCTGCTCAAGGTCACCGCGGTCGTCGCCGTGCTGGCCGTGTGGACGGTGGGTGCGGTCGTCGCGCTGCCGCGGGTCGTCGAGCGGCTCGACGCCGGGCAGCAGCAGGACGTGGCGCCGGCCGCCGGCGGGGACGGTGCCGGGGCGGAGGTGGACGGGACGGACGGCGCCGGCGGCTCCGGTGCGGACGGTCCGGCGGGCGACGCCCCACCCGGTGCGACCGGCGGGACCCGCGACGCCGCCGGGACCGTCCGCGCCAGCGGGCGCGTGTCCGGCACCGACCCCGCGGGGGCGACCGTGCAGGTCGTGCCGGCCTCGGAGCTGTGGGGCAGCACGGCGGAGGTCGGCGGCAGCTCGGGCACGGCGTCCGGCACGGCGTCGACGCTGCGGCTCGTCGGCTCGGTGCCGGCCCCGGTGGCCGGCGCCGCCGTCGCCCCGGCGACCGCACCGGGAAGCGGCGCCGCCGCGGGCGGCACCGGCAAGCTCCTCGGCACCGCGCTGGCGGTCGAGGGCACCGGGACCGCCGCGCAGCGCGTGCGCACGACCACCGGCGAGGGCGGCACGTGGGCCGTCGGCGGCCTTTCCGCCACCGCGCGCTACCTCGTCGTCGTCGCCAAGCCCGGCTACGCGACGCAGCGGGTGCTGCTCACGGGCGCGGAGCTGGCGGCGTCCCCGCTGCAGACGGAGCTGCGCGCGGGCGACGGCGTGCTGCAGGGCGTCGTGCGCGGGCCGGCGGGGCCGGTCGGCGGCGTCGAGGTCACGCTGACCGACGGCCGCACCACCGTCACCACGCGCAGCGTCACCGCGGGCGACGTCGGTCGCTGGCAGGTCGAGGGCCTCAGCACCCCGGCCACCTACCTCGTGTCGGTGTCCTCGCCCGAGTGGGGCAGCCAGTCGGTGCTCGTGCCGATGGCCGCCGCCGCGGAGCGCACGGTCGACCTCGCCGTCGTGCCCGGGCGTGCCTCGCTCACCGGCACGGCGGTCGGCACCGACACGCTCGGCGGCGTCGGCGGGCTCGGCGGGCTCACCGTCACGGCCACCGACGGCACCACCACCCGCACCGCGACGACCCTCACCGGGGACGACGCCGGCCGCTTCGTGCTCGCCGACCTGCCCGCCCCCGGCACGTACACCGTCACGGTGGAGGGCCGCGGGTACGCCGCGGTCACGCGCCGGCTCGAGGTCACGTCGGCGGGGGTGCGGGACTGGGAGGTCGCGATGACGGCCCTCGGCGGCGCGGTCGTCGGCACCGTGCGCGCGGAGGGCGGCGCGGGCCTCACCGCGGCCGGCCTCGTGCTGTCGGGGGGTGAGCACACCTACAAGACCATGTCGTCGTCCGACGGGCGGGGCTCCTTCCGCTTCGCCGGTGTCCACGCGGGCACCTACGTGCTGTCCGCCGAGTCGTTCGGGCACGTCACCGGCTACGCCGAGGTCACCGTGGGCGCGGGGGGCACGGCGACCGCGGACCTCGTCCTCACGGTCGTGCCCGGCGACGGCCTGCAGGCCACGTCCTCCGTCACCGGCCGCGTCACCGACGCCGCCACCGGCGGGCGGATCGACTGCGGGCCCGCCGCGGCGACCTGCCGCGTCACCGTCTCGACGACCGCGCAGGCGCTCGACGGGACGTCGCGCACCCTCACCGCGACGGCCGGCCCCGACGACCCGTGGGTGCTGCCGGGCGACGGCGTCGGCACGCTGCTGCCGGGGCGGTACCGCGTGCAGGTCGAGGCGCCCGGCTACGAGCCCGGCACCGTCGACGTGACGGTCGGCATGGGGGCGGTCGCCGAGGCGGCGACCGTCGCGCTCGTGCCCTCCCCGTCCCTCGTCGGCACGGTGCTGCCGCGCGTGGGCGCGCTGCCCGCGGGCGTCTGCGTCGTCGCCCGCCCCGCCGGCTCCGACACCACGTGCGCACCCGCGACCGGCACGTGCACCGCGTCCGACGCCCGCTGCGCCGTCGTCGACCAGTCCATGTACGAGCTGCGGCGCCTGCCCGCCGGCTCGTACGAGGTCCTGGTCGCGGGCCTGCCGGACGAGTGGGTCGTGCCCGACCCGGTCGAGGTCACGCTGCTGCCCGGGGAGACCAAGCGCTACGACGCGACGATCGAGCGGCTGGGCGTCATCCGGGTCACGACGCTGCGATCGGACGCGCGCGGGGGCATCCGCGTCGCGAGCGGCGTCACCGTGACCGCGACGCCGGTCGGCGGGGGGGCGACCGTCACCGCCGTCAGCGGTGACGACGGCGTCGCACAGCTCACGCGGCTGACGAACGGCGGGTGGCGGCTCGTCGCGACCACCGACGCGGGGCGCGCGTCCGACGCGACCGTCCGCGAGATCTCCCTCAACCAGCAGCTCGACGCGACGCTCGTCATCTCCGACCCCGTCGACACCCGCACGATCCAGGTGGTCGTGCAGTCCGCGGCCGACGCCTACCAGCCGGTGCCGGGCGCGACCGTCACCGTGACCGGCACCACCGGTTACGACGGCACGCTGCCCGTGCGCTCGAGCGTCGACTTCACGGCCGACGCGAACGGGTCGGTCACGGTGTGCACGGCCCCGGTGGGGGCCTGCGCGGGGCGCACCGTCATCAACCTCGTCACGGAGCACGTCGACCTGCGCGTCGCCGCGACGGGGTTCGAGACGCATCTGTCGGCGAACGTCGAGCTCCCCGCGTCCGAGCGGGTCGTGCTCACCCCGTCGTTCCAGCGGCTCGCCGCCGTGCTGGACGTCGCACCCGGCGCGTCGGGCACGACGGGGCTGACGTTCGAGGTGGTGCAGGCACCGCCGGGCACGGGCACCCTGCGCGTCACGCCCGCGGCGACCGGCTCCCCGTCACCGGACCGCACCGACGCGACGCGCTTCGCCCTCACGTTCGTCGACTCCGCCATCGGCTTCGAGAACCGCATCCGTCCCGGCACGTACCGCATCGCCGTGCGCGGCACGGGCGTCACGGCGAGCCCCGCCGGCGGCGAGCTCGTCGTCGAGGTGCCCGTCCGCACGGGCGACCCGGCGACGGAGGTGCCCGCGCGCTGGCTGGTCGAGCGGGACGGCCGCGTCAGCGTGACGCTCGTGCCCGACGTGGGCGCGGTCGGCGCCGCACGCCTCACCCTGCGCTCGGGTGGCGAGGTCGTCGTCTCGCGCGACGTCACCGGCTCCGCACCCGTCGACCTCGGCAGCCGGCCCGTCGGCGACTACGAGGTCGAGGTCGTCGCGGCCGGCTACCGCGCGGACGGGGCCGTCCCGCTCACCGTGCCGGCGGGGACGACCGCGAGCGCGCGCGTCCCGCTGGTCCAGCTCGGGCGGGTCACCGGCACCGTGTCGACCCGGCTGAGCGACCGCTGGTTCGTGGCGCTGCCCGGCGCCACCGTCTCCGCCCTGGGCCCGGCCACGGCCCAGGGCCCCGCCACCGTGCGGCTGGACACGACCAGCGGCACCGACGGCGGCTACACGCTCACCGGCACGCTCGACACCACCGGGCTGCACGCGGGCACGTGGGCTTTGAGCGCGTCCGCCGAGCACCACGCACCCACGACGGCCGAGCCGGTCGCCGTCGGGTCCGGCCCCGTCGCCGCGGACCTCGCCCTCGCCCCGCTGCCCTCCACCCTCACCGTGCGGGTGGTCGACCGCGGCGGCGCCACCGTCACGGAGAACCTCGGCGTGCGCCTCGCGTACTCCGACCACGACGTGACGGTCCCGACGCCGCAGGTCGTCGACGGCGAGTTCGTGTTCGCCGACCTGCTGCCGCTCACCTACACGCTGTGGGTCGTGCCGGCGACGGGCGAGTACACGACCGTCAGCACGCGCGTCACCGTCGGACCGGGGCAGCCCAACCGCGTCGAGGTGCCGCTCGCGACCCCGACGGGCTCGGTGCAGGGCACGCTCACCGGCGAGCGGGCCGACGGCGGCACCGTCCCGCTGGACGGCGTCGACGTGACGCTGACCCCGGACGGTGCGACCACCGGCCGCACCGTCCGCACCGGCGACGACGGGCGGTACGTGCTGGCCGACCTCGAGGGCGGCGGGTACCGGCTGGCGTTCACGTGGCAGGGCACAGCCGTGACCCGGGTCGTGCAGGTGCTGCCCGGGCAGGGCGTCGTGCTCGACGTGCACGTGCCCGCCGGCCGGCACGCCGTGACCGTGCGCGTCACCTCCGACATCGGGGCGGACCTCACCGGCGGGCTGGTGACGCTCGAGACGGCGTCCGGCGCCCGGCTCGGCCCGCAGCCGCTGAGCCGCGCCGCGAGCGGCTTCACCGCGGTCTTCCCGCAGGTGCCCGCGGGCACCTGGACGGCGCGCGCGTCCGGCCCCGCGGGCCACGTCGGCAGCGTCGCGTCGGCCGCGACGGCGGTGTCCGGCAGCACGACGATCACGCTCGCGCTCGACGAGGTCGAGCTGCGCCTGCGCGCCGTCGGCGGCACCGGGGCCGGGCCCACCGTGACCCTCACCGTGACGCCCACGGCCCCGGGCGCCGCCCCGACCGCCGTGCGCCTGCTGCCCGGCGCGAGCGACTCGGTCCTGCACCTGCCGCGCCCCGCGTCGGGCGGCAGCGCCACCCTCGCGGCGACCGCGCCCGACGGCTGGGAGGTCGCGCTGTCGCACACGTCCGTGCCGGCGGGCACGACGCAGCTGCTGGTGACGGCGACCGCCAGCACGGGCACGACCACCGGGGTCACCGTGCCGCGCACCGTCGTCGCGGGCACGTCCGTCGCGGTGGAGGTCGTGGTGGGCTCCGGCGCCGGCACGCCCACCGGCCGCGTCGAGGTGACCTCGGGCACCACGCCGGCGTGGGAGACGGCGGTCCCGGGGACGCTGGCCGGCGGCCGGGCGACGGTGACGCTCCCGACCACCGGCTGGGCGGCGGGGCGGCGGGTCGTGCACGTCCGCTACGTGCCGGACGCACCCGGTTGGCGGGCGTCGACCGGCACGGGCACGGTCACGGTCACGGCCGCACCGGGCCCGACCCCCACGCCGACACCC
>JAPSIR010000048.1 GCA_031178625.1 Cellulomonas sp.
GTCCAGTCCTGGTCGACCCACGGCAGGTCCCACGTCACCTCGAGGGTCGCCGTCGCGGTCTCCTCGTCCTCCGCCGTCGTGACACCGCCGACCTCGACCTGCGCCGTCGCGTCCTCGCCCAGCCCGGTGACGACCGCGGTGCGCGTCGCCGTGAGCTCCGCGGGCGCGGGCGCCCCCGCGTCGAGGGGCACGTCGGTGAAGTCGCCCGACGCGAGAGCCTCGGAGAGCGCCTCGGCGGCCGGGCGCGGGTCGGGCCGGTCGGGCGTGCACGCCGCGACGCCCGAGGTCAGGAGCACCCCGCACGCGAGCGCCCACGCCGTCCGGCGCCCCCGTGCACGTGCCGTCGCCGTCCTCGTCCCCATGCCGTCCTCCTCGTCGCTGGCGCGTGCCGCCGCCCGCGGCGCCGGGGCACGGCCGCAGGCAGCCTGGCACCCGGGCGGGCGTCGCCGCTGCCGGTCACGGGTGATCTTCACCGCTCCTCCCCACCCCGCATGACGTGTATCGCCCGTGCGGTTGCATCTGGACGCGGGTCCAGGTCACGATGCACTCATGTATCCAGGGGGGACGCCGGGAGGACCGGCACGTCGACAGGCACCGCCGGACGTCGTGGGGCCGCTCCAGCCGCGTGACCGCACGGCCGCCGCCGCGGTGCTCGCCGCCGCGCTGGCGGACGACCCCGGCTACTCGCACCTCTTCCCCGTGCGGGCGCGCCGCGAGCGCGAGCTGCGCGAGGTGTACCGGATGAC
Source organism: Cellulomonas sp. (assembly GCA_031178625.1). Classification (GTDB taxonomy): domain Bacteria; phylum Actinomycetota; class Actinomycetes; order Actinomycetales; family Cellulomonadaceae; genus Cellulomonas. Next base: position 747 of record JAPSIR010000048.1, read on the forward strand.
GCTCGCGGACGGCATGCGGTACGGCCGCGTGCTCGTGACGAAGCTCGGCGACGAGGTGACGGGCGTCCTCGCGCTGTACCCGCCGGGCACCTACCCCATGTCGGCCGGTCGCTGGGTCCGCCAGGGGCTGCGCCTCGCGCGGATCGCGTCGTTCACGCGCGAGCACAGCGGCGGCATCATCCGGTTCGGCGAGCTGACGTCGCAGGGCGTTCCGTGCGACGCCTGGTACGTCGAGGCGTTCGGCGTGCGTCCCGACCTGCAGCGCGCCGGACGCGGGTCGCTGCTGCTGGGACGCTTCCTGGCCGACGTCGACCGCGCGGGCGTGCCGTCGTACCTGGAGACGACCAAGCAGGACAACGTCGGCTACTACCACGCGCGCGGCTACACGGACGCGCACGCGCCCGTCCCGCTCACCCCCGACGGGCCGTACATCTACCGCATGACGCGGCCCGCCCGGCCGGCGGGCGCCGCCGCGGGCACCGCCGAGGACGACCCCGCGGCCTGAGCGGCCGGCCGGGGCGCCGGCGCGGGCGCGGGGGCGGGCGGTGCTCATGCGTCCGGGCGTCCCCGGCGCAGACGTGCCAGCAGCGCCTCGGGCGTCGCCGTCGCCGGGTCCCAGCGCGAGTCGACGAACCACGTCGCGCCCGCGCCCGCGAGCTCCTGCACGCGGTCGCGCGCCGCCACGGGGTCGTCCGGGAGCATGCCCTGCACGACGACCTCGAAGGGCCCGGCACCGGGCGGCCGGTGCGCACGCACCCACGCGACGACGCCCGCGACGTCGGCCGCGGTCATCTCCTGCTCCGGGTCGGCCCCGCGCAGCTGCGGCACGACGCCGTCCCACCGCACCGCACGGCCCATCGACCGCTCGCTCGGGAACGCCGCCACCGGCCACACCGGCACGTGCGTGCGCCCGTCCGCGCGCGGCACCGGCCGCGGGTCGAAGCGCATGCCGTCGACGTGCAGGTGCGTGCCGTCGACGTGGACGGGCCCGCCCGTGAACGCCTGCGCGAGCACCGCGAGGTCGTCGTCGAGCAGCTCGGCGCGCTCGCGCAGGGTGCGGCGCTCCGCAGGCACGGCGGCGACCGCCCCGTCGTCCGCGACGCCGAGGCCGACGGGCAGGACGAGTCGTCCGCCGGACAGGTGGTCGACCGTGACGGCCTGCTTGGCGACGACCCAGGGACGCCGTCGCGGCAGCGCGAGCACCATCGCGCCGAGCGTGATGCGGTGCGTGCGCACGGCGGCCGCCGCGAGCAGCGCCCACGGGTCCCACGACGGCATGCCGCCGATGTCGACGCCGTCCCACGTGAACCAGCCGTCCCAGCCGTGCTCCTCCGCGACGACCGCCATGTCGACGACCTGACGCGCCGTGCCGAAGCTCGCCACGAACCCGATGCGCACCCGACCCACCTCCGTCCGACCGGCCCACCTCCGACCGGCCACACCTCCGACCGGCCACGTCCTCCTCCCCGCGACGCTACGCGCGGCCACCGACATGCCCCCCGCCCGGGCGGTGCCCCCGGCGTGCGGCGCCTAGGCTGGCCGTGACCCCGCACCGGCCACGTCCGACGCCCGGCCCGTGCCCCGCCCCCGGCCCGAGGAGGCCCGCGTGCCCACCGACGTCGTGGTGGTCGGGTCCGGCCCGAACGGCCTCGCCGCGGCGGTGACCTGCGCACGCGCCGGCCTCGAGGTCGTCGTGCTGGAGGCTCAGGACACCGTCGGCGGCGGCTCGCGGACGCTCGACCTCGGCCTCGCCGAGGGCGTCGTGCACGACATCTGCTCGGCCGTGCACCCGATGGCGTGGGCGTCCCCGTTCCTGCAGGAGTTCGACCTGGGTGCGCGCGGCGTCGAGCTCCTGACGCCGGACGTCTCGTACGCGCAGCCGCTCGACGACGGCGAGGCGGGCATCGCGTACCGCGACCTCGCGCGCACGGTCCAGGCGCTCGGCCCCGACGGGGCGGCGTGGCGCGCACTCCTCGGGCCGCTGGCGGAGCGGCCGGAGGTCGTCGTGGGCGTCGCGATGGGCGACCGGCGCAGCATCCCGCGCGAGCTGCTGCCGACCGGGGTGCCGACGGCGCTGCGCTACGCGCTCGGGCTGGCCGAGCAGGGCTCGCGGCTGTGGACGCGGCGGTTCCGCGGGCACGTCGCCCCGGCGCTGCTCACGGGCGTGATGTCGCACGCCATCCACCCGCTGCCGGCGATCCCCGCGGCCGGTGCAGGCCTGCTGCTCGCCGCCCTCGCGCACGCCGGCAGCGGCTGGCCGCTGCCCCGCGGCGGGTCGCAGGCCATCGTCGAGGCGCTGCGCGCGGATCTCGAGGCGCACGGGGGCACCGTCCGCGCGGGGCACCGGGTCGGGTCGGCGGCCGACCTGCCGCCGGCGCGGGCCGTCCTGTTCGACACCAACCCGCGCACGGTCGTCGAGGTGCTCGGCGACCGGCTGCCCGCGCGCACGCGCCGCGGCCTGGAGCGCTTCCGGTTCGGGCACGGCGCCGCGAAGGTCGACTTCGTGCTGTCCGGGCCGGTGCCGTGGGCCCACCCGGAGGTCGGGCGCGCCGGCACGGTGCACCTGGGCGGGTCGCAGCAGCAGGTCGCCGAGGCCGAGGCGCACGTCGCCGCCGGCCGGCACGCGCCGCGCCCGACCGTCCTGCTGAGCGACCCGACCGTCGTCGACCCGGGCCGCGAGGTCGGCGGGCTGCACCCGCTGTGGACGTACGCGCACGTGCCGGCGGGGTCGGACGTCGACGTCACCGAGGCCGTCACGGCGCAGGTCGAGCGGTTCGCGCCCGGGTTCCGCGACGTCGTCGTCGCGTCCCGCTGCATCCCCGCCGCGCGGATGGTCGACCACGACGAGAACTACGTCGGCGGCGACATCTCCGCCGGGGCGCTCGACCTCGCGCAGACGTTCGCCCGGCCGACCGCGTCCGTGGACCCGTACCGGCTGGCGGAGGGCGTGTACCTGTGCTCGTCGTCGGCGCCGCCGGGGCCGGGCGTGCACGGCATGGGCGGGTGGTTCGCCGCCCGGCGGGCGCTGCGGCAGGTCTTCGACGTGCGGCGCGCACCGGCCCTGGGGCGGGGGGTGGCGGCGTGATGGGGGGCCTGGACGTGGGTCCAGGTTCGCCCGCCGCCACGCCGCGGCTTCGGTGGTGCGAAACCGCCGCTGCCCCTACCGTCGTCCACGGGCCGCGCGCGACCGCGCTCGGCGGGACACCGGGCACGGTCAGGGGGCGGTGGGCATGAGCGACGAACCGACCACCTCGCACGCGCCCGCGGACGCCCCGGGAGCCGTCGACGCCGCCGCCGGCACGGGCGTCGAGCCGCCGGCGTCGCTGCCCGCCGACGACGCCGCCGGCCGCCCGGCCCCCGCCGGCGAGGAGCTGCACGCCTCCCACCCCGCCCCGACGTTCGTCGCGCTGCGCCGGTGGGTGCTCGACAGCGCCGCCCAGCTGCGGACGCTGCGCGGCGACCTGCGCGAGCAGATCGCCGCATCGTCGTCGTCGGCCGTCGAGCCGCTGGGCGACGTGCCGGAGAAGGTCGTCCTCGTGGCCTCCGAGCTCGCGACGAACGCGCTCGCGCACGGCCGGCCGCCCACGCAGGTGCGGCTCTCCCAGGACGGGCGGACGTTCCTGCTCGAGGTGTCCGACGGGGCGCTCGACCGGCACCCCTTCCTCGCCGAGGGCCGGGCGCCCGGCGACGGCGGCTTCGGGCTGCAGATCGCGCGCCGGCTGTCGCTCGACGTCGGCTGGTACGCCGACGGGGCCGGCAAGCACGTGTGGGCGACGTTCTGCGCGACCGAGGACGTACGCGGCTGACCGCCGTAGGCCACGCCGGACGACCGTCCGCCGTCCCGCGGCGATGACCCACACTGTGCGCATGGCGGGCACCACCACCTCCCCCGGCGCCGGCGGCGCACCCGCACGCGTGCTGCGGCTGCGCGGCGCGACCCTCGGCGCCGGCGTCCCCGCGGTGTGCGTGCCGCTCGTCGCGACGACGCCGGACCGGGCCGCCGCCGACGCGCGTGCCCTGCCGCCGGGCGTGGCCGACGTCGTCGAGGTGCGCCTCGACCACGTCGCGGGCTCCGCCGGCGACCCCGCCCTCGCCACCGCGACGCTCGAGGCGGTCCGCGCCGTGCTGCCCGCGGACGTGCCGGTGCTCGCGACCTTCCGCTCGGCACGCGAGGGCGGTGCGCAGCCCGCCGACGACGCCGCGTACGCCGCCGTCGTCCTCGCCGCCACCAGGGCCGCCGGTGCGGTCGACGCCGTCGACGTCGAGCTCGCGACGCCGGACCGCCTGCGCGACGACCTGCTGGCCGCGGCGCGCGCGCACGGCGTGCCGGTCGTCGTCTCGACGCACGACTTCGCCGGCACCCCGTCGGCCGGCGCGCTCGTGGACGTGCTGCGGCGGCAGCGCGACGTCGGCGCGGACGTCTGCAAGGTCGCCGTCACGCCCGCCGACGCGGACGACGTGCTGACGCTCCTGCAGGCCACGCGGACGTTCGCGCGCGAGGCCGACCGGCCCGTCGTGACGATCGCGATGGGTGGGCTCGGGCTCGTCACCCGGCTGGCCGGCGAGGTGTTCGGGTCGGCGCTGACCTTCGGCTCGGTGGGGTCCGCGAGCGCGCCGGGCCAGCTCGACGCGGTGCGCCTGCGCGAGGTCCTCGCGCTCGTCCACGCCGCCCTCTGACGGACCCTCCCCCCGGCGAGGCGTCGCGGCGCCGGTGAGTCCGGCGCGCGGGGGCGGTCGGCACGGAGGACCGGACGGCCCGCGCCCGGCGCCGACCCGAGGAGCCGCCGTGCCCGTCGCCCGCCCGCACGACCCGGCCCGTCCGCACGGGCCCGCACGGACGCACGGCCTCGACCGCTCGGCGGACGGCGTCGCGGTGGCCGTCGAGCGCGCCCTCGCCGACGGGCGGACGCACGGCGCCGCGTGGCTCGTCGCGCACGGCGACGACGCCGTGACCGGCGCCGCCGGCGAGGCGTCGCCCGGGCGGCCCGTGCGGCCCGACTCGCTGTTCCGGGTCTCGTCGGTGACGAAGCCCGTGGTCGCCGCGGCGGCGCTCGCGCTCGTCGACGCCGGCCTCCTCGACCTCGACGCGCCCGTCGACGCGTGGCTGCCCGAGCTGGCGGACCGCCGCGTGCTCGTCGACCCCCGCGGCCCGCTCGACGTCACCGTGCCGGCGGACCGCCCGCCGACCGTGCGCGACCTGCTCGAGTCGCGCGTCGGCCTGGGGCTCGACTTCACCGCGACGCACGCCGACCCCGTGCTCGAGGCGCTGGCCGCCCGCGGTCTGCACGCCGGCCCGCCCGCACCGCAGGCCGACCCGGAGCCCGGCACGTGGCTGCGCGCGGTCGGCGACGTGCCGCTGTCCGAGCAGCCGGGCACACGCTGGCGCTACCACGTGCCCCTGCAGCTGCTCGGCGTGCTCGTCGCGCGGGCCGCGGGCGGTCCGCTGCCCGCGGTGCTGCGGGCGCGCGTGCTCGACCCGGTGGGCATGCCCGACACGGGGTTCCACGTGCCGACCGACCGGCTCGAGCGCCTGGGCCGGCAGTGGATGACCGGCCCCGACGGCTCGTCGGTGCTCTACGACGAGCCGGACGGGCAGTGGTCGCGGCCGCCGGCGTTCCCCGACGGGGGCAGCGGCCTGGTGTCGACCGTCGCCGACCTGCACGCGTTCGCCCGCATGCTCCGCGCCGGGGGGACGGCCGCCGACGGCACCCGCGTGCTGGCGGCGACGACCGTCGCGGACATGCTGCGCCCGCACGTCGGCCCCCTGGGCGACGACGAGCGCGGCGCGTGGGGCCTGGGCATCGGCCTGTGCCGCGTCGACATGCCCGACGGCCGGCACGCCGGCAGCCACGGCTGGGACGGCGGGCTCGGCGCGACGTGGTGGACGGACCCGGTCGCCGACGTCGTGGTCGTCCTGCTGACGACCGACGCGTGGGCGTCGCCGGAGCCGTCGCCGCTGTTCCGCGAGGTGTGGGCCGCGGCGTTCGGGGGCAGCGCGGGCTGAGGCGGCGGGGGGCCGGCAGGTCCGGACGGGGTCAGCGGCCGGGCGTCACTGCACGCCGTCGGCGTGCCGCTGCTCGACCTCGCGCGCCGCCTCCCGGGTCCGCTCGGCGTTCGCGCCGCCGCGCGGCGGAGCGCCCCCCGGCGTCTCCCCGGGGTCGTGCAGCATGTGCGACTGCACGAGCTCGTGGCGCTGCACGTACGTGTTCGCGACGGCCTGGATGGTGGCGGCGATCGGCAGGGCGAGGAACGCGCCGAGCGCCCCGAACACGGCCCCGAACGCCAGCACGACGACGAACGACACGGCCGCGTTCATCTCGAGCGCGCGGGCCGACACCTTCGGCGCGAGCCACAGGTTCTCGACCTGCTGGTACCCGAGGATGAACGCGAGCACGCCGAGCCCCTGCGGCACGCCCTGCGACGTCAGCGCGACGACGATCGGCAGCGCACCGCCGATGTACGTGCCGATCGTCGGGACGAACTGCGACACCACGCCGGTGAACAGCGCGAGCGGCAGCGAGTACGGCGTGCCGAGGATCGCCAGGAACGCGAACGTCGCGACGGTGGCGATCGCGGCGAGCACGATGCGCGTGTTGATGAAGTCGGCGACCTTGACCTGCGTGATCTCCCACAGCCGCAGCACCTCCTGCTGGCGGTTCGGCGTGAGCCACCGGCAGATCGACGCGCGGAACCGCGGGCCCGCGGCGAGCAGGTAGTACGTGACGAGCAGGATCGTCAGCGCCGCGAAGAGGCCCCCGAGGATGGTGGTGCCCACGAGCAGGGCACCGCTCGCGACGTCGCCGCCCCACGCCTCGGTCGCCTGCCGCAGCAGGTCGTCCGTCTCCGGCACCTCGACGCCGAACCGCTCCCCGACGGTCGCGCGGGCGTCGGCGTACAGCTCCGGCACGTTCTCGACGAGCTGCACGAGCTGCTGCACGAACAGGTTGCCGAACAGCGCGAGCACGACGAGCACGAGCACGAGCCCGCCGATCAGCGCGGACGCCGCCGCGGCGCCCCGCCGCCAGCCGTGCCGCACCAGCCACACGACGATCGGCTCCAGCGCGAGCGCCAGGAAGAACGCGATGAGCAGGTTGACGAGCAGCCCGCCGAGGGCGCCGAGGGCGTCCCACGCGAAGATCGCCACGAACACCGCGACGACCGCCATCGCGAGCGCCTTGCCCCACCACCGCGGCGGGCGGCGCGCGTCGTGCTGGAGGGCGCGCGTGCCCTCGTCGCCGGGACGCTCGGGGGCGCCGAGCACGGGCGGCGGGACGGCGGCGGCCGGCGTGGTGGTGGCGTCGGGCGTGGTCGTGACGTCCGGCGTGGTGGCGTCGGCCGGCGTGGTGGGGTGCGGGGCGTCGGGGCTGCTCACGGGCGTCCTCCGGTCGGGCGGGGCCCCGGGGTGACGAGGCTCGGGCACACCCTAGGGCCGCACGGGCGCCGCCGAGCACCGCCGGTGCGGCGCCTTGCCCCGAGTGCGGCACCTTCCACCGAGTGCGGTCGTCGCACGACCCGCGCTCGGTGCGGGCCGCCGCGCTCGGCGGGACGGGAGGGTGCCGGCGGGACGGGACGGTGCCGGCGGGAGGAGCCGGTGCCCGCGGGAGCGGGACGGTGCCGGCGGGAGCGGGCCGGCGGTCAGGCCGGGACGGCGGCGCGGGGTGCCCGGCGCGCGCCGGACGCGAGGACCAGCAGGCCCGCGGCGAGCACCGCGAGGCCGACCACGGACGCCGGTGCCAGGCGCTCGTGCAGGAGGGCGAGGCCGAGCACGGTCGCGGTCAGCGGCTCGGCGAGCGTCAGCGTGGCGACGGTCGCGGCACCCAGGCGCGCGAGCCCGTACCCGAACAGCACGTACGCGAGCGTCGTCGTGACGAGGCCGAGCCACGCCACCTGCACCAGTCCCGCCGGCGTCGCCAGGGCACCGGCGCCCACGACGAGCAGGACGGGCACGCTGACGGCACCGGCCGTCCCGAACACGGCGCCCATGGTGGACGTCGACGTCCAGCCGCCGTCGATGAGCGCCGCACCGGCGAGCGTGTACAGCGCGTAGGCGACGCCGGCGCCGAGCGAGCCGAGGACGCCGACGGGGTCGATCCCGCCCGCGGCGCCGCCCGGTGTCCCCAGCCCGAGGACCGCCACGCCGGCCGTCGCCAGCGCGGTGGCGACGCCCCACGTCACGGACGGCCGCTGGCGCCGCACCGCCCACGCGACGAGGCCCGTCACCACGGGCGCGGAGCCGAGCGCGACGACCGTGCCGACCGCGACGCCGTTGCGTCCGGTGCCGAGGAAGAACGCGGGCTGGTACGCGAGCACCCCCGCGGCCCCGACGACCACCGCGACGACCCGCTGCGCCCGGGTGCACGCCGCGCCGCGGGGGGCACCCGGGCGCCCCGGTGCAGGCGTGACGGGACGCGCGGCCGTCCACCGGGCCAGCAGCGCCGCGACGAGCGCGAGCGCGAGACCGCCGACGGCGATGCGCGCGGCGCCCAGCGCCACGGGGTCCGCGTCGGGCCCGAGCGCCTGCGCCGTGCCGGTCGTGCCGAAGCAGACGGCGGCGAGGAGGACGGCGAGGACGGCGCGCACCGGCGGATCGTCGCACGGGGCGGTCGAGGACGTGGGTATCCCGGTGCCTCACCAGCGGCGTGCCGCAGGGACATCGCGGCGTGGGGACCGCCGGCAGGGGTCAGGCCGGGACGGTGGCCTCTCGTCCGAGGGCCGCGAGGGCGCGGGTCTGCCGGTCGGCGTCCGCGGGGACGGCGACGGGAGGTGCGCACACGCCGTCGCCGTACAGGTGCTCGCCCATCGCCGCGACCATGCCCTCGATCAGGTCGAGGTCCGCGTCGGTGAAGCGGTGCGCGCGCCCGTCGGCGGCGGCGACGTCCCAGCGGTGCGCCACCATGTCGAAGCCGTAGAACATGTCGAACGTGGCGCCGAGGGTCGACGGGCCGGTGAACGAGTCGAAGGGCCGGTCGACGACCCCGGGCGTCGCGAGCGCGGCGCCCACGGCGGCGGCGTGCGCGCGCCACGCGGCCGCCGGGTCGGCGAGGTCGGGGCGCGGGCCGAGGTCCACGTCGTGCCGTGCGAGGTACTCGCGCTGGGTGTCGACGACGTGGGCGACGACGTCGCGCGCCGTCCACCCCGCGCAGGGCGACGGCGCGTCCCACGCGGCGGGGCTCGTCGCGTCGAGGACGGCCGCCAGGCCGGCGGCGCGCTCGGTGTAGGCGTCGAGGATCGGGTTGTCGGTCATGTGCGGGACGCTACGACGGGCTCGGGAGGTGCGGCTTGGACGAACGCGACACGCGCGGCGACGGGCACGGCGGCACGCGGGGCGACCGCATGCCGCGCGGCGGTACGCGCGCCGGTGCGGCGGGTGCCGTCGACGACGTCGAGCGCGCGCACCTCGTCGACCCGCGGGACACGTCGTTCCGCATCGGCCGCTGGAGACCGCCCGACGACCTCGCGCCGCTGGTGCGGCGCTACTGGGTGCCGACGTGGTCGGTGCCGGACGGGCGGGACGCCGAGCAGCGGGTGCTGCAGTACCCCGTGTGCCTGCTCGTCGTCGCCGACGCGTACGCGCGGTTCTACGGCGTCCAGCCGGGCCTGTCGACGACGACGCTGCGCGGCACCGGGTGGGCGGTCGGGGTGATGCTGCAGCCGGGGGCCGGGACGCTGCTCGTCGGCGGGTCCGTCGCGCCGTGGACGGGGCGGCACGCGGACGTCGCCGACGCGCTGGCCGCCACGGCGCCCCGGGCGGACGTCGACGCGCTGGTGGCGGGCGTCCGCGCGGACATGGCGGGCGACCCCACGGACGAGGCGTCGCAGCGCGCCGCCACCGACCGGGTCGGGGCGTTCCTGCGGCGGTACCTGCCCGTGGACGACGAGGGACGGCTGGTCGACGCGGTGGTCGCGGCGGTGGAGGACGACCCGGACCTGCTGCGGGTCGCGCAGCTGTGCGAGCGGTTCGGCGTCACCGAGCGGACCCTGCAGCGCCTCACCCGCCGTCGTCTCGGGCTGGCGCCGAAGTGGCTCGTGCAGCGCCGGCGGCTGCACGAGGCCGCGGGCCGCCTGCGCGCGGGCGGGACGACGCTGGCCGACCTGGCCGCGGAGCTCGGCTACGCCGACGAGTCGCACCTCTCGCGGGACTTCCGCCGGGTCACGGGGATGACGCCGGGCGCGTTCGCGGCGCGCTTCACCGACCGCACGGGCTGACGGCCGCGGGCCCCTCGGGTGGTCACGCGGTCGCGGTGCCCGCCGCCGGGGGGTCGGCCGGGCTGCGCGCACCCGACGCGCGGGTGCGACGGCCACGGGCGAGCTCGGTGGCGAGGGCGTCGAGGGGCTGCGCGAACGGGTCCTGGAACGCGCGCAGCCAGTCGCCGACGACCGCGAGGGCGGCGGTACGGGCGGTGTACACGCGCCGGCTGCCGTCGGCGCGCACGGTGACGACGCCGGCCTCGCGCAGCACGCGCAGGTGCTGGGACGTCGCCGGCTGCGAGATGCCGAACTCCGCGCGCGCCAGCGCCACCAGGTCGCCCGCCGCGCACTCCCCGGCGGCGAGCCGCTCCAGGAGGCGACGACGCACCGGCTCGGCGAGCGCGGCGAGGACCGCGTCGACGTGCGGCACGCCGACCTCCGCGGTCCCCGCCGGCACGTCGGCGCCCGCGGCACCTGCGCTCCGGGCAGCCGCGCTCACCCGGCCTGCCCGGTGGCGTCCTCCGCGCCCCCGTCCGGTGCCGGCTGCCCGGTGTAGAACGCGATGGTCCGCGCGCCGGCCTGCTGCGCGGCCGTCGGGTCCTCGCCGTCGCCGACGGCCGCAGCCGCCCAGCCCGTCGCGGCGGACGTGACGAACGCCTGCCCCTCGGGGCCCACGGACCAGGCCTCGGCCTCGGCCGGGTCGACCGACGCCCCGCTCTCCAGGTGCGCCGCGAGCCCCCACAGCGCGAGGTCCCAGCCGACGCCCACGGCACCGGGCCCGAACTGCTCCCAGAAGGCGGGGTCGACGTGCGCCTCGTGCAGCAGGCGCAGCTCGGTGCCGCCGTCGGCGGCGGCCAGGTGCACCTCTACCCAGCCGACCTCGCCGCCGTACTCCCACGTCACGGCGAGGCGCTCGGGCCGGTCGCACGCCTCGACGGTGCCGCCGGCGTTGCCCTCCAGCTGGTACCGGCCGCCCACGCGCAGGTCGCCGCTGACCGGCATGAACCACCGCGGCAGCCGCTCGGCGCTCGTGACGGCGTCCCAGACGTCGTCGACGTCCGCGCGGTACACGCGGCGCGCCTCGGCGACCTTCGTCGGTCGCCCGTCCCGCTCGCCGGTGCGCACCACGCGCGTGACCAGCCCGACCTGCTCCAGTGCGTCGATCGTCATGACCCGTCCTCTCGTATAAGTGGCGTCTTATACGCTAGACCCGTCACGGTGCCGGTGTCGAGGGGTCGACGCCGTCCGTCGATGGCCGGGTCCCGACGAACCTCCGGACGTGGTCGCGCCCACGCCCCGGGACGCGCTCGCCGCGCTCGCGGCGCTCCCCCGCGGACGGTCCCGCACCACCCTCGCGGGTCAGCGCCCGGACGCCTCGTCGGCGAAGGCCATCCCCCGCGCCGCCATGCCCTCGCGCAGGAGGCGGACGGCCTTCGGGCCGACGCCGTGCAGCGCGAGCAGGTCGGCGGTGCGCACGGCGGTGAGCTGGTCCCAGCGGGTGAGGCCCGCGGACGCGAGCGCGTGGGTGGCCGTGCGGCCGATCGCGGGCGGGTACTCCGTGGGCACGGGCGCGTCGTCGGGCACGGCGTCCTCCGTCGTCGGGTAGGTGCGTGCCAGTCTGCCCGTCGGCGCCGACACACGGCCGGGTGTCGGCGTTGGCGCTGGTCACGCGCGTGCACCAGGCTGGGCGCCGACGGGGCCGGTCCGCCGGCCGGGCGCGAGCACGGGAGCGGTTGATGGCGCGGTCGAGGGCGAAGAAGGTCGGCATCCTCACGGCGGGCGGCGACAGCCCGGGGCTGAACGCGGCGATCCGCGGGTTCGGCAAGACGGCGATCGGCCACTACGGCATGGAGCTGTTCGGCTTCCGCGACGGTGTCACCGGGCTCGTCGAGAACCGCTACGTCGAGCTCGACGGCGCCGCGCTGTCCGGCATCCTCACCGTCGGCGGCACGATCCTCGGCACGAGCCGCGACAAGGTGCACCGCTTCCCGGTCGAGGGCGGCGGGACGCAGGACATGGTGCCGACGGTCGTCGAGAACTACCGCGCGCTGGGGCTCGACGCGCTCATCATGCTCGGCGGCGGCGGGACCGCGAAGAACGCGATGCGCCTGGTCGACGCGGGCCTCAACGTCGTGCACCTGCCCAAGACGATCGACAACGACATCGCGGAGACGGACACGACCTTCGGCTTCGCGACCGCCACCGAGATCGCCACGGACGCCGTGGACCGCGTGCACTCGACGGCGCACAGCCACCACCGGATCATCCTCACGGAGATCATGGGCCACCGGGCCGGCTGGCTGACGCTCGCGGCGGGCATCGCGGGCGGCGCCGACATCATCCTCATCCCCGAGATCCCGTACACCGTGGAGTCGGTCGCGGAGACGATCAAGGCGCGCACGGCCCGGGGCTCGTCGTTCTCGGTGGTCGCCGTCGCGGAGGGTGCGCGGGACGTGGACGACACCGCCGACTACCAGGCCGCGCAGCTGCTCGTGAAGGCCGCGAAGACGCCCGAGGCGCAGCGCGCCGCGCGCACGCACCTGGCCAACGTGGAGGACCAGCAGCGCGAGCACTCGTTCCGGCTGGCGCGCGAGCTCGAGGCCGCGACGGGCCTGGAGTCCCGAGTCACGATCCTCGGCTACGTGCAGCGCGGCGGGACGCCGTGCGCGGCCGACCGCCTGCTCGCCACCCGGCTCGGCGCTGCCGCGGCGGACCACGTCGCTCGCGGGGAGTTCGGCGTCATGATCGCGGCGCGCGGCGAGGGCACGGCCGCGGTGCCGCTCGGCGACGTCGCCGGCAAGGTCAAGCTCGTCCCGCCGGACCACGCGTGGATCACCGCCGCGCGCCAGGTCGGCACCGGGCTGGGTGACTGAGCGTGCCGACGACCGACGGGACGTCCTCGGACCCGGCCGGCGCGCTCCCCGTCGGCGAGGAGCGCCACCGGGACGGCTCCCTGCGCGCCCGCGGCCCGGAGCTGGACGGCGAGCCGCACGGGTACTGGCAGTGGTGGCGGCTCGACGGCTCGCTGCTGCGGTCCGGGTCGTTCGACCGCGGCCGGCAGGTCGGCGAGTGGACGACGTACGACCGGCAGGGACGGCCGTACAAGGTGACCCGCCCCGGCGACTGACGGCGCGCCGGGGTCGCCTGGTCGGTGAACGGGTCGCCGGAACGACGGACGGGAAGGCGTCCGGCCTGGTGGGATGTCTCCCGTGCGACTGCTGCGACGCCCCCTGCGCGAGGACGAGTTCTGGCGCCTGGTCGACGTGCTCGAGGGCTCCTCCGACGAGGACGCGGTGGCACGGCTCGTGGAGGCGCTGCGCGCCCGGGGCCGACGGACCGCCGTCGCCTTCGCCGAGCGGCTCGCGATCGTGCTGCACGACCTCGACCGCGAGGTGCTCGCGAACCGGCCGGTGCGGTGGTCCGACGACCAGGAGGACGACGACCCGATCCCCCTGTCGGACGACTCGTTCCTGTACCTGCGCGCCGACGTCGTCGCGCACGGCCGCGAGATGGTCGCGCGCGTCCTGGCGGACCCGGACGTCCTGCTGCTGCACCGGTGGGACGACGGCGAGGCACTGCTGTACGCGGCCGACGAGGCGGCGGGCCGGGACATCGAGACGCGGGTGTCGTACGAGACCGGCGCGAACGAGGCGCACTGGTCGCCCCGGGACACGGCCGACGACGGCCCCTTCGTCCCGCCGGTCGTCGTGGTGTCCGTCGCGGACCTCGCTCAGCCCATCGAGGTCGAGATGCACGGCGCCGACGGGAGCCACCGGCAGGAGGTGACCTACCTCCCACCCGACTGGTTGCACCGCCGCACCGAGACCGCGGTGCAGACGGGCCTGCGGGAGGCGGTCGGCGACGTCGCCGTCCTGCCCGCCGACTCCGCGGACGCGTGGCTCGAGGTGCGGCTGGCCATCGGCACGCGCTGGGCTCTCGATCCGCGCGTCGAGGCGGGCGCCGCACGGGAGTGGGGCGACGGCAGGGTCACGCGCGTCCACGTCGAGCTCGTGGGCGACCAGGTGTCGACCCTGGCGCGCACCGACCAGGCGACGCTGCTGCTGTCGATGGCCGCGACGTGCGTGCTCGCGGTGCTGCCGCCCGGCCACGGGGCGCGTGCGCGGCTCCAGGACGTCGCCGCCGCGGGGCGGCCTCTGCTGCCCGGGTCCTGACGAGGCCGTCGGCGCGCGACCCGGAGGAGCACGAGGAGGATCATGACGCCATCCGCGCCGTCCCCGGTGCGTCGAACGGTGACCGTCGCGACCGTCGTCGTCCTCGTGGCCGCCGTCGTCGTCTGGGCGTACGCGGTCCCCCGCGAGGTGGTCTGCCCGCTGGTCGACCCTCCACCGCCCGGCTGCACGCCGGAGTCCCGGCGGCGTGCCGGCGTCCTCTCGACCGTGGTGCTCGGGGCGGCGTACGCGCTGGTGCTCGCGGTCGTCCTCACGGTCGGACGTCGGCGGCGGAGGGTCGCCGACGTGGCCGTCACGGCACTGGGCGTGTGCGCCTCGGTCGCCGTCGTCGCCGTCCTGTTCTCGACGGGGTTCGCACTCTGACGCCGTGCCCAGCGGTCGCGGGCGCGCGGCACGGCGGGGCAAGGTAGGGGCGTGACCAGCAACGACGTCCCCTCCGCACACGCCTGGGTCGAGCACGCCATCTGGTGGCACGTGTACCCGCTGGGCGCGGTGGGCGCGCCGATTCGCGAGCCCGACACCGACCCGGAGCCGCACCGCCTGCGCCGGCTGCTCCCCTGGCTCGACCACGTCGTCGCGCTCGGCGCGAACGGCCTGCTGCTGGGCCCGGTGTTCGCGTCGTCGACGCACGGCTACGACACGACCGACTACTTCCGCCTCGACCCGCGCCTCGGCACCGAGGACGATCTCGACGCCCTGCTCGCCGCCGCCCGCGAGCGCGGCGTCCGCGTGCTGATGGACGGCGTCTTCCACCACGTCGGCGCCGCGCACCCGCTGGTCGCGCAGGTGCTCGCGGAGGGCCGCGACGGTCCGCGCGCGTCGTGGCTCGCGGTCGACTGGGACGCCCCGGGCGGGCCGCGCACGGCCGACTTCGAGGGCCATCGTGCGCTCGTCAAGCTCAACCACCACGAGCCGGCGGTGGCCGACCTCGTCGCGGAGGTCATGACGCACTGGCTGGACCGCGGGATCGACGGCTGGCGGCTCGACGCCGCGTACGCCGTGCCGCCCGCGTTCTGGGCGCGCGTGCTGCCGCGCGTACGTGAGCGGCACCCCGGCGCGTGGGTGGTCGGCGAGGTGATCCACGGCGACTACGCCGCGATCGTGCGGGAGTCCGGCATGGACTCGGTGACGCAGTACCCGCTGTGGAAGGCGATGTGGAGCGGGCTGCGCGACCGCAACTTCTTCGAGCTCGACTGGGCGCTGCAGGGGCACGCCGAGCTGCTCGACGCGTTCGTGCCGCAGACGTTCGTCGGCAACCACGACGTCACGCGCATCGCCACGCAGGTCGGCCCGGACGCGGCCGTGCTGGCGCTCGTCGTGCTCATGACCGTGGGTGGCGTGCCGTCCGTCTACTACGGCGACGAGGTCGGCGCGACGGGCCTGAAGGAGGAGCGCGAGGGCGGCGACGACGCGGTCCGGCCCGCCCTGCCGGACGCCCCGCCGGACCCGTCGGCGCCCGGCCAGGACGTGCTGCACGCGCACCAGGCGCTGATCGCGCTGCGCCGGCAGCACCCGTGGCTCGTCACGGCGCGGACGACCGCCGACGAGCTCGCCAACGAGCGCTACCGGTACACGACGACGTCCGCGGACGGCGCCCACCGGCTCCAGGTGGAGCTCGACGTGACGGACCGGCCGCGGGCGGTCGTGCGGGACGGCGGCACGGTCGTCTGGGCGTCCGGCTGACGCCGGGGCCCCTGGTCACCGTTAGTGAATGGTGATTCACTAACGGCGTGATCCGCCCGCGCGCCGCCTCCGACGACGACCTGCTCGCGCGCATCGACGCCGGCCTCTCCGGGCGCGCCGACCCCGTCCCGTGGAGCCTGCAGGACGCCGCGGCGCACGCGGGCATGAGCCCCGCCGGGCTCGTGAAGCGGTTCGGCTCCAAGGAGGGCCTGCTGCTCGCGCTCGCCCGACGGTGGGTCGACCTCGTACCGACCGACCGCACGAGCGACGACCACCCCGTCGACGAGCTGCGCCGCTACGTCCGCGAGAGCTTCGACGCGCCGTCGTCGGCGGCCGCCGTCTTCGCGCTCGGCGAGCTCATGCGCGACCTCTGGTCGCCCGCGTCGGCCGAGCTGCTGCGCGAGGGCTGGGCCCGGCAGGTCGCGTACGTCGAGACCCTCCTCGGCCACGTCCCGCTGGCCGCCCACGTCGACGCGCACGTCGCCGCCCGCACCGTCCTCGACGCGCTGCACGGGGCCCTGCTCCGCCGCGCCGTCGACCTCGAGCCCACCCCGCCCGACCGCATCCTCGACACCCTGCTGGAGGCATGGACATGACCGCGGACCGCGCCTGGACCGGTTGCGTCTTCATCGGCGTCAGCCTGGACGGCTACATCGCGAAGCCGGACGGCGACCTCGCGTGGCTGACCGACCCCGCACCGCGCGACCACGTCGTCGGCACGGCCGACCGCCCCGCGCTCGAGTGGGAGACGTTCTACCCGACGGTCGACGCGCTCGTGATGGGCCGCGCGACGTACGAGACCGCCCTCGGCTTCGACACGTGGCCCTACACGGGCAAGGACGTGGTCGTGCTCAGCACCACGGCCGAGGCGGACGACCGCGTGCGCGTCGCACGCTCGCTCGACGACGTGCGGGCACAGCTGGACGCGCTCGGTGCGCGCCGCGTGTACGTGGACGGCGGGCGCACGATCCAGTCGTTCCTGGCCGCCGGGCTCGTCGACGAGATCACGGTCGCCGTCGCACCGGTGCTGCTCGGCCGCGGCCACCGCCTGTTCGGCGACCTCGACCGGGACGTGCTGCTGACCCTGCGGGGCACGCACGCCACCGCGGACGACGGGCTGGTGCGGATCACGTACGCGGTGACGCCGGCCTGACGCCGGCAGCGGCGCGCCGGGCGACGCCCGCCCCGGGCGCGGGCCTACCCCGGGCGGCCGCAGCCGCGGGGCGTCACACCGTCGCGTGCGCCCCCACGACGGCCAGCAGCTGCAGCCTCTCGTAGCTCTCGGTGCCCGGCACCGCCGTGTAGACGAGCAGGAGGTGCTGCTGCTGCGGGTCGAGCAGCGTCTGGCAGTGCAGCTCCAGCGCACCCACGTCGGGGTGCACGAACCGCTTGACCTCGTCGGGGCGCAGCCCCACCTCGTGCGCGTCCCACAGGCGCCGCAGCTCCTCGCTGCGTGCGAGCGCGAGCTCCGCGAGCTGCGCCGCCCGTGAGCCCGGGCCGCGCTGCGCGACGACCCGGCGCAGGTGCGAGGCGTAC
>JAPSIR010000224.1 GCA_031178625.1 Cellulomonas sp.
CGCTCGAGCACGTGCTGGACCCGCGCGGCGCGGAGCACGCCGCGCACGCCGTCCACCCGCAGGAACACCGGCAGGTGCGGCAGCTCCGCGGCCAGGCCGCGCCCGGCGCCGGGCGCCTGCCACACGGCGGCCCCGAGCACGTCCGCGGCACCCGCACGGCGTGCGACGTCGACCGTGCCCGCCGCGCCGGGCCCTGAACGCACGACGCCGTCGAAGAGGTGGCGCAGCCGCTCCCGACGCACCGCACCGGCCGGGCCGCCGACGACCACGGCGAGGACCGGGTCGTCCTCGAACGCCTCGGCCAGCACGTCGACCACCGCACCGAGGTCGGCGGGGGCGGCGGGCGTCACGACGATCACGGGAGCTCCTGGGACGGGGGCTCCAGGGTACGGAGGGGCGCGCGGCCGCGCAGTCACAGCCCCTCCGACCGCGCGGGCCCGGCCGCGCGAACGGGACGTCGGACGGCGGAGCCGACCTGACCCTTTCGGGTGAGTTGTGGGTGGGATCTGCACGGTTGTCCGAATACGCCCTATTGTCCGGAGCGGCCGACGGCGTGACCGTGCGACCCCGGCCTCCGTCCCCCGTCCCACGGTCTGTGGAGTCACCCCTCGTGAAGCGTCATCACCTCCCCCTCGTCCTCCTCACCGCCGGTGCGCTCCTCGTCGCGCCGGCCGCCGCGGCGTCCGCCACCGGCGACGGCGACCGCGGCTGGCACACCAGCACCTGGCACGGCAAGCCCGGCAAGGGCGAGCACGGGAAGCCGGGCAAGGGCCCGTCGAAGCCCGGCAAGCCGGAGCTCTGCGGCGGCTACAAGGCCGGCCAGGTCATCCCGTGGGACGCCTACACCTGCGACAAGGCGACCGGCTACTTCCTGTACGAGAAGAAGGACGTGCGCCGCAACGCCGGCTGGTCCAACAGCACGCGCCAGCACCGCGTCGCGCTGCACCCGGTGTGGGCGTGGCCGACGGCCGACGACCGCCAGCGCCACGAGGCCTCCAGGTCGCTCCCCCGCAGCTACGAGGTGGTGCCGCTCGTGCTCGACGCCACGGACACCGCGGCGGTCTGCGCCGAGCCCGGTGCGTACGGGCTGCAGGTCGACCTCGTCGGCAACGGCATCGCGGGCCGCTCGCTCGACCTCGCGTCCGCGGTGCCCACGATCATCACGCCTCCCGACGGCGGCTTCCACGTGAAGAACACGCTGGCCTTCTACGGCCACTACGACGTCGCCGAGCTGCTCGACATGGACGCGCTGTGCGCCCCGGCCGTGCCGCCGGTGCCGACGCCGACCACGCCGGCGCCCGAGCCCACGACGCCGGCCCCCGCGCCGACCACGCCGGCCCCCGTGCCGACGACCCCCGCGCCGGAGCCCACGACGCCCGCCCCGGCGCCCACCACCCCGGCCCCGACGCCGACGCCGATCGAGGACGTCGCGGAGGAGCCGGCCGAGACGCCGACGCCTGCGCCGACGCCCACCGCCGACGTCTCCGCGGCGCCGGAGCCGACGGCCACGCCCGCCCCGGTGGCCGCGGCGCCCACGCCGTCCCCGTCCGTCACGGAGCGCGCCGAGGTCCTCGCGGCCACGGACGACGCGCCCCGCAACCGCGGCCAGGTGCTCGCCGCGACCGGTACGTCGGCGCTCGTCGGCCTGCTGGCCGCCGTCGGTGCCGTCGCGATCGGTGCCGTCCTGATGATCCTGCGTCGCCGCGGTCGCACGACCGAGGCCTGACGCGCCGACGTCCGCGTCGGACGGGGTCGAGACCAGGTCCCCGTCCGGCCGCGGACAGCAACGCCGTCCCCCCTCCCCCCGAGGACGGCATGACCCGTGCGGCCCGTCGCTCCGGCGACGGGCCGCACGGTGGCGTCCGGGGTCGGTGCGGTCCGGGTGTGGTGACGTCCGGGGTGCGCCGCGCGGCTGGTGGCGCGCGGGCGGTCCTCCGGCCCGGCCGGTGCCGGGCGCCGGCGGCGGTTACCGTCGGCTCGTGGGGCGCGGTGCGCGCAGGACGGACGTCGAGCTCGTCGAGGACGACGACGACGGCCCACGCGCGCACGCCGCCGCGTCGGGTCCGTCCCGCGCGGCGACGGACAGCCGGGCGGACGGCCCGACCGGCGGCGCAGCCCGCGACGTCGCCACCGGCACGCCGGACCCCCGCTCGTCCCCGTGGGCAGGTCGCCGTCGCTGGTGGACCGTCGCCGCCGGCCTCGTCGTCGCCGCGGTGGCGGTCGGCGCCCAGACGGCCGTCGACGCCCGCGAGCGCGCGCAGGACGCCCGGCTCGCGTCGGTCCCGGGGGTCGTCGCGCCGCTCCCCGCCGACCTCGAGGTGCTGTGGTCGGCGACGGGCGACGAGCTGCCGTACGCGGTCACGTGGCCGTGGTCGGACGGCGTCGTGGGGCTGCGGACCACGGCCGCGCAGGGCCGGGACGTGGTCTCGCTCGACCCGGCCACGGGCGCGACGCGGTGGCGCGTGCCGCTGGTCGACGCGCCGGACGAGGAGGCCGCAGACGTGCGCGCCGTTGGCTCGCTGTGCGTGCCGGCCGACGACCCGCCGGCGCCGCCGTCCGCCCTGCCGGCACGCATCGCGTGCCTCGCCTCCGACGTGTGGCAGGTGCGCCGCGCCGACGACTGGGTGCGCAGCGCGCCGACGACGTCGCGCGTCGTGGTGCTCGCCACCGCGGACGGGGAGGTCGTCGCGGACGTGCCGACGGACACGGTGGCGGGCACGTTCGCCGACGCGGTCGGAATGCTGGACGGCGTCGCGGTGGTGGCAGGGTCGCCGGCCGACGGCGGCACGGAGGCGTGGGGCCTGGACCTGGCGACGGGTGCGGAGCTGTGGCGCGTCCCCGTGTCGGCGGGCGCGCCGGACCCGTACCCGTGGTGGCGCGCGCAGGTGGTGGTGGCGGACGGCGTCGCGGCGGTGGTGGGGCAGCGCGACGTCGTGCTCGTCGAGGCGGACGGGACCGTGCGGCGCACGCTGCCGCGCGACGGCGGGGACCCGGAGGTCGGTGCGGGCTTCGACGTGCGCGGCGGCCTGCGGCTGACCGACGGGACGTCGACGACGTTCGTCCGCCCGGACGGGGACCTCCAGCTGGACGGCGCCGCGGTGTGGACGACGGTCGACGACGGCAGCGCCCCGGGGCTGCTGCTCATGACGGACGGCGACCTGCGCGCGCACGACGCGGCGACGGGCGAGCGCCGGTGGGAGGCCCCGGCGGCGGAGACGTCGACGGCGGTGGTGCTGGACGGGCGCGTGCACGCCGCGACGCGCGAGGGGCTCGTGACGCTCGACGCCGCGACCGGCGAGGTGCTGTGGCGGCGCGACGCGGAGGGGTCCAGCCGGTCCGTGGGGGCGCCGGTGACGGACGGCCGCGTCCTGCACGTGACCCGAGCGAGCGGGGACGGCGCGCGCGAGCTGGTGGCGCTCGACCCCGCCGACGGGCACGAGGTGGGGACCGTGCCCCTGCCGGCGGGGGTGCGCGGCGTGCAGTCGGTCGGCGGACTGCTGGTCGGCTGGGACGACGACCGGCTGTCGGTGCTGGGCGGACGGGTGGGCCGACGGGCGGGCTGACGGGACGGCGGCCGGCGGCTCGCCGGGCGGAACGGCGTGCGGCCCGCCGACGCGCGACGGCCGCCGGCCACCCGGCGCGGGTGACCGGCGGCCGCGTGGTGCGCCGCGTCAGGTGCGCGTCAGCCGCGCACCCACTTCTGGTTGGCGGTGCCGCCGCAGTCCCACAGCTGCACCCGCGCGCCGTTCGCGCCGTTCCAGTCGGCGATGTCGAGGCACCGGTTCGACTGCGGGTTCACCAGGTCGCCGGCGGCGGTGAGCACCCACTGCTGGGCGGCGTTGCCGCTGCAGGTCGCGACCTGCACGGGCGACCCGTTGGCGGTGCCGCCCCACGCGACGTCGAGGCACTGGTCGGTGCCCACACGCAGCGCGGTGCCGACCTGCCGCCACTGCTGCGCGGCCGTGCCGTTGCACTCCCACATCTGCACGCGCGTGCCGGCGGTGATGGCGCCGCCCGTGACGTCGAGGCACTTGCCGTTCCACCGGCTGACGAGGGCCTGCCCGGTGGGCGTGGGCGTCGTCGGCGTGCCGGGGTTCGTCGTGGTGCCGCCCGTGAAGGACGTCAGGTCGACGCGCGCGCTGCGCGGGTCGCCGTCGTGCACGAGGGACTCGAACGCGCCGACGTCGTCGAACGCGAACGCGTACGCGCGGCCGTCGACCATCGCGGCGTGCACGGCCCGGCCGTACAGGTTGGGCGGCGTGCTGCGGTAGAACTGCCCCGCGTCGAGGACCGGCTCGGTGGTGCTCGTGCCGAGCGTGCCGCGGAACAGCGCGGCGCAGAGCGTGCGCGCGATCGGCCCGACGACCTGGTCGTTCGGCGCGTGCAGGGCGCCGTCGCAGCCCCACACGTCCGACGACGACGGCCGCTGGAACGCCGCGACCTCGCGGCCGGACGTGTCGGTGAACCGCATGGTCGTGCCGGACGTGCGGCCGGTGTACCGGACCTCGGGCCGGTCGCCGAACGGCTGCACGGTGAGCGTGCGGGACGTGTAGGCGTTCCACGCCGAGGCGATGTAGCCGTCGAGGAACGTCGTGCTCATGAGGCCGGCGCTCGCCGCCTTGCCGGGCGCGAGCACGCGCAGCACGGTGCCGTCGGCGCGCGTGACGACGCTGCGGGCCCACGCGGGGTCGGCGCGCAGGGCGTCGATGATCTGCTGGCGGCCGTTCGCGACCAGGCGGCCCGTGGTGCGCGTCT
>JAPSIR010000049.1:0-15007 GCA_031178625.1 Cellulomonas sp.
GCGCCCCTGGTCGCCATCGTCCTGCTGACCGTCCTGGTCGTCGCCGCCGGCATCGCCGTGCCGACCGTCGGCGACGAGGGCGCGCTGCCCGAGAGCCTGCCCGCGCTGCTCGTCCCGGACGTGCCCCTCACGCTGGAGACACTGCAGATCGTCTTCCCGTACGCGCTGGCGATGGCCGTGGTCGGCATCCTCGAGTCGCTCATGACCGCGAAGCTCGTCGACGAGGTCACCGACACGCACTCCGACAAGACCCGCGAGTCGTGGGGGCAGGGCGTCGCGAACATCGTCACCGGCTTCTTCGGCGGCATGGGCGGCTGCGCGATGATCGGCCAGACGATGATCAACGTGAAGGTCTCCGGCGCGCGCACGCGCATCTCGACCTTCCTCGCAGGCGCCTTCCTGCTCGCGCTGTGCGTCGGGCTCGGCGACGTGGTCGCGATCATGCCGATGGCGGCGCTGGTCGCCGTGATGGTCATGGTCGCGGTCGGCACCTTCGACTGGCACTCGCTGCGCACGCTGCGCCGCATGCCCGTCTCCGAGACCGCCGTGATGGTGTCGACGGTGGCGGTGACGGTGGCCACGCACAACCTCGCGTACGGCGTCGGCGTCGGGGTGCTGGTCGCGATGGTCCTCTTCGCGCGGCGCGTCGCGCACCTGACGACCGTCACGCGGCTCGACGCGTCCGACGACGACGGGGAGCGGGTCTACGCCGTCGAGGGCGCGCTGTTCTTCGCCTCGTCGAACGACCTGGTGCATCGGTTCGACTACGCCGGCGACCCCGCGCGGGTCGTGGTCGACCTGTCGCGGGCGCACGTGTGGGATGCCTCGACGGTCGCCGCGCTCGACGCGATCCGGCAGCGCTACGCCGCCCGCGGCACGCACGTCGAGTTCGTGGGCGTCAACCCGGACAGCGCCGCGCGCCTGGACCGCCTCGCGGGTCGCCTGGGCGCCGGCCACTGACCCACGCGCGTCCTCGCCGGACGCGAGGTCGCGGGACCGGTGCGACGTCGCGGCTCCCAGCCCGCTACCTCGCACCGAGCCCGCTACCTCGCAGCGTGCCTACCGGGCGATGAGCTTCGCCGCGCCGCGGGTCGCCAGGACGCGCGACAGCGCGACGAGAGCGCCCGTGATGACGGCCGCCGCGGCGACCTCGGAGAAGTTGATGTCGTCGTCCGTGGAGTCCGGCGCCGGGGGCTTGTGCCCGCGCGTCTTCTCCCACGCCGCGTCGATGACCTTGTGGGCCACCCACGCGGCCCCGAGCGTCACGCCCATCCCGACGAGCTTCGCCACCATCGACTTGTCGTTGTCGCCCAACGCGTCCTCCCAGGTCGTGCGCCGTGTTGCGGTGCTGGCACGACGCTAACGGGGTGCGGGCCGGTCCGCAGTCCGGTGGCTCCCGGGTGTGCACGGCGGCGCGCACCGAGGTCGGACGCGTGTCCGGCGACGTCGGCGGCCGGGGCTAGGATCGACGTGAACGACAGGGGAGCGTCGGGCGTCCGGGAGGACGCGCTGGACGCTGAGAGTGCGGACCACCGCAGACCCTCGAACCTGATCCGGGTGATACCGGCGTAGGGAGTCGGGCTAGCTCTTTCCCCGCCGGTCGTGCGTGCCCGCGGGTGCGTGCGGTCGGCGGGGACCCCTCCGCACGACGACGGAGGACACGACCACATGACCCCCCGCACCCGCACCGGTGCCCGCACCCTCGCCCTCGCCGGTGCCGCGGCCCTCGCGCTCAGCGCCTGCTCCGCCGTCGGCGGCGGTGCCGACGACGCGTCGGACGAGCCCGGCGGCAGCGCCGGCGCCGCCGTCGGCACGGTCACGCTCGTCACGCACGAGTCGTTCGCCCTCTCCGAGGGGCTGCTGGAGCAGTTCGAGGAGGAGTCGGGCCTGACCGTCGAGGTGGTGCAGCAGGCCGACGCCGGCGCGCTCGCGAACCAGCTCGTGCTCACCAAGGACGCCCCGCTCGGCGACGTCGTCTACGGCCTCGACAACACGTTCGCGACGCGTGCGCTGGACGAGGGCGTCGTCGTCCCGGCGGACGTCACCGCGCCCGCGGCCGAGGACGCCGCCGCCTACGCGGTCGAAGGGGACGACGAGGGCGCGTTGACGGCGGTCGACTACTCGGACGTCTGCATGAACGTCGACACGACGTGGTTCGCGGCGCACGGGATCCCCGAGCCGACGACGCTCGAGAGCCTGCTCGACCCGGCCTACCGCGACCTGGTCGTCGTGCCGGACCCGGTGACGTCGTCGCCCGGCCTGGCGTTCCTGCTCGCGACCGTCGGCGCGTTCGGCGAGGACGGCTGGACCGGCTACTGGGAGCGGCTGCGGGACAACGGGCTCAAGGTCGCCGACGGCTGGAGCGAGGCGTACTACACCGACTTCACCGCCGGCGGCGGCGACGGGCCGCGGCCGGTCGTGCTGTCCTACGCGTCGTCCCCGCCGTTCACGGTGCCGGAGGGCGGTACCGAGCCGACCACCCGGGCGCTGCTCGACACGTGCTTCCGCCAGGTGGAGTACGCGGGCGTGCTCGCCGGCGCCGCGAACCCCGAGGGCGCCGCGCAGCTGATCGACTTCCTGCTCTCCGACGAGGTCCAGGCGGACCTGCCCACGTCGATGTACGTGTACCCGGTGAGCTCGGCCGTCGAGCTCCCGGAGGAGTGGACCCGCTGGGCGCCGCTGGCCGAGGACCCGTTCGAGGTGCCGGCCGCGGACATCGACGCGCACCGCGAGGAGTGGCTGACGCAGTGGTCCGACACGGTCGTGGGCTGACGGGCCGACGGTGACGACGACGCTCGAGCGGGGCCGCCCCGCCGCCGCACCGGCCTCGGGGCCGGGCGGCGGCGGGGTGCCGCTCGGGCGCGTCGTCGCGTGGGCGGCCGCCGTCGCGGTGCCGCTGCTGTTCCTCGGCGTGTTCTTCGCCTGGCCCGTCGCCGCGATCGTGGGGCGCGGGTTCGTCACGGACGGCACGCTCGACCTCGGCGGGTTCGCCGACGTGCTGTCCCGCCCGCGCACGTGGCGGATCGTCGGGCAGACGCTGACGCAGGCGACGCTCGGCACGCTCGGCGCGGTGCTGCTCGGCCTGCCCGGGGCGTACCTGCTGCACCGGTGCACGTTCCGCGGGCGCGGCGCACTCCGCGCGTTCGTCACCGTGCCGTTCGTGCTGCCGACCGTGGTGGTGGGCGTCGCGTTCCGGTCGCTGCTGGTCGAGGGCGGCCTGCTCGGCGGGCTCGGGCTGGACGGCACCCGGACGGCGATCGTCCTCGCCCTCGTGTTCTTCAACTACGCCGTGGTCGTGCGCACCGTCGGCGGCCTGTGGGAGCGGCTCGACCCGCGCGCCGAGCAGGCCGCGCGGTCGTTGGGTGCGTCGCCGTGGCGGGCGTTCCGCACCGTGACGCTGCCCGCCCTCGCGCCCGCGATCGCGTCGGCGGCGTCGCTGACCTTCCTGTTCTGCGCGACGGCGTTCGGCACGGTCCTCGTGCTCGGCGGGCGGCAGTTCGGCACGGTCGAGACCGAGATCTGGGTGCAGACCACCCAGTTCCTCGACCTGCGCGCCGCGGCCGTCCTGTCGGTGCTGCAGCTCGTCGTCGTGGTGACCGCGCTCGCGCTCGCAGGCCGTGCCCGGGCCCGCACCGAGCGCGCGCTCGCGCTCACCGAGCCGGTCGACGCGGCGCACCCCGTGCGGCTGCGCGACCCGCTCGACGCCGTGGCCGTCACCGTCACGGCCGTCACCGCCGTCGGCCTGCTCGCCCTGCCGCTCGTCAACCTCGTCGTCCGCTCGCTGCGCACGCCGGACGGCTGGGGCCTCGGCAACTACGCGCGCCTGGCGCAGCCCGCGGACGTGCTGCGCGTCAGCGCGCTCGACGCCACGGTCACGTCGCTGCGGGTCGCGCTGGACGCGACCGTGCTCGCGCTCGTCGTCGGCGGGCTCGTCGCGCTCGTGGTGTCGCGGCGCCCGCGCCGGCCGGCCGGGCGGCGCGCCGTGGCGGGGCTCGACGCCCTGTTCATGCTGCCGCTCGGCGTCTCCGCCGTCACCGTGGGCTTCGGGTTCCTCGTCTCGATGGACCGGCCGCTCGGGCTGCCGCTCGACCTGCGGACGTCCGGCGTGCTGGTGCCCGTCGCGCAGGCGGTGGTCGCCGTGCCGCTCGTCGTGCGGACCGTGCTGCCCGTGCTGCGGGCGATCGACCCGCGGCTGCGCGAGGCGGCCGCGACGCTCGGCGCCGCGCCCGGGCGCGTCCTGCGGACCGTGGACCTCGCCGTGGCGGTGCGCTCGCTGGGCCTGGCGCTGGGGTTCGCGTTCGCCGCGTCGCTCGGCGAGTTCGGCGCGACGTCGTTCCTCGCCCGGCCGGAGGACCCGACGCTGCCGGTCGTGATCTTCCGGCTGCTCGGCCGGCCGGGCGTCGACAACTACGGCACGGCGCTGGCGGCGTCCGTGCTGCTCGCGGCGCTGACCGCGGGGATCGTGGCGGTGTGCGAGCGGCTGCGCTCGCCCGGCGTGGGGAGCAGCTGGTGAGCGACGGGCTGGGTGTGCGGGACGTCGTGGTGCGGTACCCGGGTGCGGCCCGCGCCGCCGTCGACGAGGTGTCCCTCGACGTGCCCGTCGGCGAGGTCGTCGCGCTGCTCGGCCCGTCGGGGTGCGGCAAGTCGTCCCTGCTGCGGGCCGTGGCGGGGCTCGAGCCGCTGGCCGGCGGCGACGTCGCGTGGGACGGCGTCGGCGTGACCGGCGTGCCCGTGCACCGGCGCGGGTTCGGCCTGCTGTTCCAGGACGGCCAGCTGTTCGGGCACCTCGACGTGGCGCGCAACGTGGCGTACGGGCTGGCCGGCACGCCGCGCGCCGCGCAGGCCGCCCGTGTCGCGGAGCTCCTCGAGCTCGTCGGCCTGCCGGGCACGCAGCGCCGCGACGTCGCGACCCTGTCCGGCGGCGAGCGGCAGCGCGTCGCGCTCGCCCGCGCCCTCGCGCCGAACCCGCGCCTGCTGCTCCTCGACGAGCCGCTGTCCGCGCTCGACCGGTCCCTGCGCGAGCGCCTCGCGCTCGACCTGCGCGACGTCCTCGTCGCCACCGGCACCACCGCGCTGTTCGTCACGCACGACCACGACGAGGCGTTCGCCGTCGCCGACCGCGTCGCCGTCATGGACGCCGGTCGCCTGCTGCAGGTCGCCGCGCCCGCGGCGCTGTGGTCGCGCCCGGCGTCGCGGCGGGTCGCCGAGTTCCTGGGGTACGAGGCGTTCGTCGACGTGCCGGCCCACCCCGCCGCGGCGCCGGCGGCCGTGCGCGCGCTCGTCGGGGCGCTCGCCCCCGTGCCGACGCCCGGCACGACGCTCGCGCTCGCGGCGGGTGCCTTCGTCGTCGCGACGGACGACGCGCACGGGGTCGCCGGCGACGTCACCGTGCTGCGCTCGCGCCGCGGCCGCACCGAGGTCGTGGTCGAGGTGCCGGGTGCGGGCCGCGTGACGGCGCTCGCGCCCGCGGGCTGGTCCTGCGACCCGGGCGACGCGGTGCCGCTGCGGGTGGACGCCGCCGCCCTGGCCGCACTGCCCGGGGCGTGGGTAACGTCGGAGCAGCACACCGGCTCGTGACCCGCGACGGAAGTGAGCAGCGATGACGCTGGAAGACCGCCCGATCGTGTCCGTCGACGTCGCGGCCCCCGTGGCGACCGTGTGGGCGCACCTGCGCGACCCGCAGCTCGTCCGCCGCTGGTTCGGCTGGGACTACGAAGGCCTCGACGACGAGATCCGACAGATCTTCGGCGACGAGGTGCGCGAGCACCACGAGCACGCCGACGGCGTCACGCGCCGCACGCTCACCTGGCCGCACCACGACGTGCTGACGGTGACGGCGCGCGACGACGAGCCGCGCCGCACGCACCTGACGATCACGCGCCGCAGCCACGACGGCCTCGCGGCCTACGACGGCGTGTACGACGAGATCGACGAGGGCTGGGTCGCGTTCGCCCAGCAGCTGCGGTTCGCGCTCGAGCAGCACCCGGGTGAGGACCGCGTGACGCTGTCCGTGCTGGGCCTCGACGCCGGCGACCGCCGCGACCCGCTGCTGTACCGCGCCGGCCTGCACGGCGTGCGCGGGCTGCCCGTCGGTGCGCACGTCGACGTCACACGTCCCGACGGGTCCCGCGTCGGCGGCACGCTCGTGCACCGCAGCGAGCACCAGGTGGCGATCCACCTGCACGGGATCGCCGAGTCCCTGCTCGTCCTCATGCTGGAGCCGGCCGGGCACCACCCGCCGCACGGTCGCGTGTCGGCGGTGCTGTCGACGTACGGGCTCGACGACGCGACGCTCGCCGAGGCGCGCCGCCGCTGGGCCGGCTGGTGGGGCGCGGAGGTCGCGACGGTGTAGGTCGGCGCCGCGAGCCGCCGGCGCGCGCCCGGCGGGCGCGAGGGGCGTCCCGCTCCCAGACTGGACGGCGACGCCGACCCCAGGAGGACCGCATGCGCCGCTCCACGCTCACCGCCGTCACCGCCCTCACCGCGGGCGGGCTGCTGCTCACCGGCTGCACCGCCGGCGACGAGGCCCCCGACGCCGACACCGTCCCCTCGACCGTGGTCCCCGAGGACCTCGGCGAGGACCAGGTCCGCGAGGACGAGCTCGACGAGCGGTTCGAGGACCTCGACCAGCAGCTCGAGGAGGCGGAGGAGGGCATCCGCGAGGAGGCCCGGGCCGCCCTCGACGAGGCGGAGGAGGTCGCCGACGAGGCGTTCGACGTCCGCGAGGGCACCGCGCAGGACGAGCGCGACGCGGTCGCGGACCGGCTCGACGCCTCGGTCCAGCGGCTCGAGACCACCGCCGACGAGTCGCCCGACGCCTACGGGCGCGCGCTCACGGAGCTGACCGGCCAGCTGCGCCGCCTCGCCGAGGAGCTGCGCGAGACGCAGGGCTGAGCGCTGCGGGCGCCCACCGCTCGGCGCGCGCGACGCCCGCCGCGGCGTGAGGCTGGTCGGGTCCGATCGACCGCGCGACCACGGAGGACCCCATGACCACGTTCCGCGTGTCCGGCACCGCCCTGCCCACGGCCGAGGCCGGCCCCGTCGGCCCGATCGAGGACGCCATCTCCGGTGAGAACGGCGTCCGGGTCGAGGAGGCGACGCGTCAGGACGACGGCGCCGTGCAGTTCACGCTCGTCGTCGAGGCCGCGGACGCGCAGTCCGCCACGGAGATCGGAGGCCGCGTCGCCGACCGGCTGAGCCCCGGGTCGACGGTCACCGTCCTGGGGTAGCCGCCGGTGGGCCGGCGCTGCCCGGCGCGTCCGGGCGGTCGTCGCCTGCGACGGCGTCCGGCTGAGCGCGCAGGGCGGCGACGACCGTCGCGGCGATCGCCGCGAACAGGCGCTGCGCCTCGGGGTCGAGCGCGTCGAGGAACCGACGGCGCACGGACCGCACGTGCAGGGGCGCGGCGTCGACGACGGTCCGCCAGCCCGCCTCGGTGAGGACGATCCGGGGCCCGGCCGGCCCGGGTGCGTCGGGGCGGGCCACGAGCCCACGCGCCTCCATCCGGCGCAGCTGGTGCGCCAGCCGGCTGCGCGTCCACAGCAGCCGGTCCGCCAGGGTGCGCAGCCGCCAGTCGGTGTCGGGCGTCTCGCTGAGCGTCGACAGGACGTGGTAGTCCGCGTCGGACAGGCCGGAGTCCGTGCGCAGGTCCGCGGCCACGGCCGCGTCGACGAGCTCCTTGAGCTCGCGGTACCCGCTCCACGCGGCGGCCTCGGTGCGGTCCAGCCAGGTGTCGTCGGGCTGCGGCGGCGTCGCGTCGTCGGGGATGGCGGCCATCGCACGATCCTACCCAACCCATTGACGCGTCAATCGCACTGCCCGTAGTGTCCGTTGACATGTCAACGACGTGGCGTTCCGCTCCCGTCCCGCGCACGGATCCCGGCAGCCTGGAGCTACCGCGCGTGTACCGCAGGTCCTACGGCGGCACGCTGCTGGCCCGCCCCGTCGTGCTGCACGCGGAGCACGCCCGGAGGGTCGGCGACGACGTCCGGGACCTGTGCCGGCTGCTCGTGGACCTCCCGGCCCGCCTGACCGGGGGCCACCTCGGCCGGTTCGCCGACCTCGTCCGGGTGCCCGCCGCCCTGCGGCCGCTGACGACGCTCGGCGACGTCCGGCGGCTGCCCCTCTACGCACGGGCGGACCTGCTCGACGACGGCACCGACCTCCGGCTCGTCGAGCTCAACTTCGGCTCCGAGCTCGGCGGCGTCGACGCCGCGCAGATGGGGCGCGCCTGGCTCGCCGACGCCGCGTTCGGCCCCGTCGGCGAGGCGTGGCGCCTCGGCGTCGTGGACACCGCCGCCCGCACCGCCGACCTGCTGCGGCGCGCGGGCGAGCGGGTCGGCCGGCCGGACCCGCGCTGCGCGCTGGTCGAGGCGCGCGGAGCTCTCGCCGACCACGCGCACGTGTTCGTCGCCCTGCGCGAGGCGCTGGCGGACCACGGCGTCGACCTGGAGCTCG
This sequence comes from Cellulomonas sp., assembly GCA_031178625.1. GTDB lineage: Bacteria > Actinomycetota > Actinomycetes > Actinomycetales > Cellulomonadaceae > Cellulomonas. The sequence continues at coordinate 8,458 of JAPSIR010000049.1, forward strand.
CCGAGATCCAGGACCTGCGACCGCGTGACGACGGCCGGACGGACCTCGGCGGTGCACCCGTCGACGTCGTGCTCCGGTACTTCGCCGCCCACCAGCTCGTCGGGGACGCGGACGCCGTGGCCACGTACACGGCCCTCGAGGTCGCCGACGCGCGGGACCGCACGGCTCTCGTCGGCTCGCTGTCGGCGCACTGCCTCGCCAGCAAGGCCGCCCTCGCGGTCCTGCACGCCACCCCGACGCAGGCGGTCCTCGCCGACCACGAGCGCGCACTCGTGCACCGGCTGGTGCCCTGGACCGGGCTGGTCGCCGACCTGGACGGCCCCGCGCGGGACCGTGTCCGCGCCGAGCGCGCCGACCACGTCCTCAAGCCCGGCATCGGCTACTCCGGCGTCGGCACGGTCGTCGGCGACGCCGTCGACGACGCCCGGTGGGCCGAGGCGCTGCGGGCCGCCGCCGCGACCGACTGCGTCGTGCAGCGCCGCGTCCGCCCCGCGGCCGAGGTCGTCGTCGACCCCGCCACGGGGCGGGCCGAGGACTGGCACGCCAACTGGGGCGTGTTCGTGACGGCCGAGGGCTACGCGGGCGGGTTCGTGCGGGCGCTGCGCCCCGGCGACGGCGCCGTGATCGGCTACGGCAACGCCGGCACGCGCGGTGCGCCCGTCCTCACCAGCCCGTTCCCGGGGCCACCGTCCACCGGCGCCGAGAGCGTCGGCGCCGGGAGCGTCGGGGCCGCAGCGGCGGTGGCGTCGTGACCGCCCGGCGCCCGCACGTCGTGGTCGTGCACCGGTGGCGCGAGTCCTACGCGCTCTACACCGACGCCGTCGACCACGGGACCCACGCGGTCACCTACGTGACGACCGAGGTCGGCCGCGCAGGCGTGCCGTCCGCGGCCGCGGAGGTCGTCGTCGTCGACCGTACCGACGACTGGTCCGTGGTGGCGCCGGTCGTCGACGGGCTCGTCGCCCGGTGGGGCCGGCCCGCGGGCGTGGTCGCGCTCAAGGAGGACGACCTGCTCGTGGGCGCCGCGCTGCGCGCGCGGCACGGCGTGCCGGGGCCGCGCGTCGAGGAGCTGGTCCCGTTCCGGGACAAGCACGAGATGTGCCGTCGGGTCGAGGCCGCCGGTGTGGACGTGCCCGCGGCCGCCCTCGTGCGCACCGCCGACGACGTCCTGCGCCACGCCGCCGAGCACGGCTGGCCGCTCGTCCTCAAGCCCGTGTCGGGCAGCAGCAGCGAGGGCGTCGTCCGCCTCGACGGCCCGGCCGACCTCCTCGACGTCGTGCTCGGGGCGCCCCGCGTGGTGCAGCCGTTCGTCGACGCGCCGATCTACCACGTCGACGGCGTCTTCGACGGCACGGACGTCGTCGTGCTGCGGGCCTCCGCCTACCTCAACGACTGCCTCGCGTTCCGCGCCGGCGCCGGGCTCGGCTCCGTCGAGGAGGACGACCCCGCGCTCGTCGCCGCCATCCGGCGCAGCGCGGTCGCGTCGCTCGCGGCGCTGACCGACCGGCCGACGGTGTTCCACCTGGAGCTGTTCGTCGACGTGGCGACGCGTCGTTGCCGCTTCCTCGAGGTGGGTGCCCGGGTCGGCGGTGCGGAGGTGCCGCTGGTGTGGCGCGAGGTGCACGGCGTGGACCTCATGGCCGTGGCGCTCGACCTGCAGCTCGGGCGGCCGCTGCGCGCGCTGCCGGACGCGGCCGCCGGGGAGGAGGTCGCGGGCTGGCTGCTGGTCCCGGCGCCGGCCCGGCGCCCGTGCCGGATCACGCGCTCGCGCTCGATGGTGGGCGCGGTGCCCGGCCCGTACGCCGAGCGGGTGCTCGGCGTGGGCGACGTGCTGCCCGACGCGGACGCGTACTACGAGCACGTCGGGGGACGGTTCCGCTTCCGCGGCCGGTCCCGTGCCGAGGTCGAGGCGGCCGTGCGCGCGACGCTCGCCGACTTCGAGGTGCGTGGCGAGGCGATCGACGCCCACGTGCCCGAGCCCTGGGCCGGGGTGGGCCCGCGCGTCGGTCCGGGCGTCGTCCCGGCGACGCCCGTCGCCGGCGCCGTCCTGCCCGCCTGACCGCCGACAGCCGACCACCGACCGCCGACCACCGACCGCCGACCCCGACCGCCGCCCGGCACCCGCGCCCGGCGGCGACGCGACCGCACGAGACGGAACGAGGACCATGCCGAAGGACTACGACGTCGCCGTGCTCGACGGGCCCGGCGACACGGACTACGCGCGGTACATGAAGACCGACGTCCTGCTGTCGCTGCAGCGGACCCCCGACGAGTGGATCCACCCGGACGAGCTGCTGTTCCAGACCGTGCACCAGTCCAGCGAGCTGTGGCTCAAGCTGGCGGGCGCGGAGTCGGAGCGGGCCGCCACCGCGATCGACCTGGACGAGCTCGACGAGGCCGTGGCGCTCCTGGCGCGTGCGTCCCGGTGCCTGCGGTCGGTCACCGAGCAGCTCGACATCATGCGCACGCTGTCGCCGGCGGACTTCCAGACCATCCGCACCGTGCTGGGCCACGGCTCCGGGTTCGAGTCGCCGGGCTGGCGGCAGCTGCGGGAGACCGGCAAGGCGCTCGTGCGGGCCTTCGCCGGCCACCGCGAGCGGCACGCGGTCGACATGCTCGCCGTGTACACGTCCGGCCGCAGCACGCCCGTGCTGCGGTGCGCCGAGGCGCTCGTCGAGTGGGACGAGCAGATCGCGCTGTGGCGGACGAACCACTACAAGATGCTGACCCGCGTCATCGGCTACGGCGTCCTCGGGACGAAGGGCACGCAGAGCGACACCCTCGTGCGGCTGATCGACCACCGGGTGTTCGCCGACCTGTGGGAGCTGCGCACGCAGATCGCGGCCGTCGGACCCATGGGGACGGGGATCGACGGATGAGCGCGGAGGCGGGGGACCGTGCGTGGCTGGCGTCGTGCAGCCTCGCGCCGCGGACGGCCGAGGTGCGTGCCGCGCTCCTCGCGACGGACGTGACGGCCGCCGCCCCCGACGCGTGGGACCAGTTCGAGCGGGCTGCGGCCGAGCTGCGTGCCGCGCTCGCCGCGGAGCTCGGCGCGTCGCCCGACCAGGTCGCGCTCCTGCCGAGCGCGAGCGTCGCCGCCTACCAGGCGCTCGGCTCGGCGTACGGGCCGCGTCCGGTGCGGACGCTGACGTCGCGCGCGGAGTTCCCGTCGCTCGCGCACGTGTGGGCACGCCACCGGGAGGTGCACGGCGGCACCGTCCGCTTCGCGGACGACGGCACCGACGCGGCCCGCACCGGCGACGTCGGCGCCACCTACCTCGAGGCGCTCGCGCAGCCGGACCCGGTCGACCTCGTCTCCGTGCCGCTCGTCGCCTACGACACGGGCGAGCGGCTGCCGGTCGAGGACGTCGCCACGGCGGCGCGCGCCGCCGGGGCGGTCACCCTCGTCGACGCGTACCAGCACGTCGGCACAGGTCCGCTCGACGTCCGCGCCCTCGGCTGCGACTTCCTCGTCGGCGGGACCTCCAAGTACCTGCTCGGCCTGCCGGGCCTGGCCTTCCTCTACGTGCGCGACCCCGCGGGGCTGCCGCACGCACCGATGCTGACGGGCTGGTGGGGGCGGTGCGACCCGCTGGCGTTCGACCACCGTCGCGTGGACTTCCCGCGCACGGCGCGCCGCGTGGAGACGGGGACGCTGCCGGTCCCGTCGGTCGCGGCCGCGCTCGCGGGCCTGCGCGTGCTCACGCGCGTGCCGGCGGCGGAGCGGGCCGCGCACCGCGACCGGCTCACGACGACGGCGTGGGACCTGCTCGACGACCTGGGCCGCCGCCCCGTCACGCCGCGGGACCCGGCACGGCGCGGGGCGCACGTCGCGGTCCCGTCGCACGACGCCCGCCGGGAGGCCCGGGAGCTCGCCGCGCACGGCGTGGTGTGCGCACCGCGCGGGGACCTCCTGCGCCTCGCGTTCCACGTGACCAACGACTCGCACGACCTCGACCGGCTGTCCGCCGCGCTCACGCGGCGGCCGCTGCACCGTTCCACCGTCGACAAGGGGGCTCTGACAAGGTGAACGTGCTCAGTGGTGACACGCTGGAGGACCGCGTCCTCGACAGCGTCAGGGACTGGTTGTCCGACCCGTTGGAGTCCCGGTTCCCGTACGACGGCGTGCTCGCGGCGTTCCACGCCGGGGGCAAGGAGTTCGTCGCGAAGGAACTCCTCGCGCTCCTGCACGAGGCGCGGGCGGCGTTCGGGCGGTTCGCCGGATCGCCGGCCCGCACGGCTCTCCTGCGGGACTTCCTCGACGTGGCGCTCGACAAGCACGACGGCGTCTACGACTACCCGTCGTACACGGGGCTGCGCCTGCTGCCGATGCCGTCCGTCGACGAGCCGGACCTGCTCGCCGACATCGCCGTCCCCCGGCGGGACCGCCTGACGGTGCAGCTGCTCGCGGACGTCGCGCGCTTCGAGCTCGGCGCGCTCGACGGGACCGAGACCCGGCTGCCCCTCGTGCGTCCCACGCCGCGGGAGGTGGAGAAGCGGCTGCGGCACGCCATGCGCGTCGCAGCCCCCGCGCTCGACCGCGTCATGACGGTGCGGCGGCCCTCGGACGCGCAGGTGCTCGACCAGGCGCGCTGGCTGGTGGCGACGATCGACGTGCGGCTCGACGCGTACGAGCGTGACGCCCTGCGCCTGAGCATGCTGCCCGTCTACACGATGCACGACGAGTACGTCTTCATCCGCACGCTGCAGCTGTTCGAGACGACGTTCGCCACGCTCGCGGTGCTGCTCGAGCGCGTCGTCCGCGACCTCGGGGAGGGGGACGACCCGTCGGCCGCGGCCGGGCTGCGCTCGTGCGCCACGCTGCTGTCCGAGGCGGCGCCCCTGTTCTCGATGCTCGCGACCATGCAGGTCGAGGCGTTCCGCACGTTCCGCGACTTCACGTCCGGTGCGTCGGCGATCCAGTCCCGCAGCTACAAGCTGGTGGAGTCCCTGTGCCGCCGCCCGGACGCCGACCGGCTGGACTCCGCGGCCTACACGTCCGTCCCGGACGTGCGCCGGCGCGTGCTCGACGGCGTGCTCACGATCGAGGACGTGCTCGACCTGCGCCTCGGCGGCGACGGTGCGGGACCCGAGCCGGAGCTGGCGACGGCCCTCGACGAGCTGGCGACGACGGTGCAGCGGTGGCGCCAGACGCACTACTCCATCGCGGTGCGCAACCTCGGTCAGCGCACCGGCACCGGGTACACCGAGGGCACGCCCTACCTGGACGTCGTGCGGTCGATCCCGGTGTTCCGGTCCCGCGCCGCCGACGCGACGGGCTGCCCGGTCGCGGCGCACCGCGAGGAGGAGGCGTGAGCGCCGCGGACGCCCCGCGCCGCGTCGGCGTGGTCGGCGCCGGCCCGGTCGGGATGGCGCTGGCCGCACGCCTCGCCGCCCACGGGGTCGAGACGCTCGTGCTCGAGCGCCACCCCGCACCGCGGCGCCAGGGGTCGAAGGCGTGCCTCGTCCAGGGGGACGCCCTGGAGGTCCTCGGGTGGCTCGGGCTGGGCGACGCGGTCGCGGCACGCGGGCTCACGTGGCGCACGGGGCACACGTACGTGCGCGGCCGTGAGGTGCGCCGGGACGAGTACCCGGCGCGCGTCGGCTACGGGCCGTTCGTCAACATCTCGCAGTGGGACGTCGAGCAGGTGCTGCGCGCGCACCTCGACGCCCAGCCGTCCAGCACGACGCTCTGGGGGCACGAGGTCGTCGGGTACGCCGAGCACCCCGAGGGCGTGCACGTCACGACACGGGACGGTGCGGGCGGCGAGCACGTGCACGACGTGGCGTGGCTCGTGGGGTGCGACGGCGTCCGCTCGACCGTGCGCGGGCTCGCCCCGGTGACGTGGACGGGCTACACGCACGGCGACCGCTTCCTCATCACCGACCTGCGCTGCGCCCTGCCGCTGCCCAAGGAGCGGCACTTCCACTACGACCCGCCGTTCAACCCGGGCCGGCAGGTCGTCATGCACCCGCAGCCCGACGACGTGTGGCGCATCGACTGGCAGCTGCCCGCGGACACGGACGTCGAGGCCGAAGTGGCGTCGGGGGAGTTCGACCGGCGGGTGCGCCGCGTCGTCGGCGACGTGCCCTACGAGGTCGAGTGGCGCAGCACGTACCGCTTCCACCAGCGGGTCGTCGACCGGTTCGTCGCGGGGCGGGTCGTGCTCGCGGGCGACGCGGCGCACGCGTTCCCGCCCTACGGGTCGCGTGGCATGAACAGCGGGTTCCAGGACGCGGACAACCTGGCGTGGAAGCTCGCGCTCGTCGTGCACGGCGCCGCCGGCACCGAGCTCGTCGAGACCTACCACGCCGAGCGGCGCGCTGCCGCCGACGAGAACCTCGCGGTCACCGAGCGGACCCTGCGCTTCATGGTGCCGCCCTCACGGCTGCGCCACGCCTGGCGCCGCGTCCTGCTCGCCGCGTCCCGGGTCACCGGCCGCGCGAGCCGGCACGTGGACTCCGGTCGCATGGCGGCCCCGTTCCGCTACACCCGCTCGCCGATCGTCACGACGCGGCGGCCGGTCGACGGGGCGCTGGTGCCCGACGC
>JAPSIR010000049.1:15107-18147 GCA_031178625.1 Cellulomonas sp.
CGGCCGCACCCCGCGGCCGACCTGGCCGCCACCACGGCAGGAGGTGCGGCATGAGCGCGGCACCTCCCGCGGTGGCGTGGCTCAACGGCCGCGTCGTCGACTGGGCCGACTGCACGCTGCACGCGCGTTCCCCGGGAGCGTTCTGGGGCGCCAACGTCTTCGAGGGCCTGCGGGCCTACTGGGACGAGGACGCGGGCACGTCGCGGGTGTTCCGCCTCGAGGACCACCTCGCGCGGCTGCACCGCTCGATGCGCGCCCTGCACCTGCGCACGGACCACGGCGACGACGAGCTCGTCCGGGCGGTCGAGGACGTGCTGGCGGGCAACGACTTCCGCGCGGACGCGCACGTCGTCGTGGTCGTCTACGTGGAGGCGGGCGCCACGCTCGACGCGCTGCAGCCGACCGAGCTCACGGGTGTGCACGTCACGGCCGTGCCCTTCCCCCGCGGGGCGCGGTACCGCACGGGCCTGGACGTCGGCGTCTCGTCCTGGCGACGCATCGCCCACGACGTCATGCCGCCGCGCGTGAAGGCCGGGGCGAACTACCACAACGGCCGGCTGGCGCACCACGAGTCGGTGCGCAACGGGTACGACACCGCGCTGCTGCTGAACCAGCGCGGGACCGTCGCCGAGGGCCCGGGGTCGTGCGTGGTGATGGTGAGCGACGGGCAGCTCGTCACGCCGCCCGCGTCCGACGGTGCGCTCGACTCCCTCACGGTCGACACGGTGTCCGCGCTGGCGGCCGAGCACCTGGGCCTGCCGACCGTGCGCCGGCCCGTCGACCGCACCGAGCTGCTGCACGCCGACGAGGTGCTCCTGGCCGGGACGCTCGTCGAGGTGCAGCCGGTCGTGTCCGTCGACCGCGTGACGATCGGCGACGGCGTCCCGGGACCGGTCACGCGGTCGCTGCAGGACCTCTACGACGCGGCCGCCCGGTACGGCACCGGCCGCCCCGGCTGGACGCACGACGTCCCCGTCACCACGGGAGTGGGCGCATGAGCACGAGCACCGACGTCGGGCTCGACGTCCTCGACCGCCTGGCCGACCTGCTGGTGGGCGGTGACGTGACGGTCGTCGACCTGACGGCGCCGCTGCACGAGGGCACGCCCGTCATCCGGCTGCCGGAGGGTCGCGGGCTGCCGTGGCCGTTCAGCCGGGAGGTCATCAGCGCGTTCGACGACGCCGGGCCGCACGTCTACTGGAACAACCTGCGGATGTCGGAGCACACCGGCACGCACTTCGACGCGCCCAACCACTGGCTGTCGGGGCGTGACCTCGACGACGTGGCGTCCGTGCCGCCGCAGCGGCTCGTCGGTCCGGCCGCGGTGCTCGACGTCAGCGACCGGGTCGCCCGGGACCCCGAGTTCCTGCTGGAGCCCGAGGACGTCGAGGCGTGGACGCGGGTGCACGGTCCGCTGCCGCGCGGCGGCTGGCTGCTGTACCGGACCGGCTGGGACGCGCGCGGCCACGACGCGGACCTGTTCCTCAACGGGGGCAGGACGCCGGGGGTGTCACCGCGCTGCGCCCGCTGGCTGGTCGAGGAGCACGACCTGCTCGGCATCGGCGTCGAGACCGTCGGCACCGACGCGGGCGGCGCCGCCGCGATGACGCCCCCGTTCCCGTGCCACTGGCACTTCCAGGGCGCGGGCCGCTACGGGCTCACGCAGCTGCGCCACCTCGGGTCGCTGCCGCCCCGCGGCGCCGTCGTCGTCGCCGCGCCGCTGCCCATCGTGGGCGGCTCGGGCAGCCCGGCCCGGGTGCTCGCGCTCGTGCCCCGCGGCGCCGTGCGCCCCGCGGCACGAGTCGGCAGCAGCACCGACCGCAGCACCGACCGCGCCACCGACCGCACCACCGACCCGGATGAGGGGTAAGACGCATGTCCGTCCTGCAGATCGTCGTCACGAGCACACGGCCGACCCGCATCGGGGGTGTCGTCGGAGCCTGGTTCACCGGGCTCGCGCAGGCCCACGGCGGGTTCGACGTCCGCGTGACCGACCTCGCCGAGCTGGGCCTGCCCCTGCTCGACGAGGAGGCTGAGCCGTGGGAGCGGCGGTACACGAAGGACCACACGCGGGTGTGGAGCAGCACCGTCGACGCGGCGGACGCGGTCGTGTTCGTGCTGCCCGAGTACAACTTCTCGTTCCCGGCCTCCGCGAAGAACGCCATCGACTGCCTGTACGAGGAGTGGCACTACAAGCCCGCGGGACTGGTCAGCTACGGCAACACCTCCGGCGGTCTGCGGTCGGCGCAGGCGTTCAAGCCCGTGCTCTCGACCGTGAAGATGTTCGCGCTGCCGGGCCAGGTGACGCTGCAGTTCGCCGGCCGGCTCGTCGAGGGCGGCGTGCTGCGCGCCACCGAGAGCCACGAGGCCGCGGCGAAGGGCATGCTGGACGAGCTGGCGTTCCTCGCCCCGCACTTCGCCGCGATCCGCACGGCGCGCCCGTCATGAGCCGGCTGGTCGTCGTCGGCAGCGGCGCGGCCCCGTACCGGCGGTACGCGATGGAGGCGCTCGCGGACCGGCACCGGCTCGGCCTCGTCCTCACCGCGCCGCCGACCTGGCAGACGGCGTACGCCGACGCCGTGGAGGTCGTCCCGCCCGGCGACGCGGCTGCCGTCGCGCGGGCCGTGCGGCATCTCGCCGGGCCGGTCGGGGAGGAGCTGGGCCTGCTCACGTGGGACGAGCTGGTCGTGGAGGAGTGCGCCGCGGCGGCCGCGGCGCTCGGCCTGCCGGCGATGTCGCCCGACGCGACCGCGCTGTGCCGCGACAAGCTGGCCACGCGCCGCCGGCTCGCGGACGCCGGCCTCGGGTCCGCGCGGTTCCGGCACGTGCACGACGTCGCGGGCGCGCGGGCGGCCGCGGCCGCGCTCGGCTACCCGGTCGTCGTCAAGCCGCGCTCCCTGGCCGGCTCGGCGGGCGTCGTGCTCGCCGCCGACGACGACGAGCTCGTCGCGGCCGTCGCCGAGGTGCTCGGTGCCCGGTACTCCACGCTCCCCGTCCGCGCGGGCGTGCTGGTCGAGGAGCTGCTCGTCGGCCCGGAGGT
>JAPSIR010000225.1 GCA_031178625.1 Cellulomonas sp.
GGCTCGACGCGTGGGTCGTCCGCCGCGACGAGCAGGACCCCGCCGAGTACGCGGAGACGTGGATCCGCGACGGCGGCACCACCCCCGCGGACGGCGCCGCGTGGCGCGACCTGTACGGCGCGTGGCTCGACGACCTCGCGTCCCGGGACGTGGACAGCGTCGCGTTCGGCGTCGTCACGCTGCGCCGGCCCGTCGCGGGGGCGCCGACGCTGCGCCGGCTCGAGGACCGCGTCGGCCCGGTGCGCCAGCCGCTGGGCCCGGTGCTGGCCGCCGGCCTCGAGGCGCACGACGCCCTCGCGCGCCTCGACGACCGGGACCTCGCCGGGCTGCGCCTGCGCGTCGCGGGCGACGTCACCGAGGAGCGGTACCTGGAGCCGGGCGCCGTCGACCCCAACGTCGTCCTGCTGCGGCAGGGCGGAGGGTTCGGCGTGACGGTCCGCGCGGGCACGGCGCTGGCGGCGTTCGTCGGCGCGTGCGACGGCGAGCTCACCGCCGGCCAGATCGTCGCGGCGCTCGCGTCGCTGCTCGACGTGCCGGCGCAGGATGTCGCGGCCGACATCCTCCCCGCCGCCCGCGGGCTGGTCGCCGACGGCCTGCTCCTCCTGCCGACCCCCTGACGCACGGCCGGCCGGTCCGAGCCGCCGCGACCCGACTGAGGCGACTCGGCCGTTCTGCAGCACGCGACGGCGCGGACGCTGCACGACGGCCGGTTCGCCGGTGGGAGCCGGCCGGGAGGGAGCCGTTTCGGTCGCCGGCTGGCTCATCCGCCGTCCGACGCGCTGCTGAGCCGCTGACCCGGTGGTTCGGCAGCATGCGGCGCCGCGGGTGCTGCACGGTGGTCAGTTCGCCGGTGCGAGCCGGTCGGGGTGCCGCTTCGGTAGCGGGCCGGCTGATCTGCCGTCCGACGCGTGTGGAGCCGCCGACCCGGTGGTTCTGCAGCATGCGGCGGCCGGGATCCTGCACGACGGCCGGTTCGCCGGGCGGGTGGTTGCTCGGGCCGGCCCCTGGGCGTGCCTCGATCGGTGATCGGTACATCGCCGTCCGGACGGCGCCGAGGGGTCCGGCAGTGGTGACCGGCGTCCTCGGTCGACGCGCGCCGCCGCGGTGAGGCGACCCCAGCCCGCAGTCGGCGCGTCGCGTCCACAGCGCGGGCCACCCGCGGATCGGCCGCCGTCCCGCACGCGGTGCGGTGTCCCCATGGTTCGCCGGCTCCCGCTACCCGACCGCCTGGTGGCGCACGCGCTCGTGCAGGAAGGGCTCGTGTCGACGCGGCAGTGCGACGCGTCCGGGATCCCGCGCGGGCACCGCGAGTCGCTCGTGCGCAGCGGGCGGCTGGTCCGCGTGCAGCGGGCGGTGTACGACGTCACGCCGGGACTCGGGGCGCTCACCGGTGGGCCGCTCGGAGCGGGGCCGGACGGAAGCCGGCGACGCGCTGCGTGGATCGGCCTCCTCTCGGCGGGCCCGGGCGCGATCGCCGTCGGCGCGTCCGCGCTCGCCCTGCTCGGCGTCGAGGGCCTGCCGCCGGTCGCCCGCCCCGAGGTCGCGATGCCCGGTGGCAGCCGCCGAAGGCCTCGCGGCGCCGTCGTGGTGCGGTGCTTCGACGCCGGGATGCCCGTCGAGCGCGTCGGCTCGGCACGGGTCGCCGCCCCGGCGTGGGCGGTGGCGCAGGCGGTGTGCGAGCTGGACCGGCGGCACGCGGTCGCGGTGCTGGACTCGGCGCTGCGGCGCGGACTCGTCAGCTGCGGCCTCGACGACGTCGACGCCCTCCTCCGCGGCCGACGCGGCGCGGCACGGGCGCGGCCGTGGCTGGCGCTGGCCGACGGCCGCGCGCAGTCGCCGCTGGAGACGTGGGCGCGCCTCGAGTGCGTCGACGAGGGCGTGCCGCCGGACGAGCTGCAGGTGCCGGTCCGGGACGGGCGGGGCCGGGTCGTCGCGCGCGGCGACCTCGGGTGGTGGCTCCGCGACGGTCGGCTGCTCGTCGCGGAGATCGACGGCGTGGGGGTGCACGGCGACCCCGACGCGCTGTTCACCGACCGCACGCGCCAGAACGCCCTCGTGGCGGCGGGCGTCGACGTGCTGCGGTTCACGGCACGCGACCTGGCGACCACCGGCGTCGTCTCCTCCGCGGTCCGCGCCCACCTGGCACGTCCGACGCCGAGGACCATGCCGCCGGCGAACGCGCGGCGCCCGTCGTGACCGCGCCCGCCGGCTCTCGACGGCGCGTGCGCTCAGCACGCGGCCGGCTTCACGGTGCCGAGGGTGCAAGCCCACCACCGCCGAGGCGGCCGTCGTGCAGTAGCCGGAGGTGCTGGTGCTGCTGAACAGCCGGGTGGTGCCCCAGGCGGCGGGCCGGGGGAGTATGACGCCGGGTCGACGACCCGGGACGTCGACCACGCCGGGACGACGAGCCGTGAGAGGACGCCGTCGCGGCGCCGAGAGCCGGTGAGGCGGCCGTCGTGCAACGACGCGGGGCCGCGGTGCTGCAGAAGCGCCGGGCGGACGAGGCGGCAGGGCCTGGTCCTGCGACCGGCCAGATGGGGCGGCGCAGGGCGGGGCGCCGCCCCGGGCGCCGGGGGACCGACGTCCGACGCCGTCGGTAGGCTCGGCGGCGGCCCGGGGCGCGACGCCCGGTGGCCGCGGCCCACGGGCCGGCGCGGAGCGAGGAGGCGCGATGACGACGCACGACGCGGGGACCACCCCGGCCGTGGCGGTGCTCGGGGGCGGGGTCATGGGCGGCACGCTCGTCGCGGGCCTGCTGCAGGGCGGCTGGCCCGCCGACCGCGTGACCGTCGTCGACCGCGACCGCGCGCGGGTGGCGGCGCTCGCGGCGGAGCACGGTGTCGGCACGGGCACCGCGTCCGCCGACGCGGCAGCGCACGCTGACGTCGTGCTCGTCGCGGTGAAGCCCGACGTCGTCCCGGCGGTCCTCGCGGAGGTCGCGCCGGTGCTGCGCCCGGGCGCGCTGGTCGTCAGCGTCGCCGCCGGCGTGCCCCTGCGCGTCTACGAGGCGGCCCTGCCCGCCGGCACGCCCGTCGTGCGCGTCATGCCGAACACGCCGGCCCTCGTCGGCAAGGGCGCGAGCGCGATCGCGGCGGGTGCGGCGGCCGGTGACGCGCACCTCGCGCTGGTCGAGCGCGTGCTGGCCGCGACCGGGCTGGTGGTGCGCGTCGCCGAGAAGGATCTCGACGCGGTGACCGCGATCTCGGGCTCCGGGCCGGCGTACGTCTTCTACGTGATCGACGCGCTCGCGGAGGCGGGCGTGCTGCTGGGGCTGACGCGCGAGCTCGCGACCCGCCTCGCCGTCGCCACCGTCGAGGGGTCCGCGGCGATGGTCGCGGGCACGGGCGAGCACCCCGCCGTCCTGCGCGAGCGGGTGTCGTCGCCCGGCGGGACCACCGTCGCGGGCGTCGCGGCGCTCGACGCCCACGGCGTGCGCGCGGGCCTCGTCGCGGCGGCGCGCGCCGCCGCGGACCGCTCGCGCGAGCTCGCCGGGCCGGCGGCCGGCTGACCGTGGCGGAGGCCACCGCACGCCCGCCCGCGATGAGCGACGTCGCGGCGCTCGCGGGCGTGTCGCACCAGACCGTCTCGCGCGTGCTCAACGACCACCCGAGCGTGCGGCCGCAGACCCGCGAGCGCGTCCTCGACGCCATCGCCACGCTGGGGTACCGCCGCAACCTCGCGGCCCGCGCGCTCGTGACCCGGCGGACGGGGTCGATCGGCGTGGTCACGCCGGGGTCGGCGCTGTTCGGGCCGACGAGCACGCTCGTCGCGCTCGAGCGCGCCGCGCGGGACGCGGGGCGGTACGTCTCGGTGGCGACGCTGCGCTCGTTCGGCCCGGACGAGGTCGTGCCCGCGGTGGAGCACTTCCTCGCGCAGGGGGTCGACGGGATCGTCGTGGTGGCGCCGCGGACCGACACGGTGGACGCGGTGGGGTCGGTGCGGGCGCCGGTGCCGGTGGTCGTGGTGTCGTCGGCGCCGGACCTCACCGGGGTGCGGACGGTCGCCGTGGACCAGGCGGCGGGCGCACGGGCGGCGACCGAGCACCTGCTCGCGGCGGGGCGGCGCACGGTCGTGCACGTCGCGGGCCCGGGGGAGTGGTTCGACGCCCGAGACCGGCTGCGCGGCTGGCGTGACGCGCTCGTCGCGGCGGACGTGCCGGTGCCTGCGCCGCTGCCGGCGGGCTGGTCCGCCGCCGACGGCCACGCCGCAGGCTGTCGTCTCGTCGAGGTCGGCGTGCCGGACGCCGTGTTCGCGGCCAACGACCAGCTGGCGCTCGGCCTGCTGCACGCGTTCCGCGAGGCGGGCGTCCGCGTGCCGGACGACGTCGCTGTGGTCGGCTTCGACGACGAGCCGGGGTCCGCGTACGCGGCGCCGCCGCTGACGACGGTGCGGCAGGGGTTCGACGAGCTGGGCGCGCGCACGGTCCGGACGCTGGTCGAGGCGCTCGACGGCGGCGGCACGGAGCGCGGGCTCATCGCCCCGGAGCTGGTCGTCCGCGCGAGCGCGCCGTGACGAGACGAGCGCCGGTGCCGCTCGCGACGTCCCACGGGCCGCCCTGACCGCCGGCGGGACCACGCCGACCGCCGAGCGGACCGCGCTGATCGCCGACGGACCGCGCTGATCGCCGACGGACCGCGCTGATCGCCGACGGACCGCGCCGACCGTCGACCCACCGCGCCGACCGCCGAGCTGTCGAGAAGCAAGATTGTTTGACC
>JAPSIR010000226.1 GCA_031178625.1 Cellulomonas sp.
GCGGAGAGCCGCCCCGCCTGCACGTGCACGAGAGCGCGCGTCAGGTACGGCCCGGACCGCACCGCCGGCGAGAGGCCCGCGGCCGCGGCGACGGCCCGCTCCGCCCACGCGAGCGCCGCGTCGAAGTCGGCGCGCGCGACGAGCACCACCGCGAGGTTGTTGGCGCCGCGCACCGCGTCCGGGCTGCCGTCGGGGGTCTCGCGCAGCAGGGCCCGGTAGCGCGCCTCCGCCTCGACCAGCCGCCCCGCGTTGTGGTCCATGACCGCCAGCTGCAGCTGCACGCGGGCGTGCAGCGCCCGCGCGGCGTCGCGGTCGCCGTCCCCCGCCCCCTCCGCCAGGCCGAGCGCCGCCTCGGCGTCCGCGCGCGCCCGCGTCGTCCGGCCGCGCTCCAGCTCCGCGACCGAGCGGCTCGCGAGCATCCAGCCCTCGAGGACCGGGCGGCCGGCCCGCCCCGCCACCGCACGGGCCTCGTCGAGGAGGCGCACCGCGCCGGCCGGGTCGTTCTCGCGCCGCCGCAGCACGGCCGTGGCGCGCAGCCCCCACGCGAGGGCCTCGGGCTCGCGGGCGCGCCGCGCGCGCGCGACCACGTCCGCGACCCGCGCGGCCAGGTCGTCCGCCCCGGCGTCGAGCGCCGCCTCGAGCGCGCGGGCGTCGGCGACGAGCGCCGCCCGCCCCGCCCGGGGCTCGACGGCGACGCCGCCGGTCGAGGATGCTCCCTGCACCCTCGGATCCTAGGGCGCCGACCACGCGGCACGACGCGTGCGTGTATCAGGGCGCCGGCCGGGCCCTCCGAGGGACGACCGCACCTTCCTGCGCCTCGAGGAGAGTCCCTCCGTGACACGCTTCCCCGCCGACGCCCGCCCCGCCGGCCGCCCGTTCGGCGACGACTACGCCCGCCGCCGGATGGTCCCGCGTCCCGCTGCCGGCACCGGCACGGTCCCCGCCTCCGGCGCTGCGCAGGGGCCGGCCGCCGCGTCGTTCGCCGCCGCGGCGCCGACGGGCAGGGCGACCGACGCGACCGACGAGGACGCCGCCTACCTGCGCGCGCGCCTCGCGGACCTGTCCCCCGGCGACGCCGACGACGCGGTGCTGCGCCGGCGCGAGGCGATGGTGTCCCGTCTGCAGGACGGCTGGGCGCGCCGCAGCCGGCAGGAGCTCGACGTCGTGCGCAACCGCCACGGCGCCGACGTCTTCCCGGTGGTCGGTGACCTGCTCATGACCCCGGCGACCTGGGAGGACGTCCGCGACGAGGCGACCGCGGCGGGCCTGGCCGAGGTCCCCCTCGAGCACCCCGAGCTCGCCGGCCGGATCGTGCACCTGCGCAGCACCGACCCCCGGCGGGCCCGGCGCCTGCACGGGCTGGTCGCCGCGCTGCGCTCGCGCGGGCACGCGGTCTCGATGTCCTACGTCACGCCGCTGGGCGGCCGGCCCATCATGAAGCCGAACTCCGGCGTCTTCGCGCCGCAGGTCGCCACGTTCGACGAGTACGCGGGCGCGGGGCGGGCGCACGGGCACGGCGTCGTCGTCGCGGTCGTCGACACCGGCATCGCGGCCGACCGGCGCACCGACGGCTGGCTGCGGGACGTGGTGCGCGTCGCCGGCGACGACCCGGCCACGCACGGCGACGACGGCAACGTCGACCCGCTCGACGCCGAGCCGCACGACGGCTTCCTGGACCTGTACGCCGGCCACGGCACGTTCGTCGCCGGGATCGTCCAGCAGGTGGCGCCGGGCGCGGAGATCCGCGTCCTCAAGGCCGTGGGGCCCGGCGGCGCCGGCTCGGAGCTCGACGTCGCGTGCGCGCTGATCCGCGCGGTGCGCGACGGTGCGCACGTCGTGAACCTGTCGCTCGGCACGCAGACGCTCTTCGACGAGCCGTCGCTGCCGCTCGCGGTGGCGCTCGACGTGGTCCGGGAGATCGAGGACGCGCGCGGGTGGTCCAGCGTGGTCGTCGCGTCGGCCGGCAACTACGGCGACGACACGCCCACGTGGCCCGCGGCGTTCGGCCGGGTGGTGGCGGTCGGCGGGCTGACCCGCGACCTGCGGCCCACCACGTGGTCGAGCCACGGCTCGTGGGTGGACGTGTCGGCCGTCGGGGAGGGCGTCCTCTCGACCTACGTGCCGGGCCGGCAGAACCCCGCCTTCGCGGCGGCGGCGGAGGAGTTCGGCGTCGACGCGTTCGCCCGGTGGGTCGGCACGTCGTTCGCGGCGCCGCAGGTCGCGGGCGCGATCGCGCGCACCATGACCGAGCTGGGGGTCGACGGTCCGCAGGCCGTGCACGCGCTGCTCGCCGCGGGCAAGCCGGTGGCCGGCTACGGCCGGGCCCTGCACATCCTGCCGGGAGCGTGACACGTGCTGGGCACCTGCCTCGTCGAGCGCGATGATGGCCTCAGGGACGCACCCGAGGTTCTGAGGAGGCGCGCGGTGAGCAGCCCGAGCGGCGACGGACCGTACGCCGAGCGCACGACGACCGAGCTCGTCGCCGGTGCGCTCACCGGCGACGAGCTGTCGTGGTCCGAGATCGTGCGGCGGCACACGAGCCTCGTCATGGCGCGCGTGCGCCAGTTCCGGCTCACCCCGCAGCAGGCGGAGGACGTCGCCCAGACGGTGTGGCTCAACCTGCTGGAGCACCTCGCGGACCTGCGCGAGCCCGCGGCGCTACCCGGCTGGATCTCCACCGCGACGCGGCACGAGTGCATCCGCGTGACGAACCTCAGCCGCCGAGCGATCCCGGTCGACCCGACGACGGGCCGCCTCGACGTGCAGGACGACACCGAGCTGGACCAGGAGCTCCTGCGCAGCGAGCGGCACGCCGCGCTGCGCGCCGCCCTCGCCGAGCTGCCGGCGCACCAGCGCGACCTGCTCCTGCTGCTGTCCACCGACCCGCCACCGAGCTACCAGGAGGTCTCCGCTCGCCTCGGCATCCCCATCGGCTCCATCGGCCCGACCCGGCAGCGCGGGCTCGCCCGCCTGCGCCGGACGGCCGCCCTCACGCACTACCTCGCGGCGCCCGGTGGCTCCGCACTCGGCGAAGGAGGCCGCGATGTCCTGGCACTCGGATGACACGGGGGGCCCCGACCGCCGGCAGGAGCCGTGGCCCGACGACGACGCACTGGCGCTCGAGCTCGCGGCCGCGCTCGAGGAGCAGGAGCTCCTGGAGCGTGTGACAGCGTCCGCGGGCACCGCGTTCTCCGTGCACCGCGGTGTCCTCGCCCTGCGCGAGCAGCTCGACACGGAGCTGTTCCTACTCACCCTGGTGCACGACTCGAGCACCGAGGGCCGGCTCGTCGGCGTGCGCGACCGGTCCGGGCAGCCGCCGCGCACCCTGGTCTTCCAGGGTGACGGCGTCGGCGTCGAGCTCGAGGTGGGCGACCGGTCCGTCGAGGGTCAGCTCATCCCGGCACGGGCGGGGCACGTCGTCCTGCGCCGGCCGGACGGCGACGTGGCGCAGGTCGACACCGACGAGGTGGGGTACTTCCGCATCGACGCCCGCCCGCAGGGCCCGGTCCGCCTCGTCTGCACGAGCGACGCCGGCACCTGCGTGACCGAGTGGCTGTCGTGGTGACCGCCCCCGACGCCGGGCGCTACTGATCTCAGACGCACGACCTCCGGACGCACGACGGCCCGGCACCCCTCGGGGGGCCGGGCCGTCGTCCGCGTGCGAGGGGCGTCAGGCCGCCTCGTCCTCCGTGGTGAGGTTCCGCGTCTTGTTCTGGTCGAGCAGGATGCCCGGGCCGTTCGTCGTCGAGATGGTCGCCTTGCTGATGTAGCGGCCCTTCGACGCCGACGGCTTGAGACGCAGGATCTCCTCGAGCGCCGCCGCGTAGTTCTCCACCAGCTGGACGTCGGAGAACGACGTCTTGCCGATGATGAAGTGCAGGTTCGCGTGGCGGTCCACGCGGAACTCGATCTTGCCGCCCTTGATGTCGGACACGGCCTTGGCCACGTCCATCGTCACGGTGCCGGTCTTCGGGTTCGGCATGAGACCGCGCGGGCCCAGGACCTTGCCGAGGCGACCGACCTTGCCCATGAGGTCCGGGGTGGCGACGGCCGAGTCGAAGTCGGTCCAGCCGTCGGCGACCTTGGCGATGAGCTCGTCCCCGCCGACCTCGTCCGCACCCGCGGCGCGCGCCTGCTCGGCACGCTCGCCGACGGCGAAGACGATGACGCGGGCGGTCTTGCCCGTGCCGTGCGGGAGGTTCACCGTGCCGCGGACCATCTGGTCCGCCTTGCGCGGGTCGACACCGAGGCGGAACGCGACCTCGAC
This sequence comes from Cellulomonas sp., assembly GCA_031178625.1. Taxonomy (GTDB): domain Bacteria; phylum Actinomycetota; class Actinomycetes; order Actinomycetales; family Cellulomonadaceae; genus Cellulomonas. The sequence goes on from JAPSIR010000226.1 coordinate 4,268, forward strand.
GGTCGCGTCGTACTTCGTGGTCGACGTCGCCTGGGCGAGGCGCACGGCCTCGAGGGGGGCGTAGACGCGGCCGGGCTCGATCTTCTCGAGCGCGGAGCGGTACGCCTTGCTGTGCTGAGGCATCTGCCTGTTCTCCTTCTAGCAGTCGTGGTCGGACGGGCCGCACAGGGCCCTGCCACTGGTGGTGCGGGGGCGGACGGGTGCCCGCCCCCGCGACGAGCGGGTGCTCAGCCCTGGACGGTGATGCCCATGGACCGGGCGGTGCCGGCGATGATCTTCTCGGCGGCGGCGAGGTCGTTCGCGTTGAGGTCCTCGAGCTTGGTGCTCGCGATCTCGCGGACCTGGTCCTTCGTCAGCGACGCGACCTTGGTCGTGTGCGGCGTCGGGGAGCCCTTCGCGACGCCCGCGGCCTTCTTGATGAGCTCGGCGGCCGGCGGCGTCTTCGTGA
>JAPSIR010000227.1 GCA_031178625.1 Cellulomonas sp.
TCGAACCCCCGAGGGCTTGCACCCAACACGCTTTCCAAGCGTGCGCCATAGGCCACTAGGCGAATCCTCCTGGCGGCGGCAGCCGGTCGGGACCGACGAGCCGCGCGGAGAGTCTACCGGAGCCGACGCCCCGCCCCGCACCACGGGTGGCTCGGCGTGACCGGATCGGGCGGATGCGGCGAACCGGACCGACGGGAACAGTCCGCGCAGTCGGCACCGGACCGTCATCAATCGTTCAACCGCGCTGGCGAGGGTCGTGTGCGGCCGGGACACCCCCGACCGTCCACGACCCGTAGAGGACCACAGATGCGCCGCAGCAGGACCCCTGCCCGCCGCGCCGGGATCGCAGTCGCGACCCTGGCCACGTCCGCCCTCGTCGTCGTCCCCGCCGCCGCGGCGACCGCGAACCCGGAGGCACCCGCCGGTGCCCCGAAGAACGTCATCGTGCTCATCGGTGACGGCATGGGCTACAACACGGTCGACCTCGCCAGCGCCTACCAGCACGGCACCACCTACCACCAGGTCGTCGTCCACCCCGAGTCGGGCTCGATCACGCCCGTGCCGGGCACGGCGTCGCAGGTGTTCCAGCACTTCCCGGTCCAGGTCGGGCAGTCGAACCACTCCGCCAACGGCCGCGCCGAGTACGACCCGCAGGCCGCGTGGGCGGACTTCGACTGGGTCAAGGAGGGCGCGACCGACTCGGCCGCCGCCGCCACCGCGCTCGCCACGGGCGTCAAGACGAACAACGGCGTGCTGGGCATCGCCCCCGACGGCACGGTGCTCGAGAACCTCACGCAGCGCGCCGACCGGCTCGGCAAGGCGACGGGCGTCGTCTCGTCCGTGCCGTTCAGCCACGCGACGCCGGCGGGCTTCGCCGCGCACAACGCAAACCGCAACGACCTGTCCGGCGTCACGCACGAGTACCTCGAGGCCGACTACCTCGACGTCGTCATCGGCGCGGGCCACCCCTACTACGACGACAGCCACCGCCTGCTGACGACGCCGAGCTTCGGCTACGTCACGCAGTCCGACTGGCAGCGCCTGCAGGACGGGCAGACGGGCTTCACGCTGCTCGAGGACAAGGGCCAGTTCGAGGCGCTCGCCGCCGGCACGGACGTGCCGGAGCGCGTCTTCGGTGCCGTGCAGGTCGGCTCGACGCTGCAGCAGGGTCGCTCGACGGTCGGCGAGACGCCGTTCGCGGGGGAGATGAACGACGTCCCCGACCTGCCGACGCTCACGCAGGGCGCGCTCAACGTGCTCGAGCGCGAGGAGGACGGCTTCTTCGTCATGGTCGAGGGCGGTGCCATCGACTGGGCCGGCCACGCGAACTCCGACGTGACGACGATCGAGGAGACCGTCGACTTCAACCGCGCGGTCGACACGGCCGTGCAGTGGGTCGAGGACAACAGCAGCTGGGACGAGACGCTCGTGATCGTCACCTCCGACCACGAGACCGGCTACCTCGCCGGCGCGGGCGCCGACCCGACGTGGACGAGCCTGGTGCCGGGTGCGGCGGAGCAGGTCGCGGGCCACTCGTGGCACTCGGGCAACCACACCAACCAGCTGGTGCCCGTGTACGCCAAGGGCCCCGGTGCGGACGCGATCGCGGCCCGTGCGACGGGCACGGACCCGGTCCGCGGCGCGTACCTCGACAACACCGACCTGGCGAACGTCTTCCTCGACGAGCTGTGGGACTACGTGCCCAGCGAGGAGGCCGACGGCATCGAGGTCACGGCCACGCTGCCGGAGCAGGCCCCGGCCGGCAGCCTCGCGCTGACCGTCGCGCAGGACGTGCTCGACCTGGGCGAGGCCAAGGGCCTCGGCGACCGCCTGCGCCTGCAGGCCGCGCTGCCCACCGTCGCGGTCACCGACTCCCGCACGGACGCCGCCGGCTGGTCGGTCTCCGGCCAGGCGACCGACCTGGTCTCCGAGCGTGCCCGCCTGCGGGCCGGCCACCTCGGCTGGGACCCCGTCGTGCTGACGCAGCGTGACGGCGTCACGGCCGGTGACGCGGTCGAGGGCGTCCTCGACGGCGGCACGGGACTCGCGGTCCCGGCGGCGCTCGCGACGGCCGAGGGCGAGGGCCGCACCGGTCGCACCGAGCTGTCGGCGGACCTGCGCCTCGACGTCCCGGTCGACGCCACGGCCGGCACGTACCGCGGCACGGTCACGGTGAGCCTCTTCGCCCGCGACTGACCGCAGCACCACCCGCGCCGGTGGCGGGGACCGCGCGTCCCCGCCACCGGCGCCACCGCCCGCCCGCCGGGCACCGTCCCGCCGTTCCGGAAGGTCCTCCGTGCTCCACGCCCGCACCCGTACCGCGCTCGGCGCCGCAGCCGTCGCGCTCGTCGCCGGCCTCGTCGTCGCACCCGCAGCCGTCGCACCCGCCGTCGCCGTCGTGCCGACCGCCGTCGTCGCCGGCCTCGCCGACCCGGACGCGCCGACGGCCGTCCCCACGCACGACCCCGCACTCGACGTCGACCGCGGCGGCGTGGGCGACCCGCAGGCCACGACGACGACGTGGTCGCTCGTGCCCGCGACCGCCGACGGCCCGGACGGCCGCGTCTCGCTGCGCCACGAGCTCGACCCCGGCGCGCAGGTCACCGAGCACGTCGCGGTGACGAACCACACCGACGCGCCGCAGACGTTCGCACTCGCGGCCGGCGACGGCGTCGTCACCGCCGCCGGGGAGTTCGACCTGCCGCCGACCGGGACCGCGCCGACGGCGGCGGGGGCCTGGCTCGACGTGCCGGCGGGCGTCGACGTCGGCCCGCGCGCCACGGTCGTCGTGCCCGTCACCCTGACCGTCCCCGCCGACGCCCGTCCCGGGGACCACCCCGCCGGCGTCGTCGCGTCGCTCGCCACGCCGGTCGAGGCGGTCGACGGCACGCGCGTCGAGCTCGACTCCCGCGTCGGCGTGCGGCTGCACCTGCGCGTCACCGGTGACGTCGCCGCCGCGCTCGCCGTGACCGACGTCGCCGCGCGCTACGTGCCGTCGTGGAACCCGTTCGCGCCCGGCACCGTCGAGGTGTCGTACGTGGTCGAGAACGCGGGCGACGTGCGCCTGGGCGCGACGAGCGGCGTGGCCGTCGACCCGTGGCTCGGCGGCGCCGCGTCCGTGGACGGCGACCCCGTGCGCGAGGTGCTGCCCGGCGGCTCGGTCGCGCGCTCGGTCGTGCTCGACGGCGTGTGGCCGGGCGTGCGCGCAGCCGTGGACGTCCGTGCCGAGCCGCTCGTGGTGGGGGACGACGTCGTGCCGGTGGCCCCCGCGGCCGCGTCGGCGACGGCCACCGTGTGGACGCCGCCGCTCGCGCAGGTCGGCCTGCTGCTCCTGCTGGTCGGGGCGGCCCTCGCGGTGCGCACGGTGCGCCGGCGCTCCGCCGCCCGGGTCGCGCGCGCCGTGGCCGACGCGCGCGCCGAGGCCCTGACGGCGAGCCCGAGCGCGGGCTGAGCCGCGCGGCCGTCGCGGGGCCGACCTGCTCGCGTGCGTGTCGGACGCGTGTGGTGGGGTGGTCCCGTGGCGGGACGTCCGACGGCCGGCGTGGCCGGGAGCATGCGCAGCGCGCTGCCGGTGGTGCGCGTGGAAGCCGCTCCGGACGACGACGGGCCGACCGGCCACGACTGGTTTCGCGAGGTGCCGGCCGTCGCGCAGGTGCTGGTCGAGGGGTGGGACCTGTCCGCCGCCACCGTCCTCGTCGGTGACAACGGCGCGGGCAAGTCGACGCTCGTCGAGGCCGTCGCCGGCGCCTACGGCATGGGCGCCGAGGGCGGGGCCATCGGGTCCCGGCACAGCACCCGGCGCACCGAGTCGGGCCTCGCGGACCGGCTGCACCTGCTGCGCGGCGTCGGGTCGCCGCGCCGCGGGTACTTCCTGCGCGCCGAGACGATGCACTCGTTCTACACGTACCTCGAGGAGAACCCGGGCTCACGCCGGGCGGGGCCGCCGGAGCCCCAGTTCCACGAGATGTCGCACGGGGAGTCGTTCCTCACGCTGATCGGCGACCGGATGCGGTTCCCCGGCCTCTACGTGCTCGACGAGCCCGAGTCCGCGCTGTCCTTCACCGGCTGCCTCACCCTGCTCCAGCACCTGCACGACCTCGTCCGCGACGGCTCGCAGGTGCTGCTCTCGACGCACTCGCCCCTGCTCGCGGCGCTGCCGGGCGCGACGGTGTGGGAGGTCGGCGACCACGGGCTGCGGCGCACCGCGTGGGAGGACCTCGAGCTCGTGGCACGGTGGCGGGGTTTCCTCGACGCCCCGGAGCGGTACCTGCGCCACGTCCTGGACGGGTGACCGGCCGGACCGGACGAACCGGACGCGAGTGGGTAGCGTGAGGCGGCATGGACCAGACCGCTCCCCCCTCCGGCGCCGCGCCCTCCCCCCGGCCGCAGTCGTGGCCGACTGACGAGTGGCGTGAGCCCGCGATCGGCGCCGCGATCGCCGCGCTGACGCTCCCCGCCGTGACGAGCGCGCTCGTGGGCCTCCTCGTGCTCGTGGTGCAGGGGCGTCCCTCGTGGCTGCTCGTGGCGCTGTCCGCCCTGGTGACGGCCGTGATCGGCGTGCTCGCGGCTGCCGTGGCCTTCCGGCGTCGCGACCGCCGACCGTTGCGGCTGCTCGCGGTGGTCGCCGCCGCGTGGGGCGTCGCGACGTTGGTCGCGGGCGTCGTCGTCGGGCTGGAGCTCGAGTCGTCCGAGCGCGTCCCGCTGGCGGT
>JAPSIR010000228.1 GCA_031178625.1 Cellulomonas sp.
CCCAGCGCCGGTGCGCGGCGCGGACGACGGCCCTCCATGGTCGTGTCCGCCGCCCGTGCACCGGCGCTGCGTCGTTCCGGCCCGTCGCACCGACCCCCGCAGGAGACCCGCCACCCGTGACCCCCGACGGCACCCCGCCGGCCCTCATCCCGCTGCTCGCGGAGCACGCGGACATCGAGACGCAGCTCGCCGACCCGTCGGTGCACGCCGACGCCGGCCGCGCGCGCCGGCTCGGGCGCCGGTACGCCGAGCTGGGGCCGGTCGTGCAGGCGTACCGCACGTGGCGCGCGGCGACGGACGACGCGGGCGCGGCGGCCGAGCTGGCGGCCGAGGACCCGGCGTTCGCCGCGGAGCTGCCGGCCCTGCGCGCCGCGGCCGACGAGGCCGGCGAGCGCCTGCGGCGCGTGCTCGTCCCGCGGGACCCGGACGACGGCCGCGACGTCATCCTCGAGATCAAGGCGGGGGAGGGCGGCGAGGAGTCGGCGCTGTTCGCGGGCGACCTGCTGCGCATGTACACGCGCTACGCCGAGCGGCAGGGCTGGGCGGTGCAGGTGCTCGAGGCGACGGAGTCGGACCTCGGCGGGTACAAGGACGTGCAGGTGGCCGTGAAGGCGCGGTCGGCGGCGGCGCCCGAGGACGGCGTCTGGGCGCACCTGAAGTACGAGGGCGGCGTGCACCGGGTGCAGCGCGTGCCGGTCACGGAGTCGCAGGGGCGCATCCACACGTCCGCCGCGGGTGTCATGGTCTTCCCCGAGGCGGACGACGAGGGCGACGTCGCGATCGACGCGAACGACCTGCGCATCGACGTCTACCGGTCGTCCGGCCCCGGCGGGCAGTCGGTCAACACCACCGACTCGGCGGTGCGGATCACGCACCTGCCGACGGGGATCGTCGTGTCGATGCAGAACGAGAAGTCCCAGCTGCAGAACCGTGAGCAGGCGATGCGGGTGCTGCGTGCCCGCCTGCTGGCGGCGCGCCAGGAGGAGGCGGCGGCCGCCGCGAGCGAGGCGCGCCGGTCGCAGGTGCGCACGGTCGACCGCTCCGAGCGCATCCGCACGTACAACTACCCCGAGAACCGCATCGCCGACCACCGCACCGGCTACAAGTCGTACAACCTCGACCAGGTGCTCGACGGCGACCTCGGACCCGTCATCGCGTCGGCCGTCGAGGCGGACGAGGCGGCGCGGCTCGCGGCGGCGGGCGCGTGAGCGGGGACGCGCCGACGGCGCCCGTGACGCTGCGCGCGTACGTCGAGGGGGCGACGCGCGTGCTGGCCGAGGCCGGCGTCGGGTCGCCCCGGCACGACGCGACGGAGCTCGCGGCTTACGCGCTCGGGCTGGCGCGCGTCGACCTCGTGCTGCCGCCGGCGCTCCCCGACGGGTTCGCGACGACGTACGCCGGCCTGGTCGAGCGCCGGCGCACGCGCGAGCCGCTGCAGCACATCACCGGGCGCACGGCGTTCCGGCACCTGACCCTGCGGGTCGAGCCGGGCGTGTTCGTGCCGCGGCCGGAGACGGAGACGGTCGCGCAGCCGGCCGTCGACGAGGCGCGGCGCCTGCTCGCGGCCGGCCGGACGCCGGTCGTCGTCGACCTGTGCACCGGCACGGGCGCCATCGCCCTCGCGGTGGCGACCGAGGCGCCCGGGGCCCGGGTCGTCGCGGTCGACCTCTCGCCGGAGGCCGTCGACCTGGCCCGGCGCAACGCCGCGGCGGTCGGCGCGGCGGACGTCCGCGTGGAGCGCGCCGACGTCCGCGACCCGGACCTGCTCGCGGACCTCGCGGGGACCGTCGACGTCGTCGTCTCCAACCCGCCGTACATCCCGCCGGACGCGGTGCCGACGGACCCCGAGGTCCGCGACCACGACCCGGACCTGGCGCTGTACGGCGGCGGCGCCGACGGCCTGGACGTGCCCCGCGCGGTCGTCGCCGCGGCGACGCGGCTGCTCGCGCCCGGCGGCCTGCTCGTCATGGAGCACGCCGAGGTCCAGGACGCGCCCGCGCGCGACGTCGCCGGCGCCACGGGCGCGTTCACGGACGTCGTCACGGCGCCCGACCTGACGGGCCGGCCGCGCACGCTCGTCGCCCGGCGAGTCGCCCCGGCGGCCGTGGGAGACTCGCCCGCGTGAGCCTCATCCGGATCAAGGACGCCACCGACCCGGGCACGTGGGGGCCCTCGCTCGACGAGGCCGTGCACGCGATCGGCCGCGGTCAGCTCGTGGTCCTGCCCACGGACACCGTCTACGGCATCGCGGCCGACGCGTTCGACCCCCGGGCCGTGCAGGCCCTGCTCGACGCGAAGGGCCGCGGGCGCCAGATGCCGCCGCCCGTCCTCATCCCCGACGTGCGCACCCTCGACGGCCTCGCGATCGACGTGCCGGACGGGGTGCGCGCTCTCGCGGACGCGTTCTGGCCCGGCGGCCTGACGGTCATCGTCCGCGCCCAGCCGTCCCTCGCGTGGGACCTCGGCGAGACCCACGGCACCGTGGCCCTGCGCGTGCCGGACCACCGGGTGGCCCTCGCGCTGCTGCGCCGCACGGGCCCGCTCGCCGTCTCGAGCGCCAACCGCACGGGACGTCCCGCGGCCACGACGGCGCAGGAGGCGTACCGCCAGCTCGGAGCGCACGTGCCCGTCCTCCTCGACGGCGGCGAGGCGCCCGGCGGTGTCGCGTCCACGATCGTCGACGCCACGGGCGACGTCCTGCGGGTCGTGCGCCTGGGCGCGATCGACCTCGCCGCGCTCGCCGCGGTGGCGCCCGTCATGGCGCCCGCGCCGCCGGCGCCCCGCGACGAGACCGCTGCCCCCGAGGCCGCTGCTCCCCAGGCCGCCGCTCCCGAGGCCACCGCTCCCGGGGCCACCCGGCCCGGCGCCGGGACCGACGCCGGGACCGACGCGCCCGCCCCCGACACCGAGCCGCAGGACGGCGGCACCGCCGACACCCCGGAGGCCCCGGCCCGGTGAGGGTGTACTCGCTCGTCCTGCTGATCGCGGCGGTGGTGACGTACCTGCTGACGCCGCTGGCCCGCTGGTGCGCCCTGCGGTGGGGCGCCATCACGGCCGTCCGGGACCGCGACGTGCACGCCATCCCGACGCCGCGGCTCGGCGGCATGGCCATGTTCGGCGGGCTGCTCGTCGCGTTCCTCATGGCCAGCCGGCTGCCGTTCCTGTCCGGCCTCTTCGACAACCCGCGGCCCATCATCGGGATCGTCGGCGGCGCGGCGCTCGTGTGCGCGCTCGGCGTCGCCGACGACATCTGGGACCTCGACTGGCTGACGAAGCTCATGGGGCAGGTGCTCGCCGCGGGGTTCCTCGCATGGCAGGGCGTGCTGCTCTACCAGCTGCCCATCGCCGGCGTGCTCGTCGGGTCGCCCCGCACGTGGGTGTTCGTGACGGTCGTGTCGGTCGTGGTCGCGATGAACGCCGTGAACTTCGTCGACGGGCTCGACGGCCTCGCCGCGGGCGTGCTGGCCATCGGGGGAGCGGCGTTCTTCCTGTACGCCTACCTGCTGACGCGCGGCACCAGCCAGGGCGACTACTCGAGCCTCGCGACGCTGGTGCTGGCGGTGCTCGTCGGCATCTGCGTGGGGTTCCTGCCGCACAACGCCTACCCCGCCCGGATCTTCATGGGCGACTCGGGGTCGATGCTGCTGGGCTACGTGATGGCCGCGGCCGCGATCGTCGTGACCGGCCAGATCGACCCGCTCGCCGTGTCCGACCGCGTCTCGTTCCCCGCGTTCGTGCCGATCGTGCTGCCGCTGGCGGTCCTCGTGCTGCCGCTGCTCGACATGTCGCTCGCCATCCTGCGCCGCCTCGTGCAGGGCAAGAGCCCCTTCCACCCCGACCGCCTGCACCTGCACCACCGCCTGCTCGCGCTCGGCCACTCCCACCGCCGCGCCGTGGCGATCATGTACGTGTGGACGGCCGTGCTGGCGTTCGGCGTCGCGGCGCTGGCCGTCTGGTCGACGACGACCGTGCTCGTCGCGACGGGCGTCGGCGTCGTCGTCGCCACCCTGCTCACCCTCGGCCCGCTGCGCGGGCGCACCCCGACCCCCGTGGAGGCATCACCGTGACGACCGACCCGACCGGACCCGTCGAGCCGGCCGACCGTCCCGCCGCACCCGCGCGGCCGCAGGAGGCCACGCGCGCGGTGTTCCGGCGCGCGCTGCGCGACACCCTGCTGCTCCTCGGCCTCCTCGCCGTCGTCGGCGTGGGCGTCGGCGCGCTCGTCGCCGGCGTGCCCGGCGTGTGGGGCGCGCTGATCGCCGTGGGCCTGGCGCTCGTCTTCTCGGGCACGACCGTCGTCGCGATGCTGCGCACGCTGGACTCGTCCCCGAACACGATGGCGGCCGTCGTCATGGGCACCTGGCTCGCGAAGGTGCTGGTCGTCATCGTCGTGCTCGCGCTCGTGCGCGACCTCGACTTCTACTCGCGGGGCGTGCTCGCCGGGGTGCTGGCGCTCGGCGTGATCGGCTCCGCGGTGCTCGACCTCCGGGCCGTCAACGGGGGCCGTGTGCCCTACGTCGAGCCCGGCGCGACCGGGCGCTGAGGCGTCACCCGGGCGGGTGGACGAAGCGCCCGGAACGGCGTCCTGAACCGCCCGGGCGATGGGTTAGGCTTCACTCCATCCACGACGGCCAGGTGTCACCGGTGTGCCCGCGACGAGGCGGCACCGTGCATCACGACCACAGGAGACCGCTCTGTCCAGCATC
>JAPSIR010000229.1 GCA_031178625.1 Cellulomonas sp.
CGGACGACGGCTCAGTCGAGCAGCGCGCGCACCGTGGCACCGTCCGGGTCGACCGGCAGCCGCAGCACGCGCCAGCCCGCCATGACGCCGCCGAAAGCGTCGGCGACCGCCGCGTCGGCGTCGGTCGGGTGGCCGTCGTGGTCGCCGCCCGCCCCCGTGCGCCGCGCGAGGGCCAGCACGGTCGGGCCGGCTCCGGAGACGACGGCCGCGACGCCGCGTGCCCGCAGGGCGTCCACGAGCGCCAGCGACTCGGGCATGACCGGCCGGCGGTAGTCCTGGTGCAGACGGTCGCCGGTGGCGTCCAGGAGCAGGTCGGGCCGCCGCCCCAGCGCCTCCACCAGCAGGCCGGCGCGCCCCGCCTGCCAGGCCGCGTCGGCGTGCGGCACCTGCGCGGGCAGCACACCACGGGCCGCATGCGTCGACAGGTGCTGCGGCGGGACGACCGCCACGGGGACGACGTCGGCGTGCACCGGCAGCCGGACGGCGCGCACGGCGCCGTCGGCCTCGGCCGACCACGCGAGCGTGCAGCCGCCGAGCAGCGCGGGCGCGGCGTTGTCCGGGTGCCCCTCGAGCTCCGTCGCGAGGGCGAGCACGTCGTCGTCGCCCAGCACGTCGGGGTCGCCGACCAGCCCGCGCGCAGCGAGCAGCCCGGCCACGACGGCGGCGGCCGACGAGCCGAGGCCGCGCCCGTGCGGGACGCGGTTGCGGCACATGAGGTGCAGACCCGTCTGCGGGGCGCCGACGTGGTCGAGCGCGGCCCGCAGCGCACGGACCACGAGGTGCCGCTCGTCGGCCGGCACCTCGCCGGCCCCCTCCCCCTCGACCTCGACGCGCACCTCGGACGAGCCGAGCGCGCGCACGTCGAGGTCGTCGTGCAGGCCGAGGGCCAGGCCGAGCGCGTCGAAGCCGGGGCCGAGGTTGGCGGACGTGGCCGGGACGCGCACCCGCACGTGCGCCGCGCGCAGACGCACCGCTCAGCCCAGGCCGAGCGCGTCGGCGATCGAGACGACGTCCGGCGACACGCGCACCGGGACGACCTCGCCGCCGTCGGCCGTGCGCAGCGCCCACTGCGGGTCCTTGAGCCCGTGGCCGGTGACCGTGACGACGATCCGCGCACCGGCCGGCACCTGGCCCGCCTCGGCACGCGCGAGCAGGCCGGCGACGCCCGCGGCCGACGCGGGCTCGACGAAGACGCCGGCCTCCGCCGACAGCACCCGGTGCGCGGCGAGGATCTGCTCGTCCGTGACGGCCGCGATGACACCGCCCGAGACGTCGCGGGCCTCCTCCGCCTGCTGCCAGGACGCGGGGTTGCCGATGCGGATCGCGGTCGCGATCGTCTCCGGCTGGTCGATCGGGTGGCCCGCGACGATCGGCGCGGCACCGGCGGCCTGGAAGCCCCACATGACCGGCGTGCGCGTCGCCACGGCGGCCAGCGACGCGCCCGCGTCGAGACCCGCGTACTCGCGGTAGCCCTTCCAGTACGCGGTGATGTTGCCGGCGTTGCCCACGGGGAGCACGTGCACGTCGGGCGCGTCGCCGAGGGCGTCGACGACCTCGAACGCCGCCGTCTTCTGCCCCTGGATGCGGTCGGGGTTGACCGAGTTCACCAGCTCGACGGGGTAGGCCTCGGCGAGCTTGCGGGCCGCGATGAGGCAGTCGTCGAAGTTGCCGTCGACCTGCAGCAGGCGCGCGCCGTGCGCGATCGCCTGCGAGAGCTTGCCCATCGCGATCTTGCCGTCCGGCACGAGCACCGCGCACAGCATCCCCGCGCGGGTGGCGTAGGCGGCCGCCGACGCGGACGTGTTGCCCGTCGAGGCGCAGACGACGGCCTGGGCACCGCGCCCCGCGGCCGCCGACATCGCCGTCGTCATGCCGCGGTCCTTGAACGAGCCGGTCGGGTTCATGCCCTCGACCTTGAGAAACACCTCCGCACCCGTGCGCTGCGACAGCACCGGCGCCGGGACGAGCGGCGTGCCGCCCTCGCCGAGCGTGACGACGCGCTCCTGGACGTGCGCGGGCAGGCGGTCGGCGTACTCGGCGATGACGCCGCGCCACTGGTGGGCCATGGGTTCCTCGGTTCGGTGCGGGCCCCGGTCGCGGGCGGGGCGGTCGAGCGGGGGCTGGGTGCGGGCGGTGCGGGCGCGGCGGTGCGGGTGCCCGTCAGAGCACCGGCAGCACGGAGACGACGCGGCGCACGACGTCGAGCGCGGCGACCGCCTCGACGGTCGCGCGCAGCGCACGCTCGGGCGCCGTGTGCGTCGTGATGACGAGCGTCGCGAGGCGGGCGTCGTCGGCGGCCGACCGGTCGACGGGCGGCGTCTGGCGGACCGCCTCGATGGAGACGTCGTGCTCGGCGAGCTCGGCGGCGACCCGCGCGAGCACGCCCGGCCGGTCGGCGACCTCGAGGCGCAGCTGGCAGCGCGTGCGCGCGTCGCCCGCGTCGAGCACGGGCAGGCCGGCGTACGACGACTCGACCGGCCCCTTGCCGCCGAGCACGCGGTGCCGCGCGACCGAGACGAGGTCGCCGAGCACGGCGGACGACGTGGGCGCTCCCCCGGCGCCGCGGCCGTAGAACATGAGCTCGCCGGCAGCCTCCGCCTCGACGAACACGGCGTTGAACGCGCCGCGCACGTTGCCGAGGGGGTGGTCAGCCGGCACCAGGGCGGGGTGCACGCGCACGAGCACGCCGCTGCCGTCGTCCGCACGCTCGGCCACGGCCAGCAGCTTGACGACGTGCCCCGTCCGCGCGGCCCAGGCGACGTCGTCGGCGGTCACGCCGGTGATGCCCGTGCGGTCGACGTCGTCCATGCCGACGCGCGTGTGGAACGCGAGCGAGGCGAGGATCGCAGCCTTCGCCGCGGCGTCGTAGCCGTCGACGTCGGCCGTCGGGTCGGCCTCCGCGTAGCCGAGCTGCTGCGCCGCGGCGACCGCCGCGCCGAGGTCGAGGCCCTCGGTGGCCATGCGGTCGAGGACGTAGTTCGTGGTGCCGTTCACGATGCCGAGCACGCGGCGCACCGTGTCGCCCGCGAGCGACTCGCGCACGGGCCGCACGATCGGGATGGCGCCCGCCACGGCGGCCTCGAAGTAGAGGTCGACGCCCGCCGCGTCGGCGGCGGCGTACAGCGTCGGGCCGTCCTGTGCGAGGAGCGCCTTGTTCGCCGTCACCACGGACGCGCCGTGCTCGACGGCGTGCAGCAGCAGCGTGCGGGCCGGCTCGACACCGCCCATGAGCTCGACGACGACGTCGGCCTTCTCGACGAGCGACGTGGCGTCGGCCGTCAGCAGCGCCCGGTCGACGACCGGGTCGCGCGGCGCGTCGACGTCCCGCACCGCGACGCCGACGAGCTCGAGGGGCGCACCGGCGCGGGCGGCCAGGTCGTCGGCCTCCGTCACCAGGCGCCGCACGACCTCCGTGCCGACGACGCCGCAGCCGAGGACGGCGACGCGCAGGGGCGGGTGGGCGGACGACGGGTGCGGCACGTCTGCTGCCTCTCGTGGTGCGGGCGGGGGGCCGTGGCCGGCGGGGGCCGGCCGGGCCGCCCCAGGATAGGGGTGCCCCGGCCGGTACCGTCCGGGTGTCCGCGCGCGGGCCACCCCTCGACGCGGGCACGCCGTGCGGAGCAGGCTGGCACCGTGAGCGGCGAACGCCTGTACCCCGTGCTGACCTGTCCGGACCTCGACGACGCGCTCGACTTCTACGGGGCGCTCGGCTTCCGCACGACGTACCGCCAGCTGCGCCCGTACGCGTGCGGCGTCGTGCAGCGCGACGACATGGCGATCCACCTGAGCGGCGTCGAGGGGTACGACCCGGACGCGTCCGTGGGCAGCGCGATCGTCGTCGTGCCCGACGCGGGTGCGCTCTACGCGTCCTTCGCCTCCGGTCTGCGCGAGCGCTACGGACGGCTGCCGTCCGCCGGCGTGCCGCGCGTGCTGCGACCGCGGCGCAAGCAGGGCGCCACGACGGGGTTCACGGTCGTCGACACGGGCGGCAACTGGTTGCGCTTCTACGGCGCCGCGGACGTCGCCGGGGACGCGCCGGACGGTGCGGGGGCCGCCGCCGGCGGCGAGGCGGTGGAGCCGGGCGCGCGGGCGGTGCCGGCCGGGGCCGCGCGCGCGACCGGCCTGGCCCGTGCCCTGGACGTGGCGGCACGGCAGGGGGACGCGCGGGGCGACGACGCGCAGGCGCTCGCGGTGCTCGACGCGGCCTTGGTGCGGCACCCCGACGGGCCGCCGGCCGACCGCGTGCGCGCGCTGCTCTACCGGGCGGAGCTGCTCGTGCGCACCGGCGAGGACGCGGCGGCGCGCGCGGCGCTGCGCGAGGCGGGCGAGGTGGTCCTCCCCGAGGCGGAGCGGGCCGCGGTGGCCGACGAGCTGGCCCACGCGGGCGAGGTGGTCGGCGAGGACGGGTGATCGGGGTGGTCGCCGGCGGGACGACGTCAGGCGGACGGGTGGTGCGAGGGCACCCCTCCTCTCGCATACGGTCGCTGACGTGACGTCGGAACGGCGGACACGCGACCGGCGAGGAGCGCGCATGAGCACCACCCCGACCGCCACGGCCGACGCACCGCCCGACGGCACGACCTTGTCCGCGGCGCTGCGCGTGGGCACCCGCGCGGAGCACGAGGCCGCCGAGCGGTCGGCGTTCGTCGAGCACCTCGTCAGCGGCCGGCTCGACGTCGCGGCCTACGCCGACCT
>JAPSIR010000230.1 GCA_031178625.1 Cellulomonas sp.
GAGCCCCCGTGGTCCGCCGTCACGTCTTCCCCGCCCTGCGCCTGCTCGTCTGGGCGGTGATCGCCGTGGCGCTGGTCAAGATCGCGTTCGCGGGCGCCGACGTCAGCGCCGAGGCCACCGGCGCCCGGCCCACGGGCGCCGTCGTCGACCGGACCGTCGAGGTCACCACCGGCACCGTGACCAACGCCGTGACGGTGCGCGGGTCCGTCGTCGCCGACCCGGCCGTGCCGGCCCGCGCCACGCTCGCGGGCACCGTCTCCAAGGTGCTCGCGACCGACGGCCAGCGCGTCGAGGCGGGCACGCCGCTGCTCGAGGTGCGCCAGGAGACGCCGCAGGAGCCGGTCACGCGCACCGACCCGACGACCGGCGAGACGACCGTCACCGAGCGCAAGCCGAAGGTCGTGGTCCAGCAGGTCACGGCCCCGGTCGCCGGCACCCTCAGCCTGCCGACGTTGAAGGACCAGGTCGTCGCGGTCGGCGACACGGTCGGCCAGGTCGCGCCCGGCACCCTGTCGGTGAGCGGCACGCTCACACCTGACCAGCAGTACCGGCTCGTCGGTGCACCGGCCGAGGCGCAGGTGACGCTCAAGGGCGGGCCGGCGCCCTTCACGTGCACGGGCGTGCGCGTGGGCACCGCCGCCCCGGCCGCGTCGGGGTCCGACCCCGCGGCGGAGCCGGCCGACCCGGCGGCCACGCCGTCCGGCACGATCACGTGCGCGGTGCCCGCCGACGTCACGGCGTTCCCCGGCCTGGGCGCCGACCTCGAGATCGTCAACGGCACCGCGGCCGACGCGCTCGTCGTCCCGGTCACGGCCGTGCAGGGCACGGTGCAGCGCGGCAACGTGTGGGTCGTCGCGGAGGAGGGCGCCGAGCCCGAGGAGCGCGCGATCGGCCTCGGGCTGACCGACGGCGAGGTCGTGCAGGTCACCGAGGGCCTCGCCGCCGGCGACCGCGTCCTCCAGTTCATCCCGGTGCCCGGCGGCACCGGCGAGGTCGACTGCACCGACCCGGCCCAGTACGACCCGGCGGTGTGCGGCGGATGACGATGCTCGAGCTCCGCGACGTCACCCGTGACGTCCTGCTGCCGGACGACCGCGTGCTGCACATCCTGCGCGGCGTGACGCTGGGCGTGGCGGCCGGCGAGCACGTCGCCGTCGTCGGCCGGTCCGGCACGGGCAAGTCGACGCTGCTCAACATCCTCGGCCTGCTCGACGCGCCGACCTCCGGCGAGTACCTGCTCGAGGGCACCCCCGTGACCGCGCTGTCGAACCGGCGCCGCACGCGCCGCCGCGGGCAGGACTTCGGGTTCGTGTTCCAGCAGTTCCAGCTGCTGCCCGGCCGCACCGCGCTCGAGAACGTCGCCGCACCGCTGCTCTACGCGCAGGGCCGGCAGTTCTGGCGCCGGCGCGACCTGGCCGCCGCGATGCTCGACCGCGTCGGGCTCGGCGACCGGCTCGACACGATGCCGGAGAAGCTGTCCGGCGGCGAGCAGCAGCGCGTCGCCGTCGCGCGCGCGCTCGTGCGCGGGCCGCGCGTCATCCTCGCCGACGAGCCGACCGGTGCCCTCGACGTCGAGACGGGGCAGCAGATCATGGACCTCCTCGACGACGTCGCGTCCGAGACCGGTGCCGCGCTCGTGACGATCACGCACGACCTGGCCGTCGCGGCCCGGGCCTCACGGCACTACCGGCTGGCCGAGGGCGTCCTCGTCCCCGTCGACGTGGGCGGCGCCGGGCGCGTCGCCGACTGGGTCGGGGACGTGCCGACGCACCTACCCACCGGGCGCACGCACGTGCCGGAGCTCGGCCCGTCGGTGCCCGCGGAGGTGCAGCGGTGACCGGGTTCGTGGGCGCCGTCGTGGAGGCGTGGGACGAGCTGCGCATCCACAAGCTGCGCGTGCTGCTCGCGCTCATCGGCGTCGCCGCGGCGGTCGCCGCGATCACCGGCGTGACGGCCGCGGTGCAGATGCTGTCGCAGGCGTTCCAGGAGCAGGGCGACCGCGACGTGGGCCGCCAGGTGACGGTGAGCGTCGACGCGTGGCCGCGTGGCGAGCAGTCCGCCGCCCCCGCCGCGCTGCAGGCCGAGTACGCGCGCGTCCTCGAGCGCTACGACATCACGTGGGCCAGCCGCGACTGGCGCACCCAGGTGCCGTTCCGCTTCCCCGACGGCACGCGTCCCGCCGACGTGCGCGCGGTCGACCCGGAGCTCGGCACGATGCAGCGCGTCCAGGTCACCGAGGGGCGCTGGTTCGTCGACGCCGACGTCGAGGCGCTCGCGCCGCAGCTCGTCGTGAACCGTGCGTTCCTCGACCGGCTCGGCGTCGCGGACCTGTCCGAGCCGGTGACCGTGCAGCTCGGCGACGTCGCGCCCGTGCGCAGCACCGTCGTGGGCGTGGTCGAGAACCGCTGGAGCGGGCCCGACTACCCGGCGGAGGCGTACGTCCTCTACGACCAGCTCGCCCGCTGGTACACCCCGGACAGCACGCCGATGTACGGCCAGCCGGCGCCGACCCTGAGCCTGTGGGTGCCGCCCGAGATCGTCGACGAGCTGATGCCCCGCCTGCAGACGGAGGTCGCCGCGGCGGTGCCCGGCTGGGACGTGAGCACGTGGGACAACCGCAACACCGGCACGGCGATGCTCGACGGCGCGACGCGGTGGATCGTGCTGGGCGTCGGCGCGTTCGCGCTGCTGCTCGGCGGGCTGGGGCTCGTGAACATCGCGCTGGTCACGGTGCGGTACCGCATCCGCGAGATCGGCATCCGCCGCTCGTTCGGCGCGACCTCGGGCCGCATCTTCGTCGGCGTCCTGCTCGAGTCGGTGGTCGCCACCGTCGTCGCGGGGATGGTGGGCGTCGTCATCGCCGTCGCGGTGGTGAAGAACATCCCGGCCGACGCGCTGTTCGGCGGCCTGCAGGACCGCCCGCCGTTCCCGGTCTCGGCCGCGCTCGTCGGGATGGCGTGCGCGACCGCCGTCGGGGCCCTCGCGGGGATCCTGCCGGCCACGGTCGCCGTGCGGGTCAAGGTCATCGACGCGATCCGGTACTGACCGGCGCACGCGGACGCGAGGGCGGCGGTGCCCGCCGCCCTCGCGCGCGTCAGAGGTCGTACTCGACGACCAGCGGCGCGTGGTCGGAGAACCGGGCGTCGTAGGTGGCGGCCCGGTCGACGGTGGCGGTGCGCGCGAGCGCGGCCAGGGTCGGCGTCGCGATCTGGTAGTCGATGCGCCAGCCGGCGTCGTTGTCGAACGCCTTCCCGCGCCAGGACCACCACGTGTACGGGCCGGGGCCCGGGCCGCCGAGAGCGCGCCCGAGGTCCCGCCAGCCGAGCTCGTCGAACCACCGGTCGAGGTAGGCGCGCTCCTCGGGCAGGAAGCCCGCCTTCGTCAGGTTGCCCTTCCAGTTCTTGATGTCGACCTCGCGGTGCGCGATGTTGACGTCGCCCGCCACGACCGCGAGACGCCCGCCCTCCTGCAGCTCCCGCATGCGCGCGGTGACCCGCTCGAGGAACGCGTACTTCTCGTCGAGGGACGGCGTGCCGGCGGTCGCGGAGTGGATGTACGCGGAGACGACCGTGAGCGTCCGCGCGGGACGCTCACCCTCGGCCGGCAGCTCGAGGTCCGCCTCGACCCACCGGCCGGAGTCGCCGGTGACGCCCGTGCCGAGGCCGATGCGGATGGCGCTCATGGGCACGCGCGACGCGATCGCCACGCCGGCGCGGCCCTTGGCCTCGGCCTCCTCGTGCGCAAGGTCCCACGTGCCGGACGGCAGGTGGTCGGCGAGGATCTCGTCCGAGCCGCGGACCTCCTGCAGCAGCAGGACGTCGGGCTTGCGGGTGTCGAGCCACTCCTGCATGCCGCGGCGGAAGGCGGCCCGGATGCCGTTGACGTTGACGGACGCGATGGTCAGCACCGGGACATCCTCCCCCACGCCACCGACACGGCCCTCCACCGGCGGCACCGGCGGAGGGCCGTGGGACCGGGCTCAGGCGCCCGCGTAGGCCGCCTCCAGCGGCGCGATCTCGAGCTTCTTCATGCCGAGCATCACCTGCGTGGCGCGCTGCACGCCGGCCGCGTCGGGGCGGTCCCACAGCTCGTCGAGCATCCGCGGGACGACCTGCCACGACACCCCGAAGCGGTCCTTGAGCCATCCGCACTGCCCGGGCTCGCCGCCGTCGGCGGTGAGCGCCTCCCAGTAGTGGTCGACCTCCTCCTGCGTGTCGACCACGAGGTACAGCGAGAACGCCTCGTCGAGCCGGAAGGCGGGCCCCGCGGTGAGGATCGTCACGGCGTGGCCGTCGAGGTCGAGCTCGACGACGAACGGCTCGCCCTCCGGGACGTCCGGGACGCCGGGCGGGGCCGCGACGACCGACGTGATGCGCGAGTTCGGGACGACCGAGACGTAGAACTGGGCGGCCTCGTGGCCGCGCTCGGGGAACCACAGGTGCGTGCGGACGACGCCCATCGTCGTGCTCCTTCTGCGTGCGTGCGGCTGTCACGGGGCAGACCCGGCGCCGGGCACGAAGTCATCGGCACGGTGTCGCCGGCACGAGGGCGTCGGGCACGAAGCCAATCGGCACGGAGCGTCGGGCACGACGTCGTCGGGCACGACGACGCGGGCCCCGGGTGCGTGCGCACCGGGGCCCGG
>JAPSIR010000050.1 GCA_031178625.1 Cellulomonas sp.
GCGGCGGAGCGGCTGTTCGGCTACAACTGCGACTACGTCGACCTGCTCGAGGACCCGAGCGGCCGCACGGCGCTGCTCGTCGCGAACCACGAGTACACCAACGAGAACATCATGTTCCCGCCGGCGGTGACGCCGGAGGACCTCGACCGGCAGCGCCGCGTCGCGATGGCGGCGCACGGCATGTCCGTCGTCGCGCTGCACCGCCGCCGCAAGGGCCAGCCGTGGCAGTACCAGGTGGGCGCCCGCGTCAACCGGCGCATCACGGCGTCGACGCCGTGCGTCTTCGACGGGCCGGCCGCCGGCTCGGAGCTCCTGCGCACCGTCGCCGACCCCGCGGGCACCACCCCGCTCGGCACGCTCAACAACTGCGCCGGCGGCACGACGCCCTGGGGCACGGTCCTGTCGGGCGAGGAGAACGTCAACCAGTACTTCCGCGCGCGCGGTACCGCCGAGGAGGCGCGGTACGGGTTCGCGGACCGGGAGACGACGCGCGGCTGGGAGCACGTCGACCCGCGGTTCGACGCACGCACGCCCGGGTACGAGAACGAGCCGAACCGCTTCGGCTGGATCGTCGAGCTCGACCCGCAGGACCCGACCGCCCCGCCGGTGAAGCACACGGCGCTCGGCCGGTTCAAGCACGAGGGCGCGAACGTCATCGTCGGCCGGTCCGGCCACGTCGCGGCGTACATGGGCGACGACGAGCGCTTCGACTACGTCTACAAGTTCGTCTCGAAGGAGCGCTACAAGCCGGGTGCCCGGCACCGCGCGCGCAACAAGCAGCTGCTGGCCGCGGGGAACCTGTACGTGGCGCGGTTCCACGGCGACTCGCCCGTCGACGAGATCACCGGCACGGGCGCGCTGCCGTCCGACGGCGCGTTCGACGGCACGGGGGAGTGGGTGCCGCTGGTGGTCGACGGCGTCAGCCAGGTGCCCGGCTTCACCACCGAGCAGGTGCTGGTGCACACGCGGCTCGCCGCGGACGCCGTCGGGGCCACCAAGATGGACCGCCCGGAGGACGTCGAGCCGAACCCCGTGACGGGCCGCATCTACGTCGCGTGCACCAACAACACCGACCGCGGCAAGGCCGGCAAGGAGGGCGCCACCGAGCCCAACCCGCGCAACGAGAACCGCTACGGGCACATCGTCGAGATCACCGAGGCGCACAACGACGCGCGGGCCACGACGTTCGGCTGGAGCATCGTGCTGCTCGCGGGCGACCCGGCGACCACGTCCGGCACGTACTTCGCGGGCTTCCCGCCGGAGAAGGTCTCGCCCATCTCCTGCCCCGACAACGTCGCGTTCGACTCCGAGGGCACCCTCTGGATCTCGACCGACGGCCAGCCGGGCACCATCGGCTACGGCGACGGCCTGTTCAAGATGCCGCTCACCGGGCGCGAGCGCGGCCGCGTGCAGCAGTTCCTCTCCGTGCCCGCCGGTGCGGAGACGTGCGGGCCGGTGATCCGCGACCGCGACGAGATGGTCTACGTCGCGGTGCAGCACCCCGGCGAGGACGGCGCGTGGGGCGCGCAGCAGTCGCTCTTCCCGGACTACGTCGCCGAGGGCACGCTCGACCGCGGTCGCTGGGGCGGGCCGCGCCCGAGCGTCGTGCAGGTCTGGCGCGACTGAGGTCGTGAGCCGTCGACCGGCCCGCCGCAGCGTGCGCGGCGGGCCGGTCGACGTCGGCCCCGCGGGACCTCCGGCCCGCGCGGGGTGACGGGCGGTGCGGGACCGTGTCGCCATGGCGTGGACCCGGCAGACCCCGGAGCGGCTGCGTCGCACGGTGCCCGTCCTCGTCGCGGGGGCGGGTGTCGTGCTGTTCGAGGCGGTCGAGGTGGCGCTCGTCGGGCCGCACCCGCTGCAGGTGGTGCTCGCCGGTGTCGGCGGCGCCGTGGTGGTGCTCGCGGTGCGTGCGCGCGACGCGCCGCGACCCGTGCCGGTCGGCGCTCCGTCCGGTCCCGGCTCGTCGTGGTAGACCGGTGCGGTGACCGAACCGACCACACCTGACGTTCCCGCGACGCCGTTCCACGACCTGGACGCGTACATCGCGCTGCCGCGCCTCGGCGGCCTCAAGCTCTCGCCCGACGGCACACGCCTCGTCACCGCCGTGCAGACTCTCGACCGCAAGCGCACCGCGTGGGTGACCGCCCTGTGGGAGGTCGACCCGGCCGGCGAGAAGCCCGCGCGCCGGCTGACGCGCAGCGCGAAGAGCGAGTCGTCGGCGGGGTTCACGCCGTCCGGCGACCTGCTGTTCACCAGCGCGCGCCCGGACCCGGACGCCGAGGACGCCGACGGCGACCCGGTGCCCGCGCTGTGGCTGCTGCCCGCCGACGGCGCGGAGGCGCGCGTGGTCGCGCACCGCGCGTCCGGCGTGGGCGGCGTCGAGGTCGCGACCGACGCCCCGACCGTCCTCGTCGTCTCCGACGTGCTGCCGTCGGCCGCCGACGACGAGGCCGACGCGCGCATCGCCAAGGAGCGCAAGGACAAGAAGGTCGCGGCGATCCTGCACGACTCCTACCCGATCCGGTACTGGGACCACGACCTGGGCCCGGCGACGCCGCACGCGTTCGTCGCGACGGTCTCGGACGACGTCGCGGCGCCGGTCGCCGGCACGCGCGACCCGCGCCTGGAGCTGCGCGACGTGACGCCCGGCGCGGGCCCGGGACTGCGGGAGCAGCACCCGGTGCTGACGCCGGACGGCCGCACGGTCGTGACGTCGTGGGGGCGGAACGTGGCGCGCGGCAACGTGCGCACCGACCTGGTGACGATCGACGTCGCGACGGGGGGGCGGACGACCCTCGTCGCGGACCCGGACGCCGACCTCGGCAGCCCCGTCGTCTCCCCGGACGGCCGGTGGGTCGCGTACGCGCGCGAGACGCTGTCGACGCCGCACGAGGCACCGCGGTACGAGCTGTGGGTCGTCGCGCTGAGCGGTGGTGAGCCGCGCCGGCTGGGCGCCGACTGGGACCGCTGGCCGGGCACCGCGGTGTGGCTGCCGTCGTCCGACGGCCTGGTGGTCGTCGCCGACGACGACGGCCGGGCGCCGATGTTCCACGTGGAACTGAGCTCGGGCGCTGTGACGCGCCTCACCAGCGACGACGCGGCGTTCAGCGACGTCCAGGTGGCTCCCGACGGGCGGACGGCGTACGCGCTGCGCACGTCCTACGAGGCGCCCGCGCACCCGGTCCGCGTGGACCTGGCGGCGGCGCTCGCGGGCGGTGCGCCCGTCGCCGCGACGCCCCTCCCGGCGCCGGCGCCGCTGCCCGTGCTGCCGGGCCGGCTCGAGGAGGTCGAGACGACGGCGGAGGACGGCACGCGCGTCCGCGCGTGGCTCGCGGTGCCCGACGGCGCGTCCGCGGACGACCCGGCGCCCTTCCTGCTGTGGATCCACGGCGGGCCGCTCGGCTCGTGGAACGCGTGGTCGTGGCGCTGGAACCCGTGGCTGCTCGTCGCGCAGGGGTACGCCGTGCTGCTGCCCGACCCGGCGCTGTCCACCGGGTACGGGCAGGAGTTCGTCCAGCGCGGCTGGGGCGCCTGGGGCGCCGCGCCGTACACGGACCTCATGGCGGTCACCGACGCGGCGCTCGAGCGGCCGTACCTGGACGCCACCCGCACCGCCGCGATGGGCGGCTCGTTCGGCGGCTACATGGCCAACTGGGTCGCCGGGCACACCGACCGCTTCCGGGCGATCGTCACGCACGCCAGCCTGTGGGCCCTCGACCAGTTCGGCCCGACGACCGACGCCTCGTACTACTGGCAGCGCGAGATGACGGCCGAGATGGCGCACGAGAACTCGCCGCACCGGTTCGTGGGCGACATCGTCACGCCGATGCTCGTCATCCACGGCGACAAGGACTACCGCGTGCCGATCGGCGAGGGCCTGCGCCTCTGGTACGAGCTGCTGTCCGCGTCCGGCCTGCCCGCCGACGACGAGGGCCGCAGCCCGCACCGGTTCCTCTACTTCCCCGACGAGAACCACTGGATCCTGACCCCGCAGCACGCGAAGGTCTGGTACCAGACCGTCGAGGCGTTCCTCGCGACGCACGTGCTCGCCCGCACCGGGGACGACGCGGTCGCCTACCCGGAGATCCTCGGCTGACGCCTGCCGTCACCAGCCGACGCCCCGTCGCCCGCCGCGCGCGGACGGCGAGGCGTCGTGCTGCCCCGCCGCACCCGGCCCGCACGGCCGGCCACGCCGCTGCTCCGGACGTGTCGTGCGCACCGCTCGACATGCGGGCGGGCCCGGACACCGACAGACTTCCCGCACCACGACCGGGGCGCCGCCCCGGTCCCGGCTGAAGGAGCGGACATGGGCATCGGAGGAGGCATCACTCTCCTGGTCATCGGGGCGATCCTCTCGTTCGGCGTCGCCGACCGGATCGAGGGCATCAACCTCACGGTGATCGGGTACATCCTCATGGGCGGTGGCCTGATCTGGCTCATCGCGGCGATCGCGACGAACGCGCAGCGCACCAACACGACGCACCGCGAGGTCGTCGAGCGGCACGACAACCCGCCGGCGCCGCGCGCCTGACGACTCGCCGGCGCCCCGCGACGGACGCCGCCCCGCACCACCGCACCACCCGTACCGCCCGGCGCCGGCCGGGGACCGAGGTCGTCCTGCGACGACCGGGCCCCGACCGGCGCCGTCGTGCGCGGGGGCGTCGTCGGGCCGTCGTGCGCGCCGCGCGGGGCGAGGGTCCGGGTGCCGGGACGCCGCCGCCCCCCGGCGGGCGGCTGTCGGTGGTCGCGGCCACACTGACCACCGGACGGGACGGACCGGACGGTTCGCACGGTCGGTGCGGCACCCGCAGGGGGTGGCGACGACGGGCACGACGCAGGGGGCACGCATGCAGCTGGACCACGACGACGCGCGCAGGGCGAAGGCGCACGCGACCACGTACGCCCGCGAGCTGGTCGAGCGGACGGTGCGTGCGTCGACGACCGGACCGGTGGGCGGGCCCCTCGCGATCGGCCTGGCCGTCGGCCCCGACGGCGGGTACGGCGTCGCCGTGCGGTACCGCCTCGGGCTGCCCGGCGTGCGCTCGCTGGCGCGACGTGTCGCGGACGAGGTCGGCCCGGCCGTCGACGTGCGGCGCACCGGCCGGATCCGGCCGCTCGTCGTGGACGCCCGGCCGGTGCGCCCGCGCCCGCCGGTCATCACCGCGCAGGCGATGGGCGAGACGGGTCGCGCGCGGCCGCTGCGCCCCGGCGTCTCGATCGCGCACGTGGACGTCACGGCCGGCACGCTCGGGGCGTTCGTGCTGGTCGGCGGGCGCCTGCACGCGCTGTCGAACCACCACGTCCTCGCCGGCTCACCCACCGCCCGGGAGGGCGACGCCGTCGTCCAGCCCGGGCCGGCGGACGGCGGCACGGCGCGCGACCGCGTCGGCACCCTCGCCGCGACGGTGCCGCTCACGCCCGGGCGCACCGCGTACGTCGACGCCGCCGTCGCGCTGCTCGACGACCCGGACGTCGACCCCACCTACCCGGTGGGCCGGGTCACGACGACGGCCCGCGCGCTCGGCGGCGAGCGGGTCGGCAAGAGCGGGCGGACCACCGCCGTCACGGCCGGCCGCGTGACCGCGATCGAGCTCGACGACGTGGTCGTCGGGTACGGGGAAGGGCTCGGTGACCTCGCCTTCGACGACCAGGTCGAGGTGGAGAGCACCGGGCCCGGCCCGTTCTCGCGCGGGGGCGACTCCGGCTCCCTCGTGTACCGCGAGGACGGGGTCGCGCTGGGTCTGCTCTTTGCCGGGTCGGAGACCGGGGGTGACAATGGTCGCGGGCTGACGTACGTCAACCCGATCGACGCCGTCCTCGGTGCGCTGGACGCGACGCTGCTCGCCTGACGCGGGCGCCGCGCGCCGCCCCCGGGGACCGGGAGGTGGAGACGTGGCCGATCTCGGTGAGGCACGCCGCGCGAAGGCGGAGCTCAAGGAGACGCTGGCGGGCCGGCAGGACGTCACGGCGGTGGGCATCGCGCCCGAGGCCGACGGCTACGGGCTGCTCGTCCGCGTCCGCGGCGACGAGGTGACGGCCCGCTCGGCCGACGTGCCCCGCGTGGTGCACGGCGTCCACGTTCGCGTCAGCCCGGGCGGCCCGATCCACGCGCAGTGAGCGCCTGACCTGAGCGCCTGACCTGAGCGCCTGACCCGCACTGCCGCGGCGGGCGTGACGACGCCCGGTGCCCCTCGGCGGGGCACCGGGCGTCGGTGGTTCCGCGGACCGCGCGTCAGCGGACGATGCAGGGCGAGCCGTTGAGCGTCACGTCGGTCGCGTCCTTGGGCGTGCCGGACCCGATGAACCCGAACGACACCGCGTTGTGGTGCGCGATGGTGCCGTTCCACGCGACGTTCCTCGCCGTCACCGTGTCACCGGACTGCGTGGTCGTCGAGCTCCACGCCTGGGTCACCTTCTCGCCGTTGGTGAACCGCCACCGCAGCTCCCAGCCGGTCACCGGCTCCATCGTCGCGTTGAAGACCGTGACGTTGCCCTGGAACCCGCCGTTCCACGCGCTGGTGGTGTCGATCTCCACCTCACACACCGCGTCGGCCGGCACGGACGGGGTCGGTGTGGGCGTCGGGGTCACGGTCGGGGTCGGCGTGACCGTCGGCGTGGGCGTCACCGTGGGCGTGGGCGTGGGCGTCGGCGTTCGCGTCGGGGTGGGCGTCGGCACGGGACCGCCGCCGCCGAAGTCGACGTCCGAGCAGTTGTAGAACGACTCGGGGCTGTCGGTGCGCTCCCAGATCGAGAAGATCACGTGCTTGCCGGACTTGTTCGGCAGCGTCGCGTCCCAGGCGTACTCCGGCCCCTGCGGGCCGCCGTTGCGCAGCGGCGGGTTCAGCACGCGGTCGAACGGCACGGGCTCGAGGTCGTCCCACCCGATCGGCTGGTTCTGGTCCCACCCGTCCTTGGTGATGTACTGCGTCCACCAACCGGGGTGCGGCACCGTCGCCGCGTACTGGAACGTGATGCGCTGACCGGCCTGCACCCGGGTCGTCGGCCACGACGCGCTCGGCCGGTTGAACGCGTCGAAGCGGGCGTCCGGGCCGCAGAGCTTGCCGTCGGCGATGGTCTCGTGGCGGCCGTCGATCGTCCCGAGCAGGTTGCCGAACCAGTTGTAGAACCCGTACGTGTTCGACGCGAGGGCGTCCTTGCACGCAGGGTTCGTCGGCAGCATGTTGCCGGCCTGGCCCGCGGCCTGGCCGCCGGCGAGCCCGTCGACGTAGCACTGGTACGTGCGGGTCGCGGGGTACGTGAGGCCGCCGTGGGCGTGCGCGGCGGTGGGCAGGGCGACGAGCGTCCCGGCCAGGACGGTCGTGGCGGCGAGCCCCGCGAGGGCTCGTCGGACGAGGCGGTGTCGGGTCATGCGGGGGGTCCCTCTCGCACGGGCGGCGGCGTCGCCGCGGTGGGGGTTCGTCGGGTGGGTGCGCGGCTCCGGACGGGGGAGACGGTGTGCCGACAGGCTCGTGAGCGGACCCGGGCCGGACAACCCCGCGAAACGTTTCCCGCTGCACAGGCGTCCGGACGGGTGTGCACGTGGGTGATCTCACCGACCTCTCACGGGTCGCTCTCGGCACGGGGACCGCCGAGGGTCGATGATGTCCCGGTGACGCGTCGGGGCACGGCTGCCAAGGGTGCGCACCGGGGCGGGCTCTCGGCTGCGGACCTCGGTGGCGTGCGCGGTCTCGCGGTCGCCGCGCACCGGTTCGACGCGTGCCGCGACGTGGACGGAGTGCTCGAGGCGGCGGCGCAGACGGCCGTCGACGTGCTCGCCGCGGACTCCGCCGTGCTGTGCCGCATCTCGCAGGACACGTGCCGGGTTCTGCGCGTGGAGCCGCCGACCGACGACCCCCGTGCCGTGGCGCTCCTCGCGACGACGTACCGGGCGGACGAGCGTCCGGCGCTGCGTGCGCTGATCCGGGACCGGGCGAGCTGGGTCGCGCACGCGTTCGACGAGCGCGGACGCTCCGTCCTGCCCGGTGACGAGTCCGCCGGCGACCGCGTCGAGGTCGAGACGCTGCGCGAGCTCGGTGCCGGCTCGGCGCTGAGCTCGCCGATCGTCGTCAACGACTCCGTGTGGGGGCAGGTGACGGTCGTGCGCGCGGTCGAGGCGCCGCGGTTCGACGTCGACGACGTCGCGACGGCCGAGGTGCTCGCCGCCCTCGCGGCCGGCGCGATCGCCCGCGTCGACCTCGAGCAGCAGGTGCGGCACATGATCGCGGACGACCCGCTGACCGGGCTCGCGAACCGGCGCGTGGCCGACCAGGCCGCTGACGCCGCGCTCGCGTCCGGCCGCGAGACCTGCATCGTCATGTGCGACGTCGACGGGCTCAAGCGCGTCAACGACGAGCTCGGGCACGACGCCGGGGACGACCTGCTGCGCGCCGTCGCCGACGTGCTGCGCCGCGCGTCCGACGCGCTGCCGGGCACCACCGCCGCGCGCATCGGCGGCGACGAGTTCTGCCTCGTGACCGTGGGGCAGCCGCGCGCGGTCGTCACCGAGACGATGGCGTCGACGGTCGCGAAGTTCCCGCTGCCGCACGGTGCCGCGATCTCGTACGGTGTCGCGTCGACGTCCGTCATGGGCGCGGTCGGCGCCCGCCACCTGTTCCGGCGCGCCGACCAGGCGCAGTACCAGGCGAAGCGCCGCCGTCAGCGGGCCCGCGCGCGGACGCTGCCGGCCGTGGCGGACCCGGCCGTCGCGGTCGAGAAGCTCGTCGCGACCGGTGCGGTCGCGATCGGCGCCGCGCAGCCGGGCGTCGTGCCGCGTCTGCTCGCGTTCGCGGGGGCGGTCACCGAGACGCTCGGCGGGGACGAGTGGGCGGTGCTGCGGCGCACCGGCGACGGCGAGCCGGCGACGATCGCCCGCGGCGGCAGCCCGGCCGACGCAGGGGAGACGACGTCGCTGACGGTCGAGCGCGGTGAGTGGGTCGTCGAGATCGCGGCGTCGAGCGCCGCGTCGACCGGCCCGCAGGTGCGGACGGCGCTGTCGGTGCTGGTCGCGATCGCGGTCGGCGACGCGACGCACTGACGCGGCGCGCCGACGCCTCAGCCCAGCAGCGGCAGCGTGAGCACGGCGGGTGCGCCGTCGACGACGCGCACCGGCACGCCCCAGTCCTGCGCCGCGAGGTGGCACGCGGGGTGCTCGACCGCCGGGTCGTCGTCGCAGCTCGCGGCCCGCGCGGTGACGTGCAGGACGCCCTCGCCGACGGCCGGGTCGAGGCGCAGCGTGCGGGTCAGCTCGACGTCGTCGCCGGCGCCGTCGAGCAGCAGCCCGGGCGGCGTGGACGAGACGCGCAGCGACGTCGACGGGCCCCACCGCAGGTCGAGCTTCTGCCCGGGCGCGGGCGTGAACACGACCTCCAGCTGCACCTCGCCGCCCGCGATCTCGGTGACGGGCCGCTGCGTGCGGTGCGCGCCGCCGTCGACGTGCGTGCCGACCGCGTCGGCCGGCAGCGGCACGCGCGTGAGGCGGTGCGCGGCGGACTCGACGACGAGCACGTGGTCGGCGTCGCCGGACGGCAGCACGAGCCCGCTCGGCTCGGCGAGGTCCGTCGCGAGCGTCGTCACCTCGCCGGGGCCGCCGTCGGTGCCGGGCGTCCAGCGGCGCAGCGCGCCGTTGTAGGTGTCGGCGACGAGCACGGAGCCGTCGGGCAGCGCGGCCACGCCGAGCGGGTGCTGGAAGAGCGCCTGGTCGGCGGCGCCGTCGCGGTGGCCGAAGTCGAACAGGCCGGTGCCGGCGACCGTCGTGACCGACGCGTCGGCCGGGTCGAGCCACCGCACGGCGGACGTCTCGGCGTCGGCGAGCCAGATGCGCCCGTCGGCCGCCACGGACAGGCCCGACGGCTGCGCGAACCAGGAGTCGGCCGGGGCGCCGTCGAGGAGGCCCTCGTTCATCGTCCCCGCGCGGTACGTGACCGTGCCCGCGACCGCGTCGAACGCCCACAGCGTGTGGTTGCCGGCCATGGCGACCACGAACGTGCCGGCCTGCGCCGACCACGTCACGTCCCACGGCGACGACAGCTTCACGGCGCGCGCCGGCCACACGTCGCCGACGCCGGACTCCGCGGAGGACGCGCCGTCCGCGCCCGGCCGGACGTTGTCCACCGCGCTGACCATGTACTGCTCGCCCGTGCCCGCGACGGTCGTCACGTGCCCGTCCGCGAGCCGCACGCCGCGCAGCGCGTGGTTGACGGTGTCGGCGACGAGCACGTCGTACCCGAGCCGCTCGCGCAGCTCGTCCGGCACGAGGCAGAGCCCGTTCGGCTCGCTGAACCGCGCCTCGTCCGGGCCGCCGTCGACGAGCCCGCGCTCGCCCGAGCCGATCCGGCGGACGAGCGTCTCGCCGTCCGCGGCGAGCTCCGTCAGCGCGTGGTGCCCGGCGTCCGCCACGAGCAGGTTCCCGCCCGGCAGCTCGACAGCCTTGGCGGGGAACCGGAGCGTGGAGGGCTTCGGCTGCGGCGGCACGTACGGGCCGGAGCCGCGGTGCAGCGTGCCCTTGGCCTCGTGCTCGGCGACGAGCTCGTCGACCAGCGCCTCGACGGCGTGCGCGTGCCCCTCGCCGGCCATCTGCGCGACGACGTAGCCCTCGGGGTCGACCACGACCAGCGTCGGCCACGCGCGCGCGGTGTACGCCTGCCACGTCACCAGCTCGGGGTCGTCGAGCACCGGGTGGTGCACCTCGTACCGCTCGACCGCCGCGGCGATCGCCACCGGGTCGGCCTCGTGCACGAACTTCGGCGAGTGCACGCCGATGATGACGAGCACGTCGCGGTGGCGCTCCTCGAGCTCGCGCAGCTCGTCGAGGACGTGCAGGCAGTTGATGCAGCAGAACGTCCAGAAGTCGAGGACGACGACCTTGCCGCGCAGGTCGGCCAGCGTCACGTCCTTGCCGCCGGTGTTCAGCCAGCCGCGGCCGACCAGCTCGGAGGCGCGGACGCGGGGGAGTCGGGTGCTGCTCGTCGTCACGGACGTAGTCAACCCGATCCGCGGACGTGCCGTTCCCACGGTCCGCGCGCCGGCCGGTCGCGGTTCACCCGCCGCTGCGCCCCTTTCGTCCCGGGACGTCCGCTACCGTGACGGCGCCGCCGCGCGCCGGCCCGACGGCGTCCGTGCGACCCCGGGGGAGGACGACGGCATGACCGTCCCGCACGCGCTCACGGTCTCCGCGGCCGTGACGTCCACCAACGCCCGCCGGTACCTCGGCGACCAGCTCGAGTCGATCCTCGGCCAGACCCGCCTGCCCGACCAGGTGGTCGTCGCCGACGCGGGCTCGACGGACGGGTCGCAGGAGCTCGTCCGGTCCTTCGTGGAGCGGACGCGGGCCGAGGGCCTGCCGGTCGAGTGGACGATCCTGCCGTCCGAGCCGACGCCCCTCGACGCCAACATGGCGCGCACCTACGCCGCGTGCACGGGCGACGTCGTGGTGGTGTGCGACCACGACGACGTGTGCCTGCCCACCCGGTTCGCGCACGCCGTCGAGCTGTTCGCCGCGCGGCCCGAGCTGCTGCTGGTGCACTGCGAGGCGGAGATCATCGACCCGGACGGCGCGACGGTGTCGACGTCCATGCTGCGCACGGAGGGCGTCACGCCGGAGGAGCTCGCGCAGTACCGGGCGGGTGAGGCGTTCCGCGTGCTGGTGCGGCGGTTTCTCGCGCACGGGGCCACCTCGGCGCTGCGCCGCGACCTCGTCCACCTGGCCCCGCCCGTGCCGCGCGGTTTCCGCACCGACGCCTGGTACGCGCTGCTCGCGGCCGCGACCGGCGGCGTCGCGCTCGACGAGCGTCCCGGCCTGCGGTACCGCACGCACCCGGCGAACGTCTCCGGCGGCGTCCGCCGGCGGACCGCGGGCGAGAAGCTGCGGATGCTGCGCGAGCCCGGCGGGGACCGCAACGCCCGGCTGCTCGCCCGCGCCGGCGCGCTCGTCGACGGGCTCGACGCGCTGCGGCCGCACGTGCAGGACTGGGCGTACGACCTCGCCGTCGACAACCTGCGGCACGAGCAGGCGCGCTCGCGGTACCCGCGCAACCGGCTGCTCCGTGCCCCGTACGTGCTGCGGACCGCGGCCGGCGGCGCGTACGACCGGCTCGCGCGCGGGCGCAAGGACGTCCTGCTCGACCTCCTGCAGCCGGCCGGCTGACGCGCCGGGGCCCGGGTGCAGCGGAGAGGTGCTGCACCCGGGCCCGGGTGGTGCGTGGCCCTGCCGGCTCGTGCCGCCGGTGGGCCGTTCGGTCAGGCCGCCGGTCCAGGACGCGGACCGGGGCCGGGGGTCACGCCGCCGAGCAGGTCGCCGTCAGGCCGGACGACGAGCCCGAGCCGATGAAGCCGGCGGTGGTCGAGGCGTTGGCCGCGAGCGTGCCGTTCCAGCCGGCGTTGGTCAGGACGTTGCCGGAGGCCGTGGAGCTCCACGCCTGCGTGATGGTCGCGCCGTTGACCGTGACCTTCCAGCCGCGGACGCCGCTTGTGCCGGCGGTCACCCGCACGTCGGCCTGGTACCCGCCGCTCCACGAGTTCGTCACCGAGACGGTCGCCGTGCAGGCGCCCGTCGGGTTCGGCGCCGGGGTGGTGGGGTTCGGGGCCGGGGTGGTCGGGTTCGGCGCCGGGGTCGTGGGGTTCGGCGCAGGCGTCGTCGGGTTCGGGGCCGGCGTCGTCGGGTTCGGGTTGGGGTTCGGGTTGCCGCCCGTGCCGCCGATGTTGATGTCGGAGCAGATGTAGTACGGCTGGTCGAGGTGGCTGGCCTGCCAGATCGTGAAGAGCACCGCACGGCCCGAGCGGCCCGCGAGGTTGACGTCCGTCTCGTACAGGCCCGTGGTGCCGTAGCGCCCGGTCTCCTTGACGAGGTCCACGTCGTCCCAGCCGAGCGCCTCGCGGGTCGGGTCGAAGCCCGCCTTGGAGACGTAGATGCGCATGTAGTCGGCACCGTGCCGGGCGCCGTCGGTCAGCGTGAGCCGGAACGACGTCGGGACGTTCTTCATCGTCCACGCGCCGGGCGTGTCGAGCGAGGCGTACAGACCGTTCTGCGTCCGGCCGCCCGAGCAGAGCTGGCCGTTCGGGATGACCTGCTCGTGCCGGCCGCCGACGCCCTCACGGAAGAGGCCGTTCCAGTTCCACATGGTGTTGGGGTTGGCCTGCCACGCCTGGTAGCACATGGGGTCGGACTGGGCCATCGACGGGTCGAGGTGGTTGTCGCCCCACCGCTCCCAGCAGCCGTAGTTGCGGCTGGGCGGGTCGGTGACGGAGCCGTGGGCAGCCGCGGGGGTCGCGGCGAGCGTGGCGCCGAGGCCCGCCGCCAGGACGGCGACGGGGAGGGCGAGGGCGAGCCGGCGCAGCCGGTCGCGCGCACGGATGGGCATGCGGGGGTCTCCTGTCCGCTGAGGGTTCGGTGCGCGGCCGGTGGTTCGACATCGATGTCGACGCGGACGGGCCGGGAGCACCGCGGGTCCGCACCACCGTGCGGTGTGAACCCCGTCCCGGGGGAGGGGTCGAACCGTTTCAGCAGCGGGAGCGGTGCCACGGGAGCCGCTGCGACCCGCCTCGGAGCGCCTGCGCGGCCCTGCTCACGGCCGTCGTGCCCACACCGGGACGCGCTCCGGGCGCGGTCCGATGCCGACCGCCGCCGCGGGCAGCGCGGTGAGCGCGGGGAACCGCCGCAGCAGCCCCACGAGCGTGCGCGGCGGTGCGGCGAGGCGGCCGTCGAGCGCCGGCGCGATCAGCCGCGCGTGGGCGACGCGCTGCGCCGCCTGGACGACGACCGTGGGCACCAGGCGCCGGCGCCGCACCCGCGCCAGCAGCCGGTCGCCGGCCCGGCCGGTCAGCGTGCCGCGGCGCAGGGCCGGCGCCAGCAGCCGGGCCGTCGCGACCGCGTCCTGCACGGCCAGGTTGACGCCGACGCCCCCGACGGGCGACATCGCGTGCGCGGCGTCGCCGATGCACAGCACCCCGGGCGCGTGCCAGCGGCGCAGCCGGTCGACCCGCACGTCGAGGTGCTTGACGTCGTCCATCGACGCGATGCCGGTCACGTCGTCCGCGACCTCCGGGACGAGCGCCGCGACCTCGGCCCGGAACGCGTCGAGACCCCGTGCCCGCACGGCGGCGTCGGTGCCCTTGGGCCCGAGGACGGCGAGCTGCAGGTACCCCTCACGCGGGATGGGGACGGCCGCGCGCCCGGGCAGCAGCCGCGGCACGAGCGACTCGCCCACGCGGTGGCGGGTGGGGACGCGCACCCACCACACGTCGAACGGGACGCGGGTGGACGTCCACGGCAGGCCCACCGCGCGCCGCACCGCGGACCAGCGCCCGTCGCACGCGACGACGAGGTCGGCGCCCAGGCGTCCCGACCCGTCGGGCCCGCGGTGCTCGACGCCCACGACGCGCCCGCCGGCGTCCCGCACCACACCGGTGACCTCGTGCTCGACGCGCAGCTCGAACGTGGGCTCCTCCGCGGCGGCGTCCGCGAGCAGGGCGAGCAGGTCCCACTGCGGGACCATCGCGATGTACGGGTGCCGCAGCGGCAGGCGCCCGAGGTCCGCGACGACGACCCGGCCGTCGGGGGTGTCGACGGCCGCCCGGACCACGCGCGAGTGCGGCAGCGCGGCGACGCGGTCGCCCAGCCCGAGGTCGTCGAGCATCGCGAGCGTCGTCGGGTGCACGGTGTCGCCGCGGAAGTCGCGCAGGAAGTCGGCGTGCTTCTCGAGCACCGTGACGCGCACGCCCGCGCGTGCGAGCAGCAGCCCCAGCACCAGCCCGGCGGGCCCGGCCCCCACGACGACGACGGTCTCACGGCCGTGGGTGGCGCGTCAGGCGGTCGTGCACGTGGCCGTCGGGGTGCCCGGCTCACCCGACGCGAGGAAGCCGGCCGTCGTCGTGCCGCCCGGTGCGAGCGTGCCGTTCCACGACGCGTTCGTCAGCGTGGCGCCGGACGCGGACGCGCTCCACGCCTGCGTCACCGTGGCGCCGGCGACCGTGGCGCGCCAGCCGGTCGTGCCGGCGGCGCCGGCCGTGACCGTCAGCTCGCCCTGCCAGCCACCGGGCCACGAGCCGACCACGCGGACCGTCGCCGTGCAGGCACCCGTCCCGGCGGTCGGGGTGGGCGTCGGGACGACCGTGGGCGTGGGCGTGGGGACGACCGTCGGCGTGGGCGTCGGGGTCGGCGTCCGCGTCGGGGTGGGCGTCGGCGTGGCCGTCGGGGTGGCGGTCGGCGTGGGCGTCGGCACGACCGTGGGCGTCGGCGCGGGCCCGCCGATGCTGATGTCGCTGCACAGGTAGTACGGCTGATCGGAGTGGCTGGCCTGCCAGATCGTGTAGAGGATCGCGCGCCCGGAGCGGCCGGTCAGGTCGACGTCGGTGCGGTACTCGCCGGCGGGCGCGTACCGGCCCGTGACCTTGAGCAGCTGCATGTCGGACCACGCCGGTGCCGCGCGCGTGGGGTCGAACCCGGGCTTCGTCACGTAGACGCGCAGGTAGTCGGCGCCGTGCTTCGCCTGGTCGGTGAGGGTGAGCGTGAAGCGGCTCGGCACGGTGGTGGCGACCCACGGCCCGGGCGTGTCCATGGCGTCGTACCGGCCGCCCTCGGTGCGGCCGCCCGAGCACAGCTGCCCGTCGGGGATGAGCTCCTCGTGCCGGCCGCCGATGCCCTCGTGGTAGAGCCCGTTCCAGTTCCACATCGCGTTCGTGTTCGCCTGCCAGGCCTGCCAGCACATGGGGTCCTGCGTGGCCATCGCCGGGTCCTGGAAGCGGTCGCCCCAGACGTTCCAGCAGCGGTAGTTGCGCGTCGGCGGGTCCGTCACCGAGCCGTGCGCCGCGGCGGGCACGGCGGTGACGACGGTCGTGGCGACGACGGCCAGGGGGACGGCGAGCGCGAGGGTGCGCAGGCGGCTTCTCCAGGTCATGCGGGTCTCCCGTCGGGTCGGGACGCGCGGTGCGGGGAAGCCGCGGCGGGCCGGCGGCGCTGCCGGTGCCCGCGGCGACGAGGGCGCGTCGGCGCCCAGGGTCGCCCCGGGGTGGCGGACAGCGACAGGCGTGAAGCGTTTCGTCCCGTAAGCGGTTCGACGGGCCTGACGTGCGGCGACGTGCGGGCGTCAGGCCCGGCGCAGCACGTGCACGCGCGGGTGGTGCCCCTTCGCGTAGACGCGGGTGGTCGAGACGGGCGTCCACAGGTCGGCCGCGTCCCGCACGACGCGCTCCATCACCTTGACCTCGTGCGTGAGGACGACCAGGCGGGCACCCGGCGCCGTGACGGCGTGCGCGACGCGCAGCAGGTCCGCGTGCAGCGCCGGGCTGGCGGCGTGCGAGCCGTGCAGCGTGCCCCACGGCGGGTCCGCGAGCACGACGTCCGCCGCGGCCGGCCGGTCGTCGACCGCCATCCGGGCGGCGACGACGTCCCGCACCGCGGCCGCGTCCGTCGCGTCGGCGCGGACCAGCGCCGCGCGCGACGCCCGTCCGAGCAGGCCCGCGGCCTCGAGGTTCGCGCGCGCCGCGTCGAGGGCCGGCTCCGCCAGGTCGACGCCCACGGCGACCGCCGCGGGGGCCGTCAGCAGGCGCTCGACCAGCAGCGTGCCGGAGCCGCACATGAGGTTGAGCACGCGGTCGTCGTCGCGGACGCCGGCGAGCCGGGTCATCGCCGCGGCGATCGTCGCGTTCGCCGCGCCGGGGAAGTCGACCACGCGCCACGTCCGCGCCGACAGCGGCCGGGGACCGACGCGCACGAGCACGTCCCAGCCCGGGTCCACCGCGGCGGACCGCCCGCCGTCCGCCGGCCCGGTGCCGCGGCGCACGCGCAGGACGAGGTCGCCGCGCTCGGCGTCGTGCCGCAGCCCGGTCGCCTCGTGCAGCAGCTCGGCGAGCCGCACGAACGTGGGCGAGCCGCTGCCGGCCGCCTCGAACCGGAACGTCGACGAGCCCGTCACCCGCAGGGACGCGTACACGGCGTCCACGACGCGCTGCAGGTGCTGCGGGCCGGCGATCGACGCCGGCCGCGGCACGTCGAGGTGCACGACGACCCACGCGGCGACGGCCGTCCGCAGCCGCACCACGGGCGCGAGCGGCCCCGGGAGGCGCAGCGCGACCGCGTCGTCGCGACCGGGCACGTCGCGCAGGTCGCGCGCGTCCGGGAGCAGGTCCGCCACCTCGGCGGCGACGACGTCACGCAGCCCCGGCAGGAACGTGAGCTCGACGGCGGTCGCGTCCGGGCGCCGCGCGACGGACCGGGTCGTCGTCACCCGCGCCGGGCGGCCGGTCCCGCGCTGCGGTCGGCCGGTGCCGCGGTCGGGCCGGCCGGTCGCGGCGCGGTCGGGTCGTCCCGCGCCGCGTCCCTGCGGGCGCCCGCCGCGGGCCGCGCTCAGGCCGCCACCGGCACGACGGCACCGACCGCGCGCAGGACGAACGCCTCCGTCTGCCCGACCGCGCGCTCGCGGTCGGGCCCGTCGACGTCGGGGAGGTTGCGGCCGGACAGGCACGCGTTGACGAGCGGCACCGTGGTGTCGAGGTCCTGCGCGGGGAACGCGCCGGACGCGATGCCGGCGGCGAGGATGCGGCGCAGGATCTGCTCGACCACGCCGACGTGCTCGCGCACGCGGGCCTGCGCACCGCGGGACAGCACGGACCGCAGCTCGGGGCCGGGGGCCACGTGGAAGACGCGGGTGAGCGAGGCCTGGGCGCGCACGTAGGCGCGCAGCTGCTCGACGGGGTCGTCGATGTCGTCGAGGGACGCCTGCAGGCCGGCGGCGTACTGCTCGGTCTCGTGCGTGATGAACCCGAGCAGGAGCGCCTCCTTGTCGGGGAAGTGGT
>JAPSIR010000231.1 GCA_031178625.1 Cellulomonas sp.
TCCTCATCGCGCAGGGCATCGAGACGCTGTCCCTGCGGCTCGAGCGGCACGTCGCCAACGCGCAGAAGGTCGCCGAGTGGCTCGAGGCGCGCGAGGACGTCGTGCGCGTGCACTACGCGGGCCTGGAGTCCAGCCCGTGGCACGCGAACCAGCTGAAGTACGCTCCCCGGGGCGCCGGTGCGGTCCTCGCGTTCGAGCTCGAGGGCGGGTCGGCGGCCGGTCAGGCGTTCGTGTCGGCGCTCGAGCTGCACTCCAACGTCGCCAACATCGGCGACGTCCGCTCGCTCGTGATCCACCCGGCGTCGACGACGCACAGCCAGCTCACGCCCGAGGAGCAGGAGCTGTCCGGCGTCACGCCCGGGCTCGTCCGCCTGGCCGTCGGCATCGAGCACGTCGACGACATCCTGGCCGACCTGGACGCCGGCTTCCGCGCCGCCAAGGGCGCCTGAGCGACCGTCACCCCGAGGAGCCCCACCGCATGACGACGCCCCGCCCCCGCCCCGGCACGCCCGCCCCCCACGACGCGTCCCCCGGACCCGTCGTGCCCGGCGGCGCGCTGCCGGGCGGGGGCGCGGGCGGCGTCCCGGACGTCGGCCGTCGCAGCCGCCGCGGCGCGACCCTGGGCTCCCGCCGACCGGGGACCGGCAGCCCCGTGCCCGCGAGCGCGGCGTGGCGCGACGGCGACCCCGTCGGGCGGCGGCGGTTCGCCGACCTCGGTCCGTTCGCGCTCGAGTCGGGCGGCCGCCTGCCCGCGGTGCGGCTCGCGTACGAGACGTGGGGCGAGCTCGACGAGGACGGCGGCAACGCGGTGCTCGTGCTGCACGCGCTCACGGGCGACTCGCACGTGACCGGCCCCGCCGGCGAGGGGCACCCGACGGCGGGCTGGTGGCAGTCGATGGTCGGCCCCGGCGCGCCGATCGACACGGACCGCTGGTTCGTCGTCGCCCCCAACGTGCTGGGCGGCTGCCAGGGGTCGACGGGCCCGGCGTCCACCGCGCCCGACGGCCGCCCGTGGGGCAGCCGGTTCCCGCTGCTGACCGTGCGTGACCAGGTCGCGGCGGAGGTGCGGCTCGCGGACCTGCTCGGCATCGACCAGTGGGCGCTCGTCATCGGCGCGTCGATGGGCGGGCTGCGCGTGCTGGAGTGGGCGGCGTCCGCACCGGAGCGTGTCGAGGCGTTCGCCGCGATCGCGACGTGCGCGCAGACCAGCGGCGACCAGATCGCCGGGTTCCACACGCAGCTGAGCGCGATCCGCGCGGACCCGCGGTACCGCGACGGCGACTACTACGACGCCGCCGCCGGCGACGGCCCGCACGTCGGGCTCGGCATCGCGCGGCAGATCGCGCACCAGACGTACCGGTCGGCCGCGGAGCTCGACGAGCGGTTCGGGCGCATCCCGCAGGGCGCGGAGGACCCGCTCGAGGGCGGCCGCTTCGCGGTGCAGTCGTACCTCGACCACCACGGCGACAAGCTGTCCCGGCGGTTCGACGCGAACACGTACGTCGCGCTGACACGGTCGATGATCACGCACGACCTCGGCCGTGACCGCGGCGGCGTCGAGGCGGCCCTCGCGCAGATCACCGCGCGCGGCCTCGTCGTCGCCGTCGACTCCGACCGGCTGTTCCTGCCCGCGCAGTCGGAGCGGGTCGCGGCCGGCGTGCCCGGCGCCGGGCCGGTCCGGTACGTGCGCTCGCCGCACGGGCACGACGGCTTCCTCATCGAGGAGGACCAGGTGGGCGCGCTCGTCACCGACTTCCTGCGCGAGGGCGCGGCCCGCCGCTGACGGCGCGGCGGCGGCGACCGCCACCCGACCGGGCGTCGCCGCTGGGGTGGGACGCGCGCGCGCCGCTAGCGTGACGGCATGCTGAGCGCCCGCGTCACCGCGTTCTCCGCCGACGACCCGCTGTCGGGCCTCGCCGTCGGCGACGCCCCCGCACCCGAGCTCGTCGCCGACCCGCCCGCCGGCTGGACCACCGTCGACGTCCGCGCCGCGTCGCTCAACCACCACGACCTGTGGTCGCTGCGGGGCGTCGGCCTGCGCGCGGAGCAGCTGCCCATGGTGCTCGGCACCGACGCGGCCGGGGTCGCCGCCGACGGGCGCGAGGTCGTCGTGCACGCGGTCGTGGGCGGGCCCGACGGCCGCGGCGTCGACGCCGACGAGCCGCGCACGCTGCTCTCCGAGCGCTACCCCGGCACGCTCGCCGAGCAGGTGGCGGTCCCGGCGTGGAACGTCGTGCCGAAGCCGGCCGAGCTCTCCTGGGTCGAGGCGGCGTGCGTGCCGACCGCGTACCTGACGGCCTACCGGATGCTCTTCCGGTCGGGCGGCGCGCAGCCCGGGCAGCGCGTCCTGGTGCAGGGCGCGGGCGGCGGCCTGGCGGTCGCGGCGGTGCAGCTCGGGGCCGCGGCGGGGCTGGAGATGGTCGTCACGGGCCGGGACGCGGGCCGGCGCGAGCGGGCGCTCGCCCTCGGGGCCGCCGCCGCTCTGGAGCCCGGTGCGCGCGCCGGGCGGTTCGACGTCGTCCTCGACAGCGTCGGCAGGGCGACGTGGGACCACTCCGTGCGCTCGGTGCGGCCGGGCGGGCGCGTCGTCGTCGCCGGCCTCACCTCCGGCGACCCCGCCCCGGCGTCGCTGACCCGCGTCTTCTTCCAGGAGATCAGCGTCGTCGGCGCGACGATGGGCACGCGCGACGAGCTCGGGCAGGTCCTCGCGTTCCTCGCGCGGACGGGCGTGCGGCCGGTCGTCGACTCGACGTACCCGCTGGCCCGCGCCGCCGACGCCCTCCGTCGGATGTGGCGCGGCGAGCAGTTCGGCAAGATCGTCCTCGAGGTCTGACGGGCCGGACGGGGGTGCACGTGGAGCCGACGACGGGCGCACCGTCCGCCGCGCCGGTCCCCGCCGCGCCCGACGTGCCGGCCGGCACCGCGCCGCCGGCGTGGACGTCCGACGACCTGCACGCCGACCGGTGGACGCCCGACGTGCTCGGCGACGGGTTCGAGGCCCGTTTGCTGCCGCTCGCGGACGACGACGAGGGGCCCGTCGTCGCCACGCTCGTCCGCTACGTGCCCGACCCCACGCTCCGGCCCGCGCGCGCGGTGCTCTACGTGCACGGCTGGTCCGACTACTTCTTCCAGGCGCCGCTCGCGCAGTACTGGCACGGCCTCGGTGCGGCCTTCTACGCGCTCGACCTGCGCAAGTACGGCCGGTCGCTGCGCCCCCACCAGACGCCCGGGTACGTCGAGGACCTGCGCACCTACGACGAGGAGATCGCCGCGGCGCTGCGTCGCGTGCGGACCGAGCTCGGGCCCGTCGCACGGATCGTCCTCATGGGTCACTCGACCGGCGGGCTGACCCTGTCGCTGTGGGCCGCGCGGCACCCCGGCACCGTCAGCGGGCTGGTCCTCAACAGCCCGTGGCTCGAGCTGCAGGGGTCGGCCGTCGCGCGGCACGTCAGCGCACCGGCGATCCACCAGATCGCCCGCTTCCAGCCGCGCGCGCCGCTGCCCAACATCGACCCGGGCTACTACGCGCGCACGATCGCCGCGGCGACGGGCGGCGAGTGGACCGTCGACGAGCGGTGGCGCCCCACGCCGTCGTTCCCCGTGCGCGCCGGGTGGCTGCGGGCCGTGCTCGCGGGGCACGCGACCGTCGCGCGCGGCCTCGCCATCGGGGTGCCGGTGCTGACGGCGCTGTCGTCCCGCACGCTCATCAGCCCGCGCTGGACCGACGACATGCGGTCCGCGGACGTCGTCCTCGACACCGAGGCGATCGCGCGCCGCACCGTGCACCTGGGCCCGGTCAGCACGCTCGTGCGCATCCCCGGCGGCATGCACGACCTGACGCTGTCGGCACGCCCCGCGCGCGAGCGGTTCTACGCGGAGGTCACCCGGTGGCTCACGGCGTACGGGTGGGGCTGACGGTCACGTCCTCACCGCCGGTCACATCCTCACCCGCCCCGCGTCAGAGCGCGCCCGTCGCCTCCGCGAGCGTCGGTCCGCCGTCGCCGAGCCGCCACGCGCGCCAGCCGTCCACGGCCTCGACACCCGCGACCCGCGTCGCGGCCTCGTCCGGGTCCGCGACCGTGCTGCCGTCGGGGAGCTCGATGAGGCCGTCCGGCAGCAGCACGGCCGTGAAGCGCTGACCGCGGCGCTCCCGCGCCCAGACGAGGGTCGTGACGGCGCGCCGGCGCTTCGCGAGCATCGCGAG
This sequence comes from Cellulomonas sp., assembly GCA_031178625.1. Classification (GTDB taxonomy): domain Bacteria; phylum Actinomycetota; class Actinomycetes; order Actinomycetales; family Cellulomonadaceae; genus Cellulomonas. The sequence continues at coordinate 4,205 of JAPSIR010000231.1, forward strand.
CTCCGGGTACGGCCAGCCGTCCCGGGCGGGGCCGGGGTGGGCGGCGGTGCGGTCGGGGGTGCGGTCGACCGTGCGGTCGGCGGAGCGGCCGTCCACCGCGCCGGGTGCACGGTCGTGCCCGGTGCGGTCGACGCCCGTGCTGTCGGCGTGGCTGCGGTCGGCGCGGGTGCGGTCGGGGTCGGGACCGTCGACGCCCGGGCCGGCAGCGGGCCCGCCGGCGTCGCGCCCCGGCAGGTCCCAGCCGCTGGCGCGGCGACCGGTGCCGGGCGCGGGCACGACGGGCGTCGGCGCCGTGTCGGCGGTGAGGTCGTCGGTGCCCGCCGCGGGGGCGTCGGTGGTGGGCGGCACCGCGGCGCGCAGGCCGGCGATCGGC
>JAPSIR010000051.1 GCA_031178625.1 Cellulomonas sp.
CCTGTGGCTGTACCCCGCCGTGGCGCCGTACATGCCGTTCAACGAGACCACGGTGGGTGAGTGACGTGACGCGGATCCTCGTGATCGACAACTACGACTCGTTCGTCTACACGATCGTCGGCTACCTGGACCAGCTCGGGGCGAAGACCGAGGTCGTGCGCAACGACGCCGTGCCGCCCGCCGCGGAGCGCGCCGGGTTCGACGGCGTGCTCGTGTCCCCCGGCCCGGGCACGCCCGCCGACGCCGGCCAGAGCCTGCAGGTGATCCGCGACTGCGCGACCGCCGGCACGCCGATGCTGGGCGTGTGCCTGGGCCACCAGGCGCTCGGCGAGGTGTTCGGCGGCACGGTGACGCACGCGCCCGAGCTGATGCACGGCAAGACGAGCGAGGTCGAGCACGCCGGTGACGGCGTGCTGGCCGGCCTGCCGACGCCGTTCACGGCGACCCGGTACCACTCGCTCGCGGTGGTCGACGGCACGTTCTCCGACGAGCTCGAGGTCACGGCGCGGGCGCACGGCATCGTCATGGGCCTGCAGCACCGCGAGCTGCCCCTGCACGGCGTGCAGTTCCACCCCGAGTCGGTGCTCACCGAGGGCGGCCACCGGCTGCTCGCCAACTGGCTCGAGGTCTGCGGCGCCACCGACGCGGTCGAGCGCTCGGTGGGGCTGCACCCGCTCGTGCGGCTCTGACACCCGCGGCACCGCAGCACGGGACGACCGCAGCACCGACGACGAAGGCCCCCGGGGAGCTCCCCGGGGGCCTTCCTCGTCACGTCGCGGCGTCAGTCGTCGTCGTCGCCCTGCCCGGGCGGCGTCTGCGTGGGCGCCGGGTTCTGGTTGCCGCCCCCGGTCGGGCCGCGGGAGACCCGCAGGGCGACCTGCTGGTCGCGGGCGATCTTCGTGCCGCCGTTCGGGTCGGAGGAGATGACGGTGCCCGCCGGCTCGTCGGACTGGACGTCCTCGCGGCGGACGTTGGTCAGGCCGACGGCGGCCAGGGCCTGCACGGCCGCCTCGTACGTCTGGCCGCGCAGCGTGGTGGGCACGGTGGCGGTGGTCGGCGGCGACGCGACCCCGAGGTTGACGGTCGTGCCCTGCGGCACGATGTTGCCCTCGGCGCGGTCCTGCGAGACCACGGTCCCCTCGGGCTGGTCCTCGCTGGGCTCCTCGGACGTCGCGACCTGCAGGCCCGCCTCGCGCAGCGCGGTGGTGGCGTCCTCGACGTTCTGGCCGGTCACGTTGGGGACCACGACGTTGCCGCTGGACACCGACAGCGTGACCTCCGCGCCCGCGTCGACGGGTGCGTTGGCGGGCGGGTCGGTGCTGACGACGCGTCCGCGCGCGATGGTCGGGTGGTCGACCGGCGTGCGGGTGTCGGAGACGACGAGGCCCTCGGCCTCGAGCAGGCGCACGGCCTCCGCCTCGGTGCGGTCCGTCACGTCCGGCACGGTGACCTCGGCGGGTCCGGTCGAGATGAAGAGGCTCACGTCGGAGCCGGGGGGGACCTCCTCGCCCTCGGCGGGGTCCGTGCGCGTCGCCTGGCCGGCCGGGAGCTCGCTCGCCTCCTGCTGCGGGACGGGGACCAGGTCGGCCGCCTCGAGCGCCGCGATCGCCTGCTCCTGCGACTGCCCCGCCACCCCCGGCACGGTGACGGTCTCGGGGTCGGCGTTGCGCTCGCCCGACATCAGCAGCCAGATGATGCCCGCGACGGCCAGCACGGCCACCGCGATGAGCGTCCACATCAGCCAGGGCTTGCGCTTCTCCTCCGGCTCGTCCTCCGGCGGGGTCGCGCCCGTCATGATGCCGGTCGAGCCCCAGGGCGAGCCCGCCACGGCCGGCGGCATCGCCTGCGTCGTCGCGGCCGGCGGGGCCATGACCTGCGTGGCGTCGCCGGTCGGCACCGCGGCGAGCGCGGCGCCGACGGCCGGCGCGTTGACGGCGCCGCCGCGCAGCACCGCCTCGAGGTCGGAGCGGAACTCCGCGGCCGTCGAGTAGCGGGCGTCGCGCTCCTTGGCGAGGGCCTTCAGCGTGATGCGGTCGAGCGCCTCGGGCACGTCGGACGCGATCTGGCTGGGCACGGGCGGCGCCTCGCGCACGTGCTGGTACGCCACGGCGACGGGGGAGTCGCCCACGAACGGCGGGCGGCCGGTGAGCAGCTCGAACAGCAGGCAGCCGGTCGAGTACAGGTCGGAGCGGGTGTCGACCTGCTCGCCGCGCGCCTGCTCGGGGGAGAGGTACTGCGCGGTGCCGATGACGGCCTGGGTCTGCGTCATCGTCGCGGCGGAGTCGGCGACGGCGCGGGCGATGCCGAAGTCCATCACCTTGACCGCGCCCGTGGGCGTGATCATGACGTTCGCGGGCTTGATGTCGCGGTGCACGATGCCGGCGTGGTGCGAGTACTCCAGCGCCGACAGGACACCGGCGGTGATCTCCACCGCCTCGTCGATGGGCACCGCGTGACCGTCGCGCAGGATGTCCCGCACGGTGTGGCCCTCGACGTACTCCATGACGATGAAGGGCACGTGCGCGATCACGCCGGTGGCCTCGGTGACGAGGTCCTCACCCGTGTCGTACACGGCGACGATCGCCGGGTGGTTGAGCGCGGCGGCGGACTGCGCCTCGCGCCGGAACCGGTTCTGGAACGAGGGGTCGCGGGCCAGGTCGGAGCGCAGGATCTTGATGGCGACCGTGCGGCCGAGCCGGGTGTCGTGCCCGATGTGCACCTCGGCCATGCCGCCGCGCCCGATGAGCTCACCGACCTCGTACCGGTTGGCAAGGATGCGGGATCCGTCGTCCACCACTAGGCGTCCTTCACTTCCGTCGATCGCGGGACGGGCAGATGGCCCGGGTCCCGCCCTGCCGGGTCGGTGTGCGCACGCGCGTCCCGGCGTTCCCCGGTGATCATCCCACCGGGTGCGTCCGCACGAGGGTACTGGTCGGTGGCCGTCACACCCGTCGCCCGCACGGTCGACGTCGCGCCGGCGGGGCCCTGCGCACCGACGACCCGGTCGGCCAGCGCCGCGCCGAGCAGCGCCACGAGCACGAGCACGAGGATGACGAGGGGCAGCCGCAGGCGGCGCAGGTTCTGGCCGGCGTCGCGCACCGCCCCGAGCACGGGGCTGGGCGGGGGAGCGGCGGCGCGGGCCGCCGCCCGGCGGGTGCCCGGTGCGGGCTCCGGCCGGGCGGTGCCGCGCCCGCGGCGGGACGGCGGGTACGACGGCGGTGCCGCGGCGGCCGGCGCGGGCGCCTGCTCCTCGCGGCGGGGGCGCGCGAACTCGTCCCGCGGCCGCTGCGGCCGCGTGACCAGCACGGGGACGCCCGACGGCGGCGTCTGCGGCACCAGCCGGTCGAACATGCCGGCCAGCTCCTCGCCCGACGCCGGCCGCTCGGCGGGCTCCTTCGAGAGCAGGCGCAGCACGAGCGCGGCCAGGCGCCGCTCGACCGTCGTGGGCAGCGGCGGCACGGGGTCGTTGACGTGCGCGACCGCGATGTCGACCGCGGTCGGGCCCGTGAACGGACGCTTGCCGGCGAGGGCCTCGTACGCGACGACGCCCAGCGAGTACAGGTCGGACAGCGGCGTCGCCGCGCGGCCGACCGCCTGCTCGGGGGAGAGGTACTGCGCCGTGCCCATGACCATGCCGGTGGCGGTCATGGTCTTCTGGTCGGCGGCGAGGGAGACGCCGAAGTCGGTGATCTTCACCTTGCCCGAGCGCGCGAGCAGGATGTTGCCCGGCTTCACGTCGCGGTGCACGACGCCCGCCAGGTGCGCGGCGTGCAGGCCGCGGGCCGTCTGCGCGAGCACGGGCAGCAGGCGGCGCGGGTCCAGCACGGGCTCGCGCTCGAGCAGGTCGCTCAGCGGCTCGCCGACGACCAGCTCCATGACGAGGTAGGCGGACCCGTCCTGCTCGCCGTAGTCGAACAGCGCGGCGATGTTCGGGTGCGACAGGGCAGCGGAGTTGCGCGCCTCCGTGCGGAACCGCTCGAGGAACCCGCCGTCGCCCGCGAACTCGGCGCGCAGCACCTTGACGGCGACCGGACGCTGCAGCGCGTCGTCGTTCGCCTCCCACACCTCACCCATGCCGCCCACGGCGATCCGCCGCAGGAGCCGGTAGCGCCCGCCGCCGAGCGCGACGCCCGGACCCGTCCTCACGATGCGAGCACCGCCTCGATCACGGCCCGCGCGACCGGCGCCGCGACCTGCCCACCCGTCGCCTCGTTGCCGAGGTTCCCGCCGTTCTCGACGATCACCGCGACCGCGACGCGCGGCGCCTCCGCCGGCGCGAACGCCGTGAACCACGCGTGCGGCGGCTCGCCCGGCACCGTCTCGGCCGTGCCCGTCTTGCCGGCCACCTGGACGCCCGGCAGCCGCGCGGAGCGGCCCGTGCCCGACTCGACGACACCGACCATCATCTGCGTGAGCGCGCTCGCGGTCTCCGCCGAGACTGCGGTCGACAGCGTCTCCGGGTCCGTCTGCGAGACGACCGTGAGGTCGGCGGCGCGCACGGTCTCGACGAGGTACGGCCGCATGACCTGCCCGCCGTTGGCGATCGCGGCGCTGATCATCGCGACCTGCAGCGGCGTCGCGGCGACGTCGCGCTGGCCGATGGCGGTCTGCGCGAGCGACGGCGGGTCGAGGTCGGTGGGGAAGACGCTCTGGACGACCTGCGTGGGGATCGTCAGCTCGCCGCCGTCGAACCCGAACCGCTCCGCCTGCTCGCGCAGCGCGTCCTCGCCGAGCGTGAGCCCGAGGTTCGCGAACGCGGTGTTGCAGGAGACGCGCAGCGCCTCGGCGAGGCTGACCTCGTCGCCGCCGCAGCTGCTGCCGCCGAAGTTGCCGATCGTGGCGCTGGTCTGGGGGAGCGTCAGCTGGACCGGCGACGGGACGCCCGTCTCGGGGCCGTACGCGCCGCTCTCGAGCGCGGCCGCGGCGGTGACGAGCTTGAACGTCGAGCCGGGTGCGTACCGCTCCTGCGTGGCGTTGCTGCGCAGGGGGTTGCCCTCGGCGGCGTCGAGCTCGGCGTACCGGGCGGAGGCCTCGCTGGTGCTGTGCACGGCGAGGACGTTCGGGTCGAAGCCGGGCGTGGAGACGAGCGCGAGGATGCGACCCGTGGACGGCTCGATCGCGGCGACGGCCCCCTGCTGGTCGCCCAGCGCGGTCCGGGCGGCCTGCTGCGCGGCGGGCAGGATCGTCGTCTCGACGGCCGCGCCCTCGGGCCGGCGGCCGGTGAGCAGGTCGCGGATGCGCGAGAAGAAGAGCTGGTCCCCCCGGCCCGTGAGCTGGTCGTTCGCGGCGCGCTCGAGCTGGCTGCGGCCGTTCGCGATCGAGTAGAAGCCCGTCACGGCGGAGTACAGCTCGCCGTTCGCGTACGTGCGCTGGTACCCGAAGGGGTCGTCGACGGGCACGGACGCGGCGATCGCCTCGCCGCCGGCGACGATGGGCCCGCGGGCGTTGCCGTGCTCGCGGTACAGCGTGCGGGCGTTGCGCGGGTCGGTGTTGAGGTCGCCCGCCTGCCCGAACTGCACCCAGGACGCGCTGCCCATGAGGGCGACGAACATGACGAGGACGAGCGTGGCGAGGCGGCGCAGCGGCGTGTTCACCGGTCGTCACCCCCGATGTGCTCGGTCGGTCGGTCGTCGGGTCGGGGTCCGGGGTCGTCGGGCGCGGTGCGCGCGGACGATCGGACGGGTCCGTCGGCGCGCTCGGCGCGGCCGGCGACGGCCACCGGCACCCCGATGTCGGGTGTCGGCACCGCCCGGACCACCGGCACGGGCCGGCGCGCCTCGTCGGAGATCCGCAGCAGCAGCGCCGCGATGATCCAGTTGGCGACCAGGGACGAGCCGCCGTACGCGAGGAACGGCGTGGTCAGGCCGGTGAGCGGGATGATCCGCGTGACCCCGCCGACGACGACGAACAGCTGGAACGCCACGACGAACGACAGGCCGCCCGCGAGGAGCTTCCCGAACCCGTCGCGCACGCCGATGGCGGTGCGCAGGCCGCGCTCGGCGAGCACCGTGTACAGCAGCAGCACGGCGAGCAGGCCGGTCAGCCCGAGCTCCTCGCCGATGGACGCGATGATGAAGTCGGACTCGGCGTACGGCACCAGGTCCGGCCGGCCCTGACCCCAGCCGGTGCCGAACAGCCCGCCGTTGGCCATGCCGAACAGCCCCTGCACCACCTGGTACGACCCGCCGAACTCGCGCCCGTACACGTCCTGGTCGAGGGCCCGCAGCCACACGTCGAAGCGCGCGCCGACGTGGGCGAACGTCGCCGCGGCTGCGATCGCGCCGCCGACGAACAGCAGGAGGCCGATGACGACCCAGCTGGTGCGCTCGGTGGCGAGGTAGAGCATCGCGACGAACAGGCCGAAGAACAGCAGCGAGGTGCCGAGGTCGCGCTGCCCGACGAGGACGAGCAGGGACACGCCCCAGACGAGCAGGATCGGCCCGAGGTCGCGTGCGCGCGGCAGCTGGAGCCCCAGCACCTTCTTGCCGGCCAGGGCCAGCGTGTCGCGGTGCGTCACGAGGTAGCCGGCGAAGAACACGGCGAGCGCGATCTTGGCGAACTCGGCGGGCTGCATGCCGACCGGGCCGACGCGCACCCAGATCCGGGCGCCGTTCACGGTCTGGCCGATGACGGGCAGCAGCGGCAGGACGATGAGCGCGAGCGCCGCGACCATCGCCGTGTACGTGTACCGGCGCAGCGTCCGGTGGTCGCGCAGCAGCAGGAGCACGCCCACCGCGAGGGCCACGGAGATGGCGGTCCACGCGAGCTGGCGGTCCGCGAACCCGGAGTCCGCGCGGCCGCGCGCGGCGTACGCGAGCGAGATGCGGGAGATCATCCCGAGGCCCAGCCCGTTGAGGGCGACGACGACCGGCAGGATCACCGGGTCCGCGTAGGGCGCGCGCAGGCGCAGCACCACGTGCACGACGAGCGCGAGCACGGTGGTGCCGACCGCGTACGCGACGGCGTGCGGCGGGACCTGGTCGGTGACGCCCAGGCCGGCGAGGACGTACCCGGCGATGCCGATGCCGAGGGCGGGCACGAGCAGCAGCAGCTCGGTCCCGCGCCCGGGACGGACCCGGTGGGGCTGGATGGAGGCCATCACGGGACGTCGGCTCCGGGCAGGTCGGTCGCGGGCTGGCCGTCCGCGGGCTGGCCGTCGACGGGCTGGTCGGGCACGGTCGGGTCGGACGCCGGCTGCTCGGGCGTGGGCGTCGGCGCGGGCGTGGCCGGCTCCTCCTCCTCGACGCCGTCGGCGAGCATGTCGACGAGGTCCCGCGCCTGCGCGAGCGACCGGGCGGAGATCGTCTGCTCGACGCGTTCGCGCAGGTAGGCCGGCAGGTCGGCCACCTCGACGTCGGTCGTCTCCACCACGGACGCGAGCTCCAGCGGGCCGAGCGTCTGCGGGATGCCGCGGTACACCGTCACGCGGCCGTCGGCGTGGCCGACGTAGTACTGCTGCTGCGTCCACAGGTAGCCGAGCACGACGGCGGCGACGAGCGCGACGCCCACGACGACCCACGTGACGACGAGCCCACGGCGGCGCGGCTCGGGCGCCAGGGGCTCGTCCTCGTCGCCGTCGCGGTCCGGCCCGTCGGCGTCCGTGCCGGCGGCGGCGACCGCGCCCGTGCCGCCGGGCGGCGTCTCCGGGTCGGTGTCGTCGGACGCCTCGGTGGCCGTGCCCTCGCCGCGGCGTGCGCGGCTGGACAGCCAGGCCGCGCGGGCGGCGGGGCTCTCGGCCGCCGCGGACCGCCGCTTGCGGGACAGCGCGGCCGCGCCGACGACGCTCGCGTTGGTGCCGGGCATCGCGCCGTCGGGCAGGTCGTCGAGCTCGACGACGTCGGCGAGCACGACCGTCACGTTGTCGCCGCCGCCCGCGCGCAGCGCGAGCTGCACGAGCCGGTCGGCGCACGCGTCGACGTCGGGGATCGTCGCGAGCGTCTCCTCGATCGTCTCGGCGGAGACGAAGCCGGACAGGCCGTCGGAGCACAGCAGCCACCGGTCGCCGACGCGCGCCTCGCGGACCGAGAGGTCCGCGGTGACGTCGGCGTCGAAGTCGCCCAGCACGCGCATGACCACCGAGCGCTGCGGGTGGTGCTCCGCCTCCTCGGCGGTGATGCGGCCGGTGTCGACGAGGTGCTGCACGAACGTGTGGTCGGTGGTGACCTGCGAGAGGACGCCGTCGCGGAACAGGTACCCGCGGCTGTCGCCGAGGTGCACCATCGCGAGCTTGTTGCCCGCGCGCAGGATCGCCGTGACGGTCGTGCCCATGCCCGCGAGGTCCGGCTCGGCGGTGCTGCGCGCGATGATCTCGGCGCGCGCGTCGTCGAGCGCGACCTCGAGCTCGTCCAGCGCGTCGTCGGGGCCGTGCGACTCGCCGTCCAGCGGGGCGAGGGCCGCCACCGCGACCGACGAGGCCACGTCGCCGCCGGCGTGGCCGCCCATGCCGTCCGCGACGACCAGGAGGTGCGGTCCGGCGTACGCGGAGTCCTGGTTGTCGGAGCGCACGAGCCCCACGTCGGAGCGCGCGGCGTAGCGGAGGGCGACCGTCACGGGCTACCTCTGCAGCTCGAGGACGCTCTGGCCGACCCGCACCGGTGTGCCGGTGGGGACGGGCGTGGCCTGCTCGACGCGGTGGTCGCCGACGAACGTGCCGTTGGTGGAGCCGAGGTCCTCGACGAACCACTGGTCGTCCTGCGGGAACAGGCGCGCGTGCCGGGACGACGAGTAGTCGTCGTCGAGCACGAGCGTGCAGCTCGGCGCACGGCCGATGAGCACGGCCGAGGAGCCCAGGGGCACGGTGGTGCCGCGCAGCGGTCCCTCGGTGACGACGAGCCGGCTGGGGCCGCCGCCGCGCGTGCGGCGCGGGGTCCGGGGGGCGGGCTCCGCGGCGGGCGCGGGGGCGTCGGCGCCGGCGGGGGCGCCGCGCGGTGCGGGCGCCTTGCGGCGGTCGATGATGCGCGTCCCGTACAGGTCGCGGCGCAGCACCGTGATGGCGGACAGCACCAGCAGCCACAGCAGGGCCAGGTACCCGATCCTCAGGAGGGTGACGGTCAGCTCGCTCATGCGCGCCGCATCACTCGTCCACGTCCGGGCCACCGGTCCAGAACAGGATCCGGGTGCGGCCGATGGTCAGCGTGTTGCCGTCGAGGAGCGTCGCCGCCGGCACCTGGTGCCCCTCGACGTACAGGCCGTTGGTCGAGCCCATGTCGCTGGCGACCACGCCGTCGGGCGTCACGCGGATCTCGAGGTGCCGCCGGGAGACGCCGGGGTCGTCGACGATGATGTCGGCCTCCGAGCCGCGCCCGATCACGGTGACCGGGCCCGTGAGGATGTAGCGCTGGCCGTCGATGTCGATGAGCGGGTGCCGCGGGCTGGGTGCCGCCGTCGTCGCCGGGGCCACCGCGCCGCGCACCGTGGCGCTGTGCACCGCGAACCGGCCGGCGTCCTGCTCGGTGTTCTCGCTGAACGACACGGTCACCGGGCCGACGAACGCGTAGTGCTGGCTCGCCGCGTGGTCGGTGACGTTGGCCGCGAGCTCCTCCGCCAGCGCCTCCGCGCCCCACTGCTCGACCTGGTCGTAGTCGGCCGTGGACAGCTCGATGGTGAACTCGTTGGGCACCACCGTGCGGTCGCGGCCCACCACGGCGGCGCGGTCGTCGAGCTCGCGACGCAGCGCGTCCGCCAGCTCGATCGGCTTCACCTCGCTGCGGAAGGCGCGCGCGAACGCGTTGTTGACGACGCGCTCCACGCCGTTCTCGAACTTGTCGAGGAACCCCACGCCCACCTCCTCCCGCCGTCGTCCGGGCCCGTCGTCCGGACCGGTGGCCCGCCAGCGTGCTCGTGGATCGCCGGGCGTGGTGCCACGACGGTCCGTCCCGATGCTAGCCGTGCACTGCTCCGCCCGTGCCCCGCGGGCCACCGACACCCCGTCCGGGCCCGGCGGTGCCGCGGCCGCAGCCGGGCACCGACCCGACGCGGCATCCGGCAGGACGAGGCCCTGACCGGCGTGTTCGGTACCCGGACCGTACCGTGCTAGTGTTCCGAACCGCGCGCGAGTGGCGGAACGGCAGACGCGCTGGCTTCAGGTGCCAGTGTCCGAAAGGGCGTGCGGGTTCAAATCCCGCCTCGCGCACAGATCCAGATGGGTGGTTCCGGAAGGAACCGCTCGAGCAGTACCGAAACTCCCGGTCAGGGTTCTCTGACCGGGAGTTTCGCGGTTCTGGGGCGCTCGCGGGGCGGCTTCCGGCATTGCGGGCGCCGAGAAGCCCCGCCGAGGGGTCTCGGCGGGGCTTCTGGGGTCGATTCGGCGCGGTCGGGCTGCTCGTGGGCAGGCTGCCGCCGACGCGGTGGTGCGGAGGTGCGTCCCGGTCAGTTGCCGGGCGGTCAGGCGTCGCTGCTCAGGCGCCTACCCGCGGTAGGGACGGCGTCGACCTCTCGTCCAGGTGTGGCGGTCCAGCGGTTCGGTCGACGGTTCCTCACCGAGCTCGACCTGCCACGGGTCGGGATGGTGTCGGGCGAGGTGCCGGCCGCGGAGCCTCTCGATGTTGTGCGCGGCCGGCGTCACAGCCATCAACAGGGTGGTCGCGACCAGCCCGGGCACGCGGAAGTGGCCGCGGTTGATGTTGCGGACCTGGTAGCGCAGTTGTGCGTTGAGCCCTTCGATGAGGCTGCGCCGGTTGAACGACAACGCCCACCGCGACGACTGCCGTGGGGTGGTTCCAGATGGAATCGCTCGAGCCGCCTGCGTCCAGCCGTGCTCGATGTTTGCGAGCTCAGTCGCGCAGTGGTCGCCACGAGTTCACACGGTCGACACGCGCTCAGATGCAGGGTCGGGGACACGCTGGAAGTCTCGCTCGCGGCGACGCAGCCACACCATTTCTTCCGTGAGGGGCACACGTGAGAACCCTGCACACCCATGCCGTGATCGCATCGATCGCGGCGTTGGCCATGGCCTGCACGACCGTTCCGTCAGCGGCAGCCGCACCAGCGGAAGATGCTCAGGCGTCGTCCCCGAGCGAGGCGCCGTGGAACACACCGTGGGCGCCGCCGGAGTCGACGGATGACGTCGATGTCGCGGATCCGGGTGCACCGACGACGGCCTGGACGCCGCAAGTCGAGGGCCCCGCGGGGGGCCGACGACGCGCTCGCGGAGCGGGTCGGCGACCGCCCAGCGGGCTCCCGCGGGCACGACTCCTGGAGCGCCGGGGCTCGGTGCTCTGCCGTGGTTCACGTTCGACGAGACCGAGGTCTCCTTGGATGTCGTGGCGCGGGTCAACGTCGCGAACGGCAACCTGCTGCTCACCGCGTCCGACGGGGTGATGAACGGCGTAGGGCCGGCGCTGCGCAGCGACCGGTTCTACAACGGCCTGGCCACGGCGGCCGGTTCCTTCGGCGGTGGGTGGTCCTCGTCGCTGAGCCACGTCGACTCAGGCCTGCAGGTCTCGGGATCGACGGCGACGTACCGGGGCTCGAACGGGTTCTCTGTGACGTTCACGAAGTCGGGGTCGACCTGGGCCCCGCAGTCGGGGTTCAACGCGACCCTGACCGAGGACGCCGCCTCGACGCAGAAGCGGTACACCGTGAAGTACAACCAGTCCGGTGAGACGCTCACCTTCGCCGCGGGTGGCTACCTGACGTCGCACGTCGACCGCAACGGCACCGGCTCGACGTACCAGTACAACGGCAGCGGCCAGGTCACCCGGGTCGCGAACGTCAGCGGGCGAGCCCTGGACGTCGAGTGGCTCGATCCGACGTCGACCACGATCACCGCGGTCACCGACTCCGCGGGCCGGCGCACGACCTACGGGCGGGACGGTGCGGGCAACCTCACGACGGTCACACGCCCGGGCAACTCCGTCGAGTCCTACACCTACGACTCTGTCGGTCGCCTCGCGACGATCGAGGTCCCCGGGCCGGACGGCGCGGCCTCGCGTCAGCGCGTGACGTTCACCTACGACACCTCGCACCGTGTCGTCTCGATCGTCCAGGCCAGGGCCACCTCGCCGGGCACCGCGATCGCTGAGCGGGCGTACGCGTACTCGGCCGGGAGCACCAAGGTGACCGACGGTCGCGGGAACGCCGCCACGTACGCGTTCGACTCCCAGGGGCGGGTCACCTCGGCGAAGGACGCGCTCGGACGCACCCGTTCACAGACCTGGTCGTCGAACAACGACGTCGCCACGACGACCGACGCCCTGGGCGCCGGGTCCACGCCGGGGAACGTCACGACCTACTCGTACGACGAGCTCCACAACGCGACCGGCATCTCCTACCCGACGGGTGCGGCCGCCTCGGCGACCTACGCACAGGGCACGTCGTGCCCGGGAGCGGGCTCCGGCAATCCGTACCTGCCCAAGTGCACCAAGGACGACGCGGGCAACGGCAAGCAGTTCGACTACGACTCCGCCGGGAACCTCACGAGGGTCGTCGACACCAGCGCCGGCGGCGGGGCCGCGGCGGAGGAGCGCACCTACGAGAACGCGAGCCGGTCGGTCTGCGGCGGGTTCGCCGGGCAGGTGTGCTCGACGAAGAATTCCCTGGGTGGCGTCACCCGCTACGCCTACGACGGTGCCGGGAACCTGGTCTCGATCACCCCGCCCGCACCGCTGGGCGCGACGGTCTTCACCCATGACGCGGCGGGCCGGGTCACGACTGCCCGTGACGGGAACAACCAGACGGTCGCCTACCGGTACAACGTGCGTGACGACATCGTCGAGACGACCTACCCGGGCGCGGCGTCGGTGACCACCCAGTACAACGAGATGGGTCTGGCGACCAAGATCCTGGACCTGGGTGGCGGGGCCAAGGACCTCACCTACGACACCCTCGGCCGGCTGATCAAGCAGGTGGGACCGCACGGCGCCGACCAGAGCTACGCCTACGACAAGGTCGGCAACATCACGACGTACACCGACGCGCACGGCACCACCACGTACACCTGGGATGCCGCCAACCAGCTCACCCAGGTCACCGAGCCCGGCGGCACCTGCACCACCGGGACGCCGGCCGCCTCCAGCGGGTGCATCACGTTCGCCTACGACGGCAACGGCAAGCCGACCGCCCGGACGTTCCCCGGGGGGGGCCAAGGTCGCCACGACCTACGACCTGTCCGGGCGCCCGACCCTCATCCGCGCCACCGACGCCTCGGGCGCCGTCGTGGCGGAGGTCGGCTTCTCCTTCACTCAGGCAGGCGCCTCCGGCCCCTCGGCCGACCGGCTCGCGGTCCAGACGCGCACCTCGACCAAGGAGGTCGGCGTGCCCGCCGGGGCCGTGACGTCCTACGCGTACGACTCCCTGGGCCGACTTACCAGCGCGATCGAGCGTTCCGGCGGGGGCACGCACGCGTCGTGGGAGTACGCCTACGACAAGGCCGGCAACCGCACCTCGCAGACCCGCGCCGGCAACACGGGGCTCGCCGCGGGGACGACGACCTACCGGTACGACACCACGCACCGGCTGATCTCATCGAGTGCCGACACCACCGCGTGGGCGTACGACGGGGTCGGCAACCAGCTCACCCACGGCATCAGCGGCCAGACCGCGACCTACGACTCGCGGATGGCCGTGACCGGCATCGGTGCGACGACCTTCGACGGGTTCGACCAGGGCAACAGCGAGACCAGCTCGCGGGCCAACCCGGCAGCGTCGTGGACGGGCGCGTCGATCGGGCTGGTGTCCCAAACCTCGGGCGCGTCGACGCACGTGTTCACCCGGGACACCCGCGGCAATGCACTGGCCGCACGCCAGGGCGCCAACCGCCTGTACTACGTCCAGGACGCCACCGACTCTGTCATCGGGGTCTTCGACGCCACCGGCGCCTTCACCGGCGGCTACTCCTACAGCCCGTACGGCGAGCTCCGCACCGCCACCGACCACCCCGTCATCACCGACAACCCGCTGCGCTTCACCAGCGGCCTGTGGGACGCGGCGGTCAACCTGTACCGGTTCGGTGCGCGGTACTACGACCCGAGCATCGGCCGGTTCACGCAGTATGACCCCACCGGTCAGGAGCCGAATCCGTACGCGTACGCTGCGGGGAACCCGGTGAACTACGTCGACCCCTCCGGTACCAAGGTGTCAGGATCGAAAGTCCTCGGTTACGCCGCCTCGGCACTGACCGTTGCAGGGCTCGGGGCCACTCTGGTCGGCGCACCCCTGGCCGTCGGCCTGGCCATCGGCGTAGCCGGAACCGCGGCGGACGTCGGTTCGAACCTCATGCGAGGCAATCGCCGCGGAGCGATCGTCGCCGGTGTGTTCGGCATCATGGGTGCACGCACCGGGGTCGCCGGGCACCTGCTCGGCGCGAGCAGGGGCGCGTCGGCAGCAGTCGAGACCACGTACGCCGGCCTCAGCTACTGGGCCTCTTCGCGCACCTGAGGGAGCACATCATGAGTTCTATCGCCCAGATCGACCCGGTGCTCGGTCTGGCCATCCTCGTGGTCATGGTCGTGCTCACGGTGATCGCGATCGTGAGGAAGAAGTGACGCGACGCGACCGTGTGGCGTCACGTCCTACGCGCCAGCCGCGCGGTAGGACCGTGACCCTCACAAGGATGTCGTGCTGGCTCCCGCAGTCCGTCCGCTTCACGCCTCCGGCAGTCCCTGGGCTCGTCATCGCCCTGATCGATGGTGACGAGGGGTGGTGGTCTGGGTGCTCGCTAGGGCGCAGGTCTGAGCGGCGCACTTTCCGGAGTGAGTCGACTCGCCCGTCTCGGAGCCGGTCCCGGCTCGAGCAGCAGCGCGGAGGCGGTAGGCGATGCTCAGTCGTCGAGCGGGACTCTGGAGCCTCGCCGTCATCTTCACTCCACTGACTATCGCGACGCTCGTCATCGCCATGATCGAGGGTGACGTCTGGATGTGGGGTTGGGTCGTCCCCAGCATCCTCATCACGGTGTTCGTCGACACCTGGCTGGTCAGAGACCTGACGGGGCGCTCCCAGCCCCCACGATGAGGCAAACGACGATGGCCCGGTCCTCATGGTCCCGGGCCATCGTCGCGCCACTGCCCCGCGGAGGGGGATGGGGACGGGCATCACGAGAAGCCTGCTCGACCTCGGGAGGTCGTCGCGCTCATCATCGTGATCGTCGGGAACAAGGATCCGCGACAAAAGGGGGCCGCAAGTAGGCGCTCGGCATGTCCGCATCGAGGACGTGCCCGTTTACGGGTCCGTCCCGACGATCACGTGCGGGCGGCCGGTCTCGACGAGTGTGTGCCTGGCTCCGCGGGGACGGGTGCGTCGCATCAGGTCAGCGAGTTTCGGGAACCGCGCACAGATCGAGAGCCGGTGACCTCAGGGTCACCGGCTCTCGTCGTCCCCGCCCTGGCCGCGTGCCCATGGGCCGATCGGTGGGAGTGTCATGAGCGACAGCATGGACTGGGCCGGCGTGACGGTCATGGCGCTCGTCCTGCTCGCCGGTGTCGGCCTGGTGGTCGGCGGCGCGTTCGCGCTGCGGGCGGCGAGGCGCTCGTCCGGGCCGCAGCGCGGTGTCGCCGTCGCGGGTGGCGCGGTGCTGCTGGTCGTCGGGGCGGTCGTCGCGTTCTTCGGCGCGTTCCTCGCGCTGCTCGTGCTGTCGATGTCGTCGAGCTGACCGGCGCGTACCGCCGCTCCCTGGGAGCAGTGACGGAACGACGACAGGCGTCCGCCGCTCTTCTGGTAGGCGTACGTGCGGCGACACGCGGGCCGCCCTCACCACGGCCGGCCCGGACGCTGTCGCCGAAACCCGACGTCCGAAGCGTTTCACCGCCCGAAGTGGGCCTTGCGGATCGGGAAAGCGGTCTCCTACGGTCGAGAAACCGGTTACCGGGCGCCGATCGGCGCCGTGCCGGTGCAGTCCCCACTTCAACGACGAAGGTGAGACGACGACGATGACTCGACCTACAGCCCTGAGGTCGCTCGCGGCGGGGGCCTCGCTCGCGCTCGTGGCCGCGGCCGGGGTGACCGCGCTCGCCGCTCCCGCGGCGCACGCCGTCACCGGCAGCGCGACCGGCTTCGCCGCGATGAACGGCGGCACGACCGGCGGCGCCGGCGGGCAGACCGTGCGGGCGTCCACGGGCACCGCGATCCACGAGGCGCTGTGCGCCCGTCCCAGCACGAGCACGCCGATCACCATCCAGGTCTCCGGCACCATCACCGTCGGCAACACCGCGAAGGTCTCGGGCAGCGGCTGCAACACGGCCGCCGGGGTGATCGAGCTCAAGGGCATCAGCAACGTGACGATCGAGGGCGTCGGCAGCGGTGCCACGTTCGACCAGATCGGCATCCACATCCGCGACTCGAGCAACATCATCATCCAGAACGTCACCGTCAAGAACGTGAAGAAGTCGGGCTCCCCGACGTCCAACGGCGGCGACGCGATCGGCATGGAGAGCACGGTCCGCAACGTGTGGGTGGACCACGTGACGCTCGAGGCGTCGGGCGGCGAGTCCGCGGGCTACGACGGGCTGTTCGACATGAAGAACGACGTCGAGTACGTGACGTTGTCGTACTCGATCCTGCGCAACTCCGGCCGCGGCGGGCTCATCGGTTCCAGCGAGAGCGACACGGGCAACAGCAACATCACGTTCCACCACAACCTGTACCAGAACATCGACTCCCGCACGCCGCTGCTGCGTGGCGGTGTGGCGCACATGTACAACAACCACTACCTGCAGCTCAACGAGTCCGGCATCAACTCGCGCGCCGGTGCGCGGGCGAAGGTCGAGAACAACTACTTCGAGGACTCGAAGGACGTGCTCGGCACCTTCTACACGTCGGAGCGCGGCGAGTGGCAGACGGCCGGCAACATCCTCGACAACGTCACGTGGTCGAGCCCCGGTGGTGACACGCGTCCGGCCGGCCCGGGCATGGCGTCGACGACGACCGTGAGCGTGCCGTACTCGTACCGCCTCGACGGCGCGAGCTGCGTGCCCGCGCTCGTGCGGGCCACGGCCGGCGCGAACACCGGCCTGCGGGTCTCGGACGGCTCCTGCTCGCCGCAGACGCCCGCACCGAACCCGACCACGCCGGCTCCGAACCCCACCACCCCGGCGCCGAACCCCACGACCCCCGGCCCGAACCCGACCACGCCGGCACCCCAGCCGGGCGGGACGAACCTCAGCCTCGGCGCCGGGGCCGACGGCTCGAGCAAGGGCGGCGGCACCAGCTACGGCAGTGTCACCGACGGCAACCTGTCGACGTACTGGTCACCGAGCGGCTCGACCGGGCGCGTGTCCGTGAAGTGGGGGTCCGCGACGACCATCTCGTCCGTCGTGGTCCGCACGGCCTCCGGCGGCGGCGCCATCACGAGCTTCCGCGTCGTCAACAACGACACGGGCGCCGTGCTCGGCACGGGCGGCAACGGCGGGACCGTGTCCTTCCCGGCCGTCTCGCTGAAGAAGGTCAACATCGAGATCACGGGCGCGTCGGGCACGCCGCGCATCGCCGAGGTCGAGACCTACCGCTGACCCGGTCGCGCCACCGCACGGTGCGCGACCACGGCTGAGCCACCACGGCTTGAGCGACGAAGGCCCTCGGGACCGGTCGCCCCCGGTCCCGAGGGCCTCCGTGCGTCCGCGGTCAGTCGTCGTCCTGCGGGATCAGCGTCAGCGCCGTCATGAGCGCACCCAGGACGAGCGCGGCGCGCGTGTGCGCGAGCGGGCGGCCCGCGGCCAGCAGCCGCTCGCCGCGGCGGAAGACCCACCGCTCGAACGCGA
>JAPSIR010000232.1 GCA_031178625.1 Cellulomonas sp.
ATGGCCGTGCCGGGCGCGACGCACGCCACGGAGGAGGTCGACGGCGAGGCCCTGTGGCGCCGCCGGCCGGCCGCGGGCCGGTGCGAGGTCATCTGCTTCTCGTCCGACCCGACCGCGTCGCTGTCGACCGTCACGCCGCAGCGGATGCGCACGATCGTCGAGGCGTGGGTGGACCGCACCCGTGAGCTGTCGGCCCTGCCGGGCGTCGAGCAGGTGTTCTGCTTCGAGAACCGCGGCAAGGAGATCGGGGTGACGCTGCACCACCCGCACGGGCAGATCTACGCGTTCCCCTACGTCACGCCGCGCACGGCGGCGATGGTCGCGCAGGCGCGCGCGCACCGGGACGCGACGGGCCGCCTGCTCGGGCGCGACGTGCTCGACGCCGAGCTGCGCCACGGGACCCGCGTCGTCCTCGAGTCGGAGCACTGGGTCGCGTACGTGCCGTTCGCGGCGCGCTGGCCCGTCGAGGTGCACCTGGCACCGCGTCGCGACGTCCCGGACCTGCCGGCGCTCACGGACGCGGAGCGCGCCGACCTGTCCGTCACGTACCTGACGCTGCTGCGCCGGCTCGACCAGTTCTTCGTCGACGGCGACGGCGCCGCGATCCCCCTGCCGTACATCTCCGGCTGGCACCAGGCGCCCGTGCGGGAGGGCCGCGACGTCTCGCGCCTGCACCTGCAGGTGTTCTCGGTGCTGCGGGCGCCGGGCAAGCTCAAGTACCTCGCCGGCGTCGAGTCCGGCATGGGCGCCTGGATCTCCGACACGACCCCTGAGCGCATCGCGCGCCGCCTCCAGGAGCTGGCGTGAGCACCGACCCGACGACCGCTGCGGAGACCACGATGACGGACGGACCGACCGACGACCTGACCTGGACCCCGGCGTGGGACCGCGCCACGGGCGACGAGCGGGTGCGGGCCCTGTTCACCCGCACCTTCGGCGCGGAGCCGGACGACGTGCGGTCGGCGCCCGGCCGCGTCAACCTCATCGGCGAGCACACGGACTACAACGGCGGCCTCGCGCTGCCCGTCGCGCTGCCGCACCGCACCTACGCGGCGGTGCGCCGGCGCGACGACGACCTCGTGCGGCTGGTCTCGGCGCAGGAGGCGTCGGGCGTGCGCGAGGTGCGCCTCGCGGACGTCGCCCCGGGCACGGTCGACGGCTGGGCGGCGTACGTGGTGGGCGTCGCGTGGGCGCTGCGCGAGGCGGGGCACGCCGTGGGCGGCTTCGACGTGGCGATCGACTCGTGCGTGCCGTTCGGAGCGGGCGTCTCGTCGTCCGCCGCGCTCGAGGCGGCCGTCGCGGTCGCCCTCGACGCCGTGCACGGGCTGGGGCTGGCGGGCGACGTCGTCGACGGCGCCGCCACGGACGACGCCGGGCGGGCGGCCCTGGCCGACGTGTGCGTGCGGGCGGAGAACGAGATCGCCGGCGCGCCCACGGGCGGGATGGACCAGGCCGCGTCGCTGCGGGCGCGCGCCGACCACGCGCTGCTGCTCGACTGCCGCGACGGTCGCGTGCGCCACGTGCCGTTCGACCTCGCGGCGCACGACCTCGCGCTGCTGGTGGTCGACACGCGCGCGCCCCACTCCCACGTCGACGGGGAGTACGCGCAGCGGCGCGCGGCGTGCGAGCGCGCGGCCGGGCTGCTGGGCGTCGCGACGCTGCGCGAGGTGGCGGACGACCCCGCGGGCGCCACCGGTGCGCTCGAGCGGCTGGCCGCGGCCGACGACGGCACCGTCCTCGTACGGCGGGTGCGCCACGTCGTCACCGAGATCGACCGGGTGACCACGTTCGTGGGACGGCTCGCCGAGGGCGACGTGGCCGGGGTCGGTCCCGTCATGGACGCGTCCCACACCTCCCTGCGGGACGACTACGCGGTGTCGTGCCGCGAGCTCGACGTGGCCGTCGAGGCGGCCCGCGCCGCCGGCGCCCTCGGCGCGCGCATGACGGGCGGCGGGTTCGGCGGCTCCGCGATCGCGCTCGTGCCCGCGGACGCGGTCGAGCGCGTCGCCGGCGCCGTGGCCACGGCGTTCGCGGCGGCGGACCTGCGCGCGCCGGCGTTCGCCGTCGCCGTGGCGGCACCGCCGGCGGGTTAGGCGCGCACGGCCGCAGGACGCGGTTGCGGTCGCACGCCAGGACGCGGTGCTCCGCCCCGACGGATGAGCGGGGCGCCGGGTTGTGCTCCGGAGGTACCAGGTCACGACTGCGCAACTCATCCCGCAGGCGGACCCACGGCCCCGGGACCGGACGCTAGGGTCGCCGTGACCCGAGTCGTCACGGTTCGTGACGTCTCGTCCTCCTGCCGTGCCGCCGAAAGGGCTTCGTCATGCGCTCCCACCTCCCCGCGTCCGTCGGAGCCTTCGCCGGCGCCGTGGCCCTGCTGCTCGCCGGGTGCACCGGCGGCGCCGGCGGCGCCACCCCCTCCGACGACGAGACCGGCCCGCTCTCCGCGTTCTTCGAGCAGGTCGGCGGCAGCATGGACGCCGAGGACAACGCGGCGCAGCAGCGCCGCGTCGAGGAGCTCGTCGCCGCCTGCATGGCCGAGGAGGGCTTCGAGTACACGCCCGCCGAGCCGATGGAGCAGGGCGTCATGGGCTCCGACGACGCCCCAGAGTGGGACAGCCTCGAGTTCGCCGAGCAGTACGGGTACGGCGCCACGACGAGCGACGAGCTGTTCGGGGGCGCCGAGGAGTACGTCGACCCCAACGAGGACTACATCGCCTCGATGTCCGAGACCGAGCAGGAGGCGTACTACGCCGCCCTGTACGGCGTCATGGACGAGCCGGAGGACCCCGAGGCCGAGGTCGAGTACAACTGGGAGACCGCCGGCTGCCAGGGCGCCGCGTCGCACGAGGTGTACGAGGAGGGTCAGGTCTGGGACGACCCGGCCATGCAGGACCTCATGGACGAGATGAACACCGAGTACGAGCGCCTCGCCGAGGACGACGGCGTCCGTGAGGCGCAGGGCGCGTGGGCGGAGTGCATCGCCGACGCCGGCTACGACTTCGCGACGCCCGAGGAGGCCTCGCAGAGCATCTGGACCGAGTACGAGTCGCTCATGGGCTACGACCAGGAGATGGACCCCGAGGCCGACCCGGAGAGCTACGTGGCGCCGACCCCCGACGCGGCGAAGGTCGCGGAGCTCAAGGAGAAGGAGATCGCCGTCGCGACGGCCGACCGCCGCTGCCAGGAGTCGAGCGGCTACGCGAAGGCGCAGAAGGACGCCCAGCTCGCCATGGAGAACCGGCTCTGGGAGAAGTACGGCGACCAGCTGCAGGCCTTCGCGGACGACAGCACCGCCGCCGCGACCGACGGCGAGTGAGCGGGCGGATGAGCGCGCACGTCAGCGGCGGGCGCCGCACGATCGTCGCGATGGCCGTGGTGGCCGTCCTGTGCCTCGCCGCGGGCGTGCTGCTGTCCCGCCTGATCGTCTCGCCGGGCGCCGCCGCGGCCGAGGCGGCACCGCCGTCGGCCGGCCCCATCACGGTGCCCGTCGAGCGGCGGGCCATCGGCAACGAGGTCGTCCTGCGCGGCGACGTCGGCTACGACGACCCGGTCGAGCTGCGCGTCGAGACCGGTGACCTCGGCGGTCCCGCGGTGGTCACCGGCCAGGTCAAGGAGGTCGGCGCGACGCTCGAGCAGGGCGCCGTCGCGCTGGAGGTCGTCGGCCGTCCGGTCGTCGTCCTGCCGGGCGAGCTGCCGACGTACCGCACGCTGCGCGTGGGCGTCTCGGGGCCGGACGTCCAGCAGCTGCGCACCGCGCTGCAGGCGATGGGCATCGACGCGGGCGACCCGGGCAACGCCACCTACGACGCGTCAGCCGCCGCTGGTGTCCGGGCGCTGTACCAGCGTGTGGGCTACGAGCCGCCGTCGGCGGGCGAGGAGGCGACGGAGGCCGTCACGGCCGCACGTGAGGGCCTGACCGCCGCGCAGGAGGCGCTGCGCAGCGCGCAGGCACAGCTCGCGGGCGCGGGCACGTCGGCCCCGGGCTCGTCCCTCGCGGAGCTCGACGGCGCCATCCGCGTCGCCGAGGCCCAGCTGCAGTACCTCGGCACTCAGTGCGCTCTCCCGGCCGAGCAGTTGACGGAGTCGGGGACCGACTGCTCGCCGCCCGCTCTCGTCCGGGCGGACGCGGACCTCCAGACGGCGCGCGCCGCCCGGGCCGCCGCTGACACGCGCCCGGACACCAGCGTGGAGCGCGCCGCCGTCCGGGCCGCGCAGGACCAGGTCAACGCGGCACGGACCGCGCTGCAGCAGGCGGAGGCGCACACGCTGACGCCGCTGCCGGCGACCGAGGTCGTGTACCTGCCGTCGCTGCCGCGCCGCGTCGACGCCGTCGAGGTCCGCCGCGGCGGCACCGTCTCCGGCGCGTTCATGACGGTGTCGGGCGCGACGGTGCAGGTCACCGCGTCGGCCAGCCGGGCCGACGCCGAGCTGCTCGCGCCCGGGACGGCGGGCACCATCCCGCTCGAGGACGGCGAGGTGCCCGTGACGGTGGCCGAGGTGACGGACGCGAAGCCGGCCGACGCCGCCGGGGGCGCGGACGCCGAGGGGG
>JAPSIR010000233.1 GCA_031178625.1 Cellulomonas sp.
GGCGCGACCGCGGCCGGGCTCGTGGCCGCGCTCGGTGCCGGGCGCGTCCTCGGCGTGGACACCGGCGCGGTGCCGGACCCGCGGTCGACGGTGCTCGGGCTGCTGCGCGACGCCCGTCCCGACGTGCCGTGGGACGGCGCGGCGCTGCGCCTCGACCACCAGCAGGTCGGCACGGGCTACGGCAGGCTGCAGCCCGCCGTCCTCGACGCGGTGCGGTCGGTCGCCCGCGGCGACGGCGTGCTCTTCGACGTGACGTACGCCGGCCGGGCGCTCGCGGGCCTGGTCGCCGCCGTCCGCTCGGGCGTCGTCGCGCCGGGCGACCGCGTGGTGCTGGTGCACACCGGGGGCCTGACCGGGGTGTTCGGCCACCCGGAGCTCGAGCGGCCCCTCGGCTGACGCCGCGCGTCCGCGCGCCGGGGGTCACAACGGCGTGCGCCAGCGCGCGACCGCGCCGTCCAGCCAGTCGAGCGGTCGGCCGGCGCGCCGGTCGTCCCAGACGCGGAACGCCACGCCGCCGAGCCGCGCGACCGCGTCGAGCACCGCGCGCCCGTCCCAACCCCGCACGTCGGACCCGTAGGCCCGGCAGAAGGCGAGGTACTCGTCGGCGGGCAGCTCCCCCGCGTCGGCGCGGCGGGCGGCGCTCGACAGGTCGTACTCGAGCGGTGCCCGGGCGGCGAAGTCCAGGTCGATGAGCACCGGGCCGGCGGGGCCGGTCAGCACGTTGGCGGGGGAGACGTCGCCGTGCACGACCCCGACGCCGAGCGGTGAGCGGAGGCCGGCGACGGCGTCGAGGAGCACGGCGCGGGCGTCGAGCAGCACGGCCCCCGCGGCGTCCGGGAGCCCCGGCGCGACCGCGACGACGCGGCGCAGCGGCTCCCACACCGGCACGTCGGCGTCGGCGTGCTCGGCGTGGAAAGCGCGCAGCAGCGCCGCCGTCCCGGCCCAGCCCACGGGCGCGCCCCCGGTGAGCCACGGCGAGACGAGGACCACGCCGTACGACGTCATGACCGGCGGCGCCAGCGGCAGCAGCGCGCTCGCGGACCCCGCCAGCGCGGTCGCGAGCCGGGCGAGGTGCGCCGGGTCGGTGCCCGGCGGGTAGACCTTCACGGCCAGGTCGCCGGCGCGGAGCACCACGGTGGTCAGCGCGCTGACGACCGTGGCGGCGGGCACCGGGAACGGCAGCGCGAGCCGGGCCTCGGCGAGGGCGAGCGCGGCCTCGGGCGCGCCCCAGCCGGGCGCGGGCAGGGGCAGCGGCTCGACCGGCGTGCCGCGCTCGGGCGATGTCCGCGGGGTGGGTGCGAGGGCGGGCGGCACGGCGGCGGTCAGGTCGGACGCGGCGTCGACGGCCGGCAGGTCGCCGGCGAGGACGAGGTCGTCGGCGGCGGGCGTCGGGACCGGAATCGCGGGTGCGACGATGTCGGCGGCGACGCGGGACGGGCGGGGTGCGACGGGCTCGGCCGTGAGCGACATGGGAGGTCTCCCGGTCAGTGCGGATGGTGCCACCACACGACGTCGGTGCACGTGCACGACCGGGTTGGGAGCAGGACTGTAACGCCCGCACGCACCTGGCCGTCAGTCACTCACCCGGGTGAGGTCGGACGTGGCGGGCAGTCACCCCCGCTGAGTCGTCGCCCGTCGTACCGAGCCACCGTCCCGTCCCTCTTCCCCTGCTCCCTCCCGTCTTTCCCTGCTCCCACCCGCCGAGTGCGGCACGTCGCACCGGGGGCGGGTGGTGCAACAGGCGCACCGGGTGGCATGTGCAGCACTCGGCGGAGGGGTCGGTCGCCGGACGGGTGCACCGGCGGCGGGACGGGCAGGTGGGTGGTGGGCGGGCCGGGGCGCGCAGAGGCGGACGGGACCGGGCGCGCGGGCGAGGTTCGTGGTGCCGGTCGGCGAGGATGGGTGTCGTGGACATCCCCTACCGCGTCATGACCGTGTGCACGGGCAACATCTGCCGCTCGCCGATGGCCGAGGTGGTGCTGCGCACCAAGCTGGAGGAGGCGGGGCTCGGCGACGTCGTCGAGGTCGACTCGACCGGCATCAGCGACGAGGAGCACGGCAACCCGGTGGACCGCCGCGCGCGCACGGTGCTGCGCGCGCACGGTTACCCGGCCGGCGACGGGCACCGCGCCCGGCAGGTCCGGGCGAGCGACCTGGTCGCGCGCGACCTGCTGCTGCCGATGACCGCCGCGCACGCCCGCGCGCTGCGCCGCCTCGCCGGCGACGACCCGGCCGTGCTCGACCGCATCCGGATGCTGCGCACGTTCGACCCGGCGGCGCCCGCCGACGCCGGGCAGCGCGAGGACGTCCTCGACGTCGACGACCCCTGGTACGGGCCGGACGCGGCGTTCGAGCAGACCCTCGCGGAGATCGAGGCAGCCGCCGACGGCATCGTCGACCACGTCCGCGCGGGGCTCGCCGCTCGCGACCGCGCCTGACCGACCCGGCGCGCGGGAGGATGTGCCCATGAAGGTCGCCCGCCGCGCGCACGTGCCGCCGTTCGCCGTCATGGACATCCTCGCCGCCGCGAACCGCCGGCGCGCCGCCGGCGAGCACGTGCTCAACCTCTGCGCCGGCGAGCCGTCGACCGGGGCGTCCGACGTTGTCCGCCAGCGCGCCGTCGACCTGCTCACCACGGGCGACCTCGGGTACACGGAGTCGCTGGGCGCGCCCGGGCTGCGCGCCGCGATCGCCGCGCACTACGGCACCACGTACGGGGTGGACGTCGACCCGTCGCGCGTCGCCGTCGCGACCGGCTCTTCGGGCGGGTTCATGCTCGCGTTCCTCGCGGCGTTCGACGTCGGCGACCGGGTCGCGCTCGCCCGGCCCGGCTACCCGGCGTACGCGAACATCCTCACGGCGCTGGGGACCGAGGTCGTCGACCTGCCGTGCGGGCCGGAGCAGCGGTACCAGCCGACGGTCGCGCAGCTGGAGGCGCTCGACCGGCCCGTCGACGGCCTGGTGATCGCGAGCCCCGCGAACCCGACGGGCACGATGATCGAGCCGGACGAGCTGGCCGCGCTCGCGGCCTGGTGCGGCGAGCACGGCGTGCGCCTGGTCAGCGACGAGATCTACCACGGCATCACGTACCCGGACGCGTCGGGGACGACGCCGGAGACGGCCACCGCCGCGCAGTACTTCGGCACGGGCGCCGTCGTCGTGAACTCGTTCAGCAAGTACTGGGCGATGACCGGCTGGCGGCTCGGCTGGCTCGTCCTGCCCGACGACCTCGTCGCCCCCGTCGACGCGCTCGCGGGCAACGTCGCGCTCTGCCCGCCGGCGCTCGCGCAGCACGCGGGCGTCGCGGCGTTCAGCGACGAGGGCATGGCCGCCGCGCGCGCGAACGTCGAGCGCTACGCGACGAGCCGCCGCCTGCTGCTCGACCGCCTGCCCGACCTCGGCTGGGACCCCGTCGCGCCGGCCGACGGCGCGTTCTACCTGTACGGGGACGTGTCGGCGACGGGCCTGGACTCCGTGACGTACTGCGCGCGCCTGCTCGACGAGGCGGGCGTCGCGCTCACGCCCGGCAGCGACTTCGACCCCGTGGGCGGGGGCAGCTGGGTGCGGCTGTCGTTCGCATCGGCGCCGGAGGTCGTCGCGGAGGCCGCCGACCGGGTCGTGGAGTGGCAGCGGCGGCTGTGACGACGCCGACGGCGGCCACGAGGACGGCCGCCGCGGCGAGGAGCCGGCCCGTCACACCCCGACGCCGACGTCCTCGCTGACGCGCCCGACCGTCACCGTGCCGCGGTCACCGACGCCCGCGAGCACGCACGCCGCGACGCGCTCGAGGTCCGCGCGCCCCGCGTCGTCGACCAGCACGAACGTGCTCGCGGTCGACGGCAGGCTCAGGCTCATCCAACTGCGCGCGACGGCCGCGTCGTCGGCGCACCGGCTCGCCCCGGACCCGTCGCCCGCGACGAACACGGCGAGCGGGCCGTCGCCCGGCACGTCGCCGGGGATGCTCACGACCGGGCGCCGCAGGACCATGCCGATCGCGGCCAGCACGGTCGACGCGAGCATCGCCGCCACGACGACGACCGCGACGACGCGGGTGCGCTTGCGCATGCTGACCCCTCCGGTCCGGGTCCTGCGACCCTAACGCGCCGTGCGCGGCGCCCTGCCGCGGGGCGGCACTCAGCAGGACAGTGCCTCAGCAGGACAGCGCATCCACGAGCTGGTCCCGTGCCGTCGCGACCTCGTCGGCGGCGGCGTTCAACCCGTCGGCGGCGCCGGCGACGGACCGGCCCTCGAGGCCCGCCAGCTGCTCGTCGAGCCGCTCCCAGGCGTCCTCGAGCGCGTCGGCCTCCTGGGGCGCGACCTCCTCGGCCGCGTCGTCGAGCCGGTCCTGCGCGCCCTCCACCCGGGCCCGTGCCTCGGCGACGTCCCCGGGGGTGGAGTCGTCGGTGAACGTCTCGGTGAGCAGGTCGAGCGACGTGCCGAGCTGCTCGGCGACCGGGCACGGCTGCGCGTCGCGGACGGCGTACGAGTCGCCGTCGCTGCA
>JAPSIR010000234.1 GCA_031178625.1 Cellulomonas sp.
ACGAGACGCTTGAGGTTCATGGGCGATCGGGGCCTGCGCCCCTCATCCTCCGCTCGCAGGGACTTCCGGCCCACGACGGTACACGGCGGCACTGGACGTTCCCTGGGTGTTCGCCCAGGGCACAGCCCGGTGCGCGGCGGCGCGCGCGGTGGTCAGGAGCCGTAGACGTGCGGCGCCAGGGTGCCGACGAAGGGCAGGTTCCGGTACCGCTCGGCGTAGTCGAGGCCGTACCCGACGACGAACTCGTTGGGGATGTCGAAGCCGACGTAGCGCACCGGCACCTCGACCTTCGCGGCGTCCGGCTTGCGCAGCATCGTCGCGATCTCGACCGACGCGGGGCCGCGCGAGCGCAGGTTCGACAGCAGCCAGCTCAGCGTCAGGCCCGAGTCGATGATGTCCTCGACGATGAGCACGTGCTTGCCGGTCAGGTCGGTGTCGAGGTCCTTGAGGATCCGCACGACGCCCGACGACTTCGTGCCCGACCCGTAGGACGACACCGCCATCCAGTCCATCGCGACCGGCACGCGCACGCGCCGCGCGAGGTCCGCCATCACCATGACCGCGCCCTTCAGCACGCCCACCAGCAGCAGGTCCCGGCCCGCGTAGTCCGCGTCGATCTGCGCCGCCATCTCGTCCAGCCGGGTGTGCAGCTGGTCCTCGCTCAGCAGCACCCGCTCGAGGTCGTCGCCCATGTCCGACGCGTCCACGTCCCACTCCCGCCCGTCGCGCTCGCCCTGCTCGTGGCCGGCCGGCCCCCCGGGCGCGCGGCGCGCGGGGGCCGGCGCCTGCGCGCCGAGCCGGCCGAGGTAGAGCCTGCCACACGCGCGCCGGGCCGCCCGCGCCCCCGGCAGGTGCGCGTCACCCTGGCCGTGCCAGTCGGCGACGAGGGCGTCGACGGCCAGCACGTGGCTGCGCGCCAACGACCCGGCGGGGACGCCCGCACGCACGGCGGCGGCGTGCAGCGCGCGGCGGCGGACGCCCGGCGGCGCGGCGGCGAGCGCGGCCACGTCCAGGACGACGACGGCGCCGTCCGCGCCCACGTCCGCCGCCCGCAGCAGCTCGGCCGCGAGCGCGTCCAGCGCGTCGGCCGACTCGGCGAGCGCCTCGGCGGTGCGGGCGAGCGCCTGCGCGACGCCCGGGCCGAGGACCTCCTCGAGCACCGGCAGCACGTCCCGGCGCACGCGGCTGCGCAGCGGCAGGGCGTCGGGCGCCACGTCGTGGCGGGGCGCTCCGGCGGCCGTGCCGGTGTCCTCCGGGTGGCCGTCGCCCACCCGCCCGTTCGTGGGGTCGTGCCACGGCGTGAGCCCCTCGGCCGCGCAGGCGTCCTCGGTGCAGGTGCGGCGCAGGCCCAGCAGGGGTCGGCGCAGCAGCCCGCGGACGGGGCGCATGCCGGCCAGCGCCCGCTCCCCCGACCCGCGGGCCAGCGCGAGCAGCACGCACTCGGCCTGGTCGTCGAGCGTGTGCCCGAGCAGCACGGCGACGGCGCCGGTGCGGGCCGCCACGTCGTCGAGGGCGGCGTACCGTGCGGCGCGAGCGGCAGCCTCCGGCCCGCCGTCGGCGCCGACGGCCACACGGACGACGTGCACGGGGTCGAGCCCGAGCGTCCGACACGCATCGGCGGCGGTGTCGGCGACCGCCGCGGACCCCGCCTGCAGGGCGTGGTCCACGACGACCGCACCGGCCGTGAGCGGCGCGCCGGCGCGCGCCCGGCGGCGCGCCTCGAAGGCGAGCCCCGCCGCCAGGGCGAGGGAGTCCGCGCCGCCCGAGCACGCGACGAGCACCGTCGCGCCCGCGGGCACGTCCGCGAGCGCGCGCCGCACGACCGTGCGGACGGCGGCGACGGCGGGAGCGGGTCCGCTCACCCGCCGCTCACCCGTGCACGCGGCGGACCCACGCGGCCGGGTCGCCGATCTCCGCGAGCGTGGGCAGCGCCGTCGGCCCGGACCAGACGGCGTTGAGCCCGTCCGCACCGGCGCGGCGCCGCACGCCGCGGACGAACGCGGCGCCGTCGCGGTACTGCGCGAGCTTGAGGTCCAGGCCCAGCAGGCGGCGCAGCACGCGCTCGACGCCACCGGCACGCGTCGCCTGGTCGCGCCGACGCTCGAACGCCCGGCGGATCGCCCGCACGGACGGCACGACGCGCGGACCCACCTCGTCCATCATCACGTCGGCGTGCCCCTCGAGCAGCGCCATGACCCCGCTGACCTCGTCGAAGACCGCGCGCTGCCGGGGACTGAGCACGTGCAGCACGCCGCCGGAGCCCTCCGGCCCCGTGAGCCCTCGGGCGACCGCGGACAGCAGGTCGTCCAGGCGCGGCCCGGCCGGGCGCTCCGCGCGCGCGGCGCCGGGCCGCGGCGTGAGGTCGGCGAGGTCGGACAGCAGATCGGCGGAGCGCTCGCGGAGGTGCCCCGCGAGCCACGGCGCGGCGGCGAACTGCAGCGCGTGCGTCTGCTCGTGCAGGGACACCCACAGCCGGAAGTCGTGCGCGTCGACGCCCAGCGCGCGCTCGACCTGCAGCACGTTCGGCGCGACCAGCAGCAGCCGGCCGGGCTCGCCCGGCGCCGCCGTGAACGGGTCGTACTGGCCGAGCACCTTGCCGGACAGCAGCGCGAGCACGCCGCCCGCCTGCGCGGCCGCGGCGAGCCGGGCGGCGTCCGGCACCTCGACGGCCGACCCGTCGCTGCGGCGCGCCAGCGGGGCGGCCATCACGGCGAACATCTCGGCGTTCGCGCGGGCCCAGCGGGGACGGTCGACCACGACGACGCGCGCGACGTCCTCGGGCCGGCGGCCGTCCGCGGGCGTCATGCCGGTGGCGTCGACGACGTGCCGCGCCGCGACGTCGGCGGACGTGCGGAGCTCGGCGACCAGCGCCTCGAGGACGGCACGGTCGGCGACCGGCCCGGGTGCGGCGAGCCGCCCGGCGACGCGGGCGGCCGCGTGCCAGTCGACGGGTCCGGTCGTGGCGGGGTCCATCCGGTCACGGTAACCCCGCGGGCCGGTGCCGGCGGGCGGGTGGCGTCAGCGGCAGCCGCACGCCGCGAGCGCGGTGACGAACCCGTCGACGGCCTGTCGCGCCGCGCCCTGCCCGACCCCTGGCGTCGCGTCCGCCATGACGACGAAGACGAGCTGCCGGCGCTGGGCGTCGAGCACCGTGCCGGCCAGCGACGTGACGCCCGGCAGGCTGCCCGTCTTGGCGCGGACGAGCCCCCGCGCGGGGGACGTGGTGAAGCGGTCGCCGAGCGTGCCGCTGAGTCCGGCGACGGGCATGCCGGTCGCCACGTCGCGCAGGCGCGGGTGGGCGGGGTCGGTCGTGAGGCGCGCGAGGTCCGCGAGCAGCGTCGGCGACAGCGACGAGCTCACCGCCAGGCCGGACGCGTCGACGAGCCGTGCGCCGGACACGTCGACCCCCAGCGCCCCGACCGCGCGCAGCACGGCCTGCGTGCCGCCGTCGAAGCTGCCGGGCAGCCCCGCGTCCACGCCCACGAGCCGGGCGACCACCTCGGTGACCGTGTTCTCCGACGTGTCGAGGAAGTAGTGCGTGACGTCGGCGAGCGGCGCCGACTCGACGCGCGCGAGCTCGGGCCCGTCGGCGGGCGTCGTCACGCGCGTCGGGCGCCCCTCCACCGTGATCCCGACCTCCGCGAGCCGCGCCGCGAAGATCTCCGCCGCGGCGAGCGACGGGTCCGCGGCGCGCGGCGCGATCGGTCCGGGCCGCAGCTTGGCGAGGTCGACCATGAGCGGCGTGATCGGCGCCGTGAACCCCATGTCGACGTAGTCGGGGTCCCACGTCGGGTGCTCGGACGGGCCCGAGAAGAGCGTGTCGTCGACCACGAGGCGGACCGTCGTCGTCCCGCGCAGCGCGAGCGCGTCGGCGGTGCGGCGCGCGAGGTCCGCCATGCCCGCGCGTCCCTCGACCGCCGTCGGGTCGCCGAGGCCGGGCGAGATCAGCACGTCGCCGCCGCCGACGAGCGCGATGCGGTCGTCGTCGAGCGCGAGCACGCGCGTCGGCAGCGTCGCGTC
This sequence comes from Cellulomonas sp., assembly GCA_031178625.1. GTDB lineage: Bacteria > Actinomycetota > Actinomycetes > Actinomycetales > Cellulomonadaceae > Cellulomonas. The sequence goes on from JAPSIR010000234.1 coordinate 4,021, forward strand.
GGGGTCGAGCTCGGCGAGCGCCGCGACGCCCGTCAGCAGCTTCGCGGTGGACGCCGGCACGCGGCCCGCGTCCGGCTGGTGCGCGCCGAGCACGTCACCCGTCAGCTGGTCCACCACCACGACGCCCGCCGACGGGCCCATCCGCGGGTCCGCGACGAGGCCGTCCACCAGGGCCTGCACAGCGGCCGACGACGGCGGCGGCACCTGCGGGTCCAGGTCGGCCAGCGCGCGCGGCACCACCGCCGGCGCGAGCGCGCCGGGGGCCGTCGGGAACGGCGCGGGGTCCGGCACGGGCGGAGCCAGCGTCACGATCCCCGGGACGACGTCGTGCGCGTCCGCCGTCGCGTACGCCCCCGCGCCCAGCACGGCGACGAGCGCGACGGTGCCCGCCACGCGGCCTGCTGTGGTCATCGTCACCCGTCCTGCCCCACGGGGCTCGGTACCGCCCCGCCGGTGCGCCACAC
>JAPSIR010000235.1 GCA_031178625.1 Cellulomonas sp.
AGTACAACGACGCCCTGCTGCTGCTCATGCGCGACCTGCTGCCCAACGGCATGCTCGGCATCGCGATCGCCGGTCTGCTCGCGGCGTTCATGGCCGGCATGGCGGCGAACATCTCCGCGTTCAACACCGTGTTCAGCTACGACCTGTGGCAGCAGTACGTGGTCAAGGACAAGCCCGACGGCTACTACACGAAGGTCGGGCGCATCGCGACGCTCGCGGCCACCGTGATCGCGATCTTCACCGCCCTGCTGGCGTCCGGCTACAGCAACCTCATGGACTACCTGCAGACGCTGTTCGGCTTCTTCAACGCGCCGCTGTTCGCCACGTTCATCCTCGGCATGTTCTGGAAGCGCATGACGGCGACCGCCGGGTGGGCGGGGCTCGCGAGCGGCACCGTCGCGGCCATCGTCGTCGCGGTGCTCAGCGAGGACGCGCTCGGCCCGCTCAGCACCGGCGTGATCCCGCTGTCCGGCCAGGGCGCGAGCTTCGCCGCCGCGGGTGCCGCGTTCGTCGTCGACATCCTCGTGAGCGTCGCCGTCACCATGGTCACGCGCCCGAGGGCCGAGTCCGAGCTGCGCGGCCTCGTGTACTCGCTGACGCCGAAGGAGCTGCGCACCGACCCCGACGAGCACGCGCTGCCGTGGTACCAGCGCCCGACGCGGCTCGCCGCGATCGCGCTCGTCCTCGTCGTCGGCCTCAACGTCGTCTTCCACTGAGACAGGAGCGGGACATGGCCTCGCAGGACACCGCGCGGGTGGTCCGCGCGTTCGACATCCGCACCATCATCGGCGCGCTGCTCGGCATCTACGGGCTCGTCATCACGGTCGTCGGGCTGTTCTTCACGTCGGAGGACCAGCTCGCCAAGGCCGACGGCGCCAACGTCAACCTGTGGACCGGCATCGGGCTGCTCGTCGTCGCCAGCGGGTTCCTGCTGTGGGTGCGGCTGCGCCCGCTGGTCGTCACCCCGCGCGCCGGCGACGGCACCGGCACCGATCCGGACGACCCGATGCGCCCGGAGTGACGGCGGCCGGTCCCGGGTGACGGCGGGGGCCCGCGGCCCCCGCCGTCCCGGCGTCAGGACGGCCAGACGAACTGCACGTCGAGGTACGGGCCGAAGGTCTCGGTCTCCCAGCTCTGCACGAGCGTCTGCCCGGGCTGCAGGACGAACACGTTCGCGTCCTCGAGGGTGTCCCGGTTGTTGGCGAAGTCCGGCTCGTACGGGCCCGGTACGACGGCGCCGACCTTGACCGGCCCGGCCGGCAGGCCCGTGATCCGGTAGTGGTACCCCTCGATGTCCGCCGGCCCTGTCGCGAGGACGTGACCCGTGACCGCGTCGTACACGGTCACCTCGCCGCCCTCGACGGGGTCGAGGCCGGACAGCACCTGCCCCTCGATCGCGGCACCCGCGTCGCGCACCCGGACGCGGTCGGTGCCGTCGACCCGCGGTCGGCGCACGTCCTGCGCCTCCACGCGGTGCCGGCCCGTGCCGACGAGCGTCACGCCGGTGAACGTGACCGTGCCGCGGTCGGCCGCCGTGAACGTGTGCGCCGGCGGCAGCGCCCGCACCAGCGGGTCGTCGGTGCTCAGCTCGACCGTGCCGCGGTAGCCCGTCGCCGGGCGGCCCCGGTCGCGCACCGTGACCGTGACGTCGAACGGCACGCCCGCGACCACGTGCGCCGGCGCGTCGACGTCGAGCGTCGGCCGGCCGTGCGCCGTCGCGGGCGGCGCGACCAGCGCTGTCGCGGCCACCAGCACCGCGACCACGGTCGCGCGCACCCCGCGGGTCCGCGCGGGTCGTCCCGCCGTGCGCGCCCCGCGCGCCGCGCCTGCTCCTCGTGCTGTCGTCATCTCGTCCCCCGTCCCGGGGCGGCCCGGGACGGGCGTCCCGGGGGAGCCGCCCCCCGTACACCGGGGTAGTCGCGGCGGCCGTGCCGCGGCAAGGGATATACCGGGCGAAACGGGCGCGGGCGGCCGGCGTGCGGCGCGCGGCGACCGGAGTTCACCCGCCACCGGCCCGCCGCCGTCCACGAGGCCCCCTCCACCTCGTCGGGTGCGCACCGAGCTCGTCACCCGTGTCCGACGAGGTCGGGACCGGGGTGACGAGCTCGGCGCGCGGGACGACCGGTGACCGGTCAGCCGTCGGACGTCATCGGTTCGCCCGACGGCGGGATCGGCACCTCGCCGCCCTCCAGGAGCGTGCGGCCGACGCGCGCCTTCACCTCGAGCTCGTCGACCTGCCAGAGCCCGACCAGCTCCTGGAGGTCCTCGACCGTGTAACCGGCCTCCCAGAACGCGCTGAGCGCGTCGTCGTGCGCCTGCGCCTGCGCGTCCGCGGGGGAGGCGGCGAAGGCCGCGTCGATCGGCGGCACCTCGCCGTCGAGCAGCATCTGGCCCGCCCGGGCCTTCGTCTCGATCGCGTCGGTGCCCCACAGGACGCTCAGCGCGGAGGCCTCGCGCACGTCGTACGTGTCCCAGAACGCCTCGTACTGCTCGCGCGTGTAGCCGTCCGGCATGACCGTCCAGTCGATGCCGACGGCCTGCACGGCGCCCTCGACGGCCCGGGCGACCGACGAGTACGGGTTCGCGGCGGCGGCGGCCCCGGCCCCGGCGACGGCGAGCGTGCCGGTCACGAGGCCCGCAGCGACGATCTTGCCGCCGCGGTGCAGCGCGCGGACGCCTCCCGGCTGGGCGTCGCGGCGGCCGGCCTCGGCCCGCAGGCGCGCGGCCACCGTGTCGAGGTCGGGGTGCTGCGCGGCGGCGCGGGCGTGCAGGGCCCGGGTGATGCGAGCGGCGAGCTCGTCGTCGGTCGCCGGGACGGGTGTCGGCTCGGGGGCGTCGCCCGCGGCCGGGTGCGGCTGGCTCATCGGTGCTCCGGTCGGGTGGTGAGGTCGGTCTGGCGCAGCGCGGCCAGGGCGCGGGAGGCGTGCGAGCGGACGGTCGCGCTCGACGTGCCCAGCACGGTCGCGATCTCCGGGTCGGTCAGGCCCTCGTAGTAGCGCAGCACGAGGACGGTCCGCTGGCGCGGCGGCAGACCGGCGAGGTGCTGCCACATCGCGTCGTCCTGCACGACCGCGTCCGCGTGGTCGCCGTGCGGCCGGGCGTGCGCCGCGAGGACGTCGTCGGCGGCGGGGTGGACGGTCCGCACGTGCCAGCGCCGGCGCCACGACAGGTGCTCGTTGGTCACCATGCGGCGCAGGTACAGGTCGGGGCGGTCGAGCAGCGAGATGCGCGTCCAGCGGACGTGCGCGCGCAGCAGGACCTCCTGCACGAGGTCCGCCGCGGTGTGCCCGTCGCCGACGAGGACGGTGGCGTACCGCAGCAGCCCGGGCAGGTGGTCGCGCACGACGTCGTCGAGGGCGCGCGCGGCCGCGCCGGCGGCCGGCGCCGGCTCGGCGCGCGGGCCGGCACGCGCCGGCAGCACCACCGGGATCGCCGCGCTGTCGGGGCCGACGGCCCGCGTCCACGTCGTCATCGGACGACCACCCCGGTGAGGTCGTCGAGCACGGCGCGCGGGTCGCGGGCGACGGCGGCGTCGGGCCGGGGGAGGGGTGCGGGGTCGAGGCAGCGCAGCAGCAGCCGCTCGACCAGCGCGGCGCGGCGCACGACCGCGTGCCCGTCGACCTCGCCGGGCAGGATGCGCACCTCGACCGTGTCGCGCACGGGACGCTCGGCGACGAGCTGCGTGAGGTTCACGTCCGCGTACTTCGTGAGGCCCACGGCGCGCGCCTCGGTGCGCAGCCCGGCCCAGCCCGCGTCGTCGTCGGCCCACGGCCGCTCCACCAGGTCGACGAGCGCGGCGGGCAGCGGCGCGAGGCGCCGGCACGCCGGGTTGGTGCCGAGAGCAGCCCACAGGGGCTCGCGCCAGTGCGCGAACAGCCGCACGAGGTTCGCGAACGCGGCGGGCCGGCGGAACGGCGCGCCGTCGACGTGCAGGTGCACGGCCGCCTCCCGCGGGACGGTGAAGCCGAGCTCGCGCGCGGGCGCCAGCAGGCGCTCGAGCGCCTCGGCGTGGTCGGCGACGAGCGGCGGCGTCACGACCTCGCACGGCCGCTCGCGCCCCGCGGGCAGCGGCAGCGCGACGGCGATCGTCGCGCCCGTCGGGTCGTTCACGCGCGCCGCGGCGGCGAAGACGTCGGCCCGGACGCCGAACAGCGCCGCCACCGGGTCGAGCACGGTCGCGAGCGGCGCCGCCGGGTCGGCGTGCTGCGCGACGAGGCGCAGCAGGCGCGCGTCGTCGGACAGCAGCCGGTACCACCCCCGGTGCCCGGGCCGCGCGCGCGACCCGGGCACCGGGGCGAGGTCCGCCTCGATGGTGATGTCGTCCACCAGCCGCGCGACCGGTGCGCCGGCCGCGTCGACCACGTCGAACGCGGGCGACAGGTGGCGGAAGACGCCCACGCCCGGCACCGCCGACGGCTCGCTGTCCGTGTGGAAGGAGCGCCGCACGGCGCCCGCGTGGCGCGCCGCGAGCG
>JAPSIR010000236.1:0-1893 GCA_031178625.1 Cellulomonas sp.
AGCCGGACGCGGCCGCTGCCCCCGGACGTCACCGAGCCCGTCGACGCGTACGCCGTGCAGCTGGTGACCGGCTCGTGCCTCGCCGAGCTCCCCGCGGACGGCGCCGTGGACCGCGTGCGCGTCGTCCCCTGCGCCGACCCGCACGCAGCCCAGGTGATCGGCGAGCTCGGCTTCGCCCCCGACGCCGTCTGGCCCGGCCAGGAGGCCGCGCACGCGCGCGTCGCACGCTCGTGCGTGCTCACCGACGAGGAGGCGCAGGCCGGCGTCGAGGTCGTCACGTGGGCGCCGACGCAGGACGGGTGGCAGGACGGCGACCGGTCCGGGCTGTGCCTCGCGGTGCCGCCCGAGCCCGTCACCGGGTCCTCGCTCAGCGTGCCGACCGAGGGGTGACGCGCGCGGGGCGCGACGTCAGACGGCGCCCTCGCCGGCGTGCCGGCGCCGCTCGCCGCGCGCGCCCGTGCGGTCCCACACGAACTTCGCGACGACGAGCACGATCACCGCGTACACCGCGTAGTTGAGGACGTCGCTGTACCGGCCGACGTCCTCCCACTGCGCGCCGAGCGCGTTGCCCGCGAGCACGAGCCCGCCGTTCCACACGAGCGAGCCGGCGAGCGTGAACAGCGAGAACTTCCAGAACGGCATGCGCTCGACGCCGGCGGGGATCGAGATCAGGCTGCGCACGACCGGCACGCACCGGCCGACGAGCACCGCCGTGCCGCCGTGCCGCTCGAACCAGCCCTCGGCCGTGTCGAGGTCGGACGCCTCCATGAGCGGGATCTTCTGCATCCAGCGCCGGATGCGGTCGCGGCCCACCCAGTACCCCAGGCCGTAGAGCAGCCACGCGCCGACGACCGCACCGATCGTCGCGGCCGCGATCGCCCAGCCCAGCGACATGTCGCCCTGCGACGCGACGTACCCGGCGACGGGCAGGATCACCTCGGACGGGATCGGCGGGAAGAGGTTCTCGAGCGCGACGAGCAGCCCGACGCCGACGGGGCCGAGGGACTCGATGACGCTCACGACCCACCCGGCCAGGCCGGTCAGCTCCGTGCCGCCCGCCGCGGCGGCCGGCACGGTCGTCGGGACGGCGGCGAGGACGTTCGGGGGAGGCACTGCTCGATGGTGTCACGCGCCCCCGCGCGACGCCCGGGGGTCCTCCCCCGGATCCGGGCGGTGGGCGTCCCCCGGGCGGGGGCGGTCGGCCCTCTCGGTCGGCGCGTCAGCCGGCGGCGGCACGCGCCGCGACCCGCAGGTCGTCGACGATCGCCGCGGTGGCCGCGTCCCGCTCGGCGCGCTCCCGCAGGCGCAGGACGGACGACGGGTGCGCCGTGACGACGACCGGCGGGCGGTCGCCGTCGGCCTCGACCACGCGTCCCCGCTCCTGCCCGACGGCGACCGTGCGGCCGAGGACGCCGCGGGCGGCGGTCGCGCCGAGCGCCACGACCACGCTCGGGCGTACCGCCGCGAGCTCGGCCTCCAGCCACGGCACGCACGCCCGCAGGTGCGTGACGAGGGGCGTCCGGTGGATCCGCCGCTTGCCGCGCTGCTCGAACCGGAAGTGCTTGACGGCGTTGGTGACGTAGACCTGCTCGGGGTCGAGACCCGCGGCGGCCAGCGCCTCGTGCAGCACGCGCCCGGCGGGGCCGACGAACGGCTCCCCCGCGAGGTCCTCCTTGTCGCCGGGCTGCTCACCGACGAGCATCACGGCGGCGTCGGCCGGCCCCTCGGAGAACACGACCTGCGTCGCCGGCGCCCACAGCTCGCAGCCCCGGCAGGACGGTGCCGCGTCCCGCAGCGCGTCCACGTCGCCGCCCGCAGGCACCCAGTGCTCCGCGCCGGGCCGCTCGGGCGCGTCCGTCGTCGTCCCGTCCGTCGTCGTCCCGTCCGTCGTCG
>JAPSIR010000236.1:1993-4455 GCA_031178625.1 Cellulomonas sp.
CGTCCGTCGTCGTCCCGTCCGTCGTCGTCCCGTCCGTCGTCGGCATGGCTCCAGGGTGCCGAGCGACCGACCGCGCCGCGCGGCGAGGCGCTCGTGGACGCACGACGGGACCCGGTCCGCGGTGGGACCGGGCCCCGTGGTGAACGGCACGTCAAGGCGTCGACGCGTCGCAAAGGCTGCTGCCCCAGAAGCCGCAGGACGAACCTGTCACCGACTCTCGGGGCCGCGCTCCTCTCTCCCTGCGAGCCAGACCGCCGCGCAGTACACCGGGAAGGCGCTGAGGACGAAGACGATCCATGGCGTGTCACTGAGGATGGTCAGTCGAAGACCGCCGAGGACCAGGAAGCCCAGTGCTGCCGTGAGTGTTGCTCGTGCCCGCGGTGCCACGATCACGCCCTGCAATTCCCTGCCGCAGCCACCTTGGTCAACTTCTGGCGAATGACGAAGTTGCTCTGGTAGCACGCTGTCCCGTCAAGTCCAGTGCCGTTATATGCCTCGGCGACCCACTTGACGAAGTTGTTCAGGTTGGAGGCCCCGATGGTGCCGCAGGCTGACTTCAGCACGGCGGCCCAGGGGTTGGGAATATTGAGGGCGACGCAGGAGACGACGGCCGCTCCGCCAGACAGTGCCGCCACGGCCGCCGCCAGACTCATCCACTCCCACCCGTACGCGTTGATGTAGATACCCCATCCATAGGTCAGACGAGGATCGGCTACCACGGGGTAGGCGGGCGCCGCAGCGATGTGGTCGACTTCCTGCACGACGGTTGCACCTTCAACACGGTAGCGCGTGGGCACGTCGTATCCGTTGGCGTCCTTGGCCCAGGGTGCCGCGATGCGAGCCACCTCGGTCGCTGTGTGCGCGTCCAAGCGGATAGAGACCGAACCATCACCTTGCAGCACCGGCACGAGCCCCTGGAAGCTGTATCGGTACTCGTCAGGAGCGGACGAACTGTGCAGGACGGTCTGCACTCGCGCGCCGTCCTCGGCTGCCTGGACGGCGACATCGACGTCGCCACGTCCGTGCAGCACGAGCGTCCCCCCTTCCGCAGCGGATACTTCAGTGGCACCAATCTCCGGGAGCTGGAGCAAGACCGGGACGCTGTTCGCCGACTCCAGCGTCACCTCCCCTCCGCCTTGAGGCGCGACGGTGACGTCGACCTCCCTGCTCCGGGCTCGCCATGCATCAGCATCGGTGCGCTCCGGTACGACGACATCCAGTTGTGGCGCAACCGCCTGCACCGTTTCCTCGACCGCCGCGGTGCCGTCATGCGCACTGGCGGCGGGCGCGACCGCTACCAGCGCCACGACGACCGTCGTGACGATTCCCCCTGCACGAACCCGCATGCTTCCTCCTGCCGTTGTGCCGCGATCTGCGACGTCGCTTACCGTACCGGCGACCCCGGCCGCGACGGAAGGAAAAGGCGATGAATGTTCTGCGACTATGGCCGCACTCTCCGCACATCGTCAATGCACGAGTGAGACAAGTGACCAGCTCACGCACCGTCAAGGGCTTCGTGGTACCGCGCTGAACTGCCGACGTCAGAGTGTCGAAGGGCCGGCCGCGCCGCGCTCAGCGCTCGCCTGCACCGTCAGGCCAGCTTCGGCGAGGTCGACGTGCACCGTGTCGCCGTCGCGCACCTCGCCGGCGAGCAGCGCCCGCGCGAGGCGGTCGCCGATCTCCTTCTGCACGAGCCGGCGCAGCGGGCGCGCGCCGTACGCCGGGTCGTAGCCCTCGATCGCGAGCCACTCGCGCGCGCCGGGCGTGACGTCGAGCCGCAGCCGGCGGTCCGCGAGGCGGTGCGCGAGCAGCTCGACCTGCAGGTCGACGATCGACCCGATCTGCTCGAGGCTGAGCGCGTCGAACAGGACGACGTCGTCGAGGCGGTTGAGGAACTCGGGCTTGAAGGCCGCGCGCACCGCGGCCATCACGGCGTCGCGCCGGGCCGGCTCGTCGAGCGTCGGGTCGACGAGGAACTGCGAGCCCAGGTTCGACGTGAGCACCAGGATGACGTTGCGGAAGTCGACCGTGCGGCCCTGGCCGTCCGTCAGGCGGCCGTCGTCGAGCACCTGGAGCAGCACGTCGAAGACCTCGGGGTGCGCCTTCTCGACCTCGTCGAGCAGCACGACCGAGTACGGGCGCCGCCGCACGGCCTCGGTGAGCTGGCCGCCCTCCTCGTAGCCGACGTACCCCGGGGGCGCGCCGACGAGCCGCGCGACGGAGTGCTTCTCCCCGTACTCGCTCATGTCGATGCGGACCATGGCGCGCTCGTCGTCGAACAGGAAGTCCGCGAGCGCCTTCGCCAGCTCGGTCTTGCCGACGCCGGTGGGGCCGAGGAAGAGGAACGAGCCGGTCGGACGGTCGGGGTCCGAGACCCCCGCCCGGGCGCGGCGCACCGCGTCGGACACGGCCGCGACGGCCTTCTGCTGCCCGATGAGGCGCTCGCCGAGCACGTCCTCCAT
>JAPSIR010000052.1 GCA_031178625.1 Cellulomonas sp.
CGGGTGGCGGCGTCACCCGGACGTGTCGCGCCGTGGCCCGCTAGGTTGGCGGCATGGCCGCACGCACCGAGGACCCCCGTACCGCTCCGCCGATCCGCTGGGGAATCCTCGGCGCCGGCAACATCGCCTCCACCTTCGCCAACTCCGTGCGCGAGTTCACGCGCGCGCAGCTCGTGGCCGTCGGGTCGCGCCACCGTGACCGGGCCGAGCGCTTCGCCACCGCGCACGGCATCCCCACGACGCACGTCGGGTACCGCGAGCTGGTCGAGGACAAGCAGGTCGACGCCGTCTACGTCGCGACCCCGCACTCCGAGCACCGCGAGCACGCGCTCCTCGCGATCAGGGCCGGCAAGCACGTGCTCGTCGAGAAGTCGTTCACGCGCAACGCCGCCGAGGCGGAGGAGGTCTTCGCCGCCGCGAAGGACGCCGGCGTGTTCGTCATGGAGGCGATGTGGACGCGGTTCCTGCCGCACGTCGACGCGCTGCACCAGGTGATTGAGGCGGGCGAGATCGGCGACATCGTCAACATCCGCGCCGACCACGGGCAGTACTTCCCGTTCGACGCGAGCAGCCGGCTGTACGCGCCGGAGCTCGCCGGCGGCGCGCTGCTCGACCTCGGCGTGTACCCGGTGTCGTGGGCGCACGACTTCCTCGGCGTGCCGACCGGCGTGCACGCGTTCGGGCAGCTCGCGCCCACGGGCGTCGACGGGCAGGTGTCCGTGGTGCTCGAGTACGGCGACCAGGTGCAGGCGACGCTCAACACGACCATGTGGGCGAAGACGCCGACGACGTCGTCGATCTCGGGCACCGAGGGGTACATCCGCGTGGCCGGGAGCTTCTACGGTCCGACGCAGTTCCGCGTCGCGCGCCGTGACGGCCGCGAGTGGACGTTCGAGCAGCCGTACGCGCGCGGCCTGCAGTACGAGGCCGCGGAGGTCGCGCGCCGTGTCGCCGCCGGCGACACGGAAAGCCCGCGGATGAGCTGGCAGGGCACGCTCGACGTCATGCGGACGATGGACGAGGTCCGCCGGCAGATCGGCGTCGTCTACCCGGGCGAGCCCACGGCCTGACCACCGGGCACCGCGCCACGCCCCGGCACCCCGCGCGGGTGCCGGGGCGCCCGCACGTCGGTGCGCCCGCGTGATCCTGCGGGTCCGTCGACGTGGTCGCACGGCCCCGTGAGGCACTGCGGCCGCAGTGTCCGGGGCGGGCGTTAGCCTGACGCCGTGACCCAGGACCGCCCGGCCGACGCCGGCCCCGACGCGCGCGCCGACGCACCCGCGGGCCTGTTCGTGTCGTTCGAGGGCGGTGACGGCGCGGGCAAGTCGACGCAGGTGGCGCTGCTCGGCCACCACCTCGCCGAGCTGGGCCGCGAGGTCGTCGTGACCCGCGAGCCCGGCGGCACCCCGCTGGGGCGCGAGCTGCGCCAGGCGGTGCTGCACGGCGAGGACCTCGACCCCCGCACGGAGGCGCTGCTGTACGCGGCGGACCGCGCGCACCACGTCGCGAGCCTCGTGCGGCCGGCGCTCGCGCGCGGTGCCGTGGTGCTCACCGACCGGTACCTCGACTCGTCGGTGGCCTACCAGGGCAGCGGCCGCGGGCTCGGCGCGAGCGAGGTCGAGAGCCTGTCCCTGTGGGCAACGTACGACCTGCTGCCGCACGTCACGGTGCTGCTCGACCTCGACCCGGCCGTCGGGCTGGCCCGCCTGACGGGCGACCCCGACCGGCTCGAGTCGGCCGGGGACGCGTTCCACCGCCGCACGCGCCAGGCGTTCCTCGACCGGGCGGCCGCCGACCCGGGGCGCTGGCTCGTGCTCGACGCGACGCAGCCGGCCGACGTCCTCGCGGCCGCCGTGCGCGACCGTCTGGCGCCGCTGCTGGCCGGCGCTGGCGTGCCCGTCGTCGCGGGCGGGGGCATCGACGGATGAGCGTCTGGGACGACCTCGTCGGGCAGGAACCGGCGGTCGCGGTGCTGCGGCACGCGGTCGAGGACCAGTCGGCGATGACGCACGCGTGGCTGCTCACCGGCCCGCCGGGCTCCGGGCGGTCGAACGCGGCGCGGGCGTTCGCGGCGGCGCTGCAGTGCGAGCGCGGCGGCTGCGGGACGTGCCACGCGTGCACGACCGTGCTCGGCGGGACGCACCCCGACGTCACGCTCGTCGCGACCGAGGGCGTCTTCATCCGGGTCGACACGACGCGCCCCCTCGTCGAGCTGGCCCAGCGCTCGCCCTCGCAGGGACGGTGGCGCGTGATCGTCGTCGAGGACGCCGACCGGTTCAACGACCAGAGCGCGAACGTGCTGCTCAAGGCGGTCGAGGAGCCGCCGGCGCGCACGGTGTGGCTGCTGTGCGCGCCCAGCCCCGAGGACGTCCTCGTGACGATCCGCAGCCGCAGCCGGTCGGTGGCGCTGCGCGTGCCCCCGGTCGAGGCGGTCGCCGAGCTGCTGGTGCGCCGCGACGGCGTCGACCACCGCACGGCCGTCGTCGCCGCGCGGGCCGCGCAGAGCCACGTGGGCATCGCGCGCCGGCTCGCCCGGGACCCGAAGGCGCGGGAGCGGCGCGCGGCCGTCCTCGGCATCGCCACGAGCGTGCGCGGCGTCGGGGACGCGGTGCTCGCGGCGGGCGCGCTCGTCGAGACCGCCCAGGCCGACGCGAGGGCCGCCACCGAGGAGCGCGACGCGACCGAGAAGAACGCGCTGCTGCGCTCGCTCGGCGCGGAGGGCGCGACCACGCTGCCGCCCGCGCTGCGCGGGCAGGTCAAGGCGCTGGAGGAGGAGCAGAAGCGCCGCGCGACGCGCGCGCAGCGCGACGTGCTCGACCGGGCGATGGTCGACCTGCTGTCCCTCTACCGGGACGTGCTCGTCGTGCAGCTCGGCGCCGACGTGGAGCTCGTCAACGTCGAGCAGGAGGACGCCGTGCGCGCGCTGGCGGCCGGCTCGACGCCCGAGCAGACGCTGCGCCGCATGGACGCCGTCGGGCAGGCGCGCACGCGGCTCGCCGGCAACGTGGCACCGCTGCTCGCGGTCGAGGCCATGGCGATCGCGCTGCGCCCGCAGGGCTGACCGGCGGGCACCCGACCCGGACGCGAGGACCCGCCGGGAGCGTCGGTGGTGCGGGATACCGTAGGCGCCATGCCGACGCCTCCCGTCCTGCGCCGGTGCGTCCTCGTCGTCCTGGTCGCCCTCGGGCTGGCCGCGTGCACGCCGTCGCCCAAGCACCAGGCCACCGCCCCCACGTCCGACGCGTCGTCGTCCGCGACCGCGGGCGTCGACCCGGCGCTGGCGCCGTTCTACGAGCAGCAGCTCGAGTGGACGGCGTGCGGGGCGCAGCAGTGCGCGGAGGCGACGGTGCCGCTCGACTGGTCGCAGCCGGACGGGGACACGATCACGGTCGCGCTGCGGCGCGTGCCCGCCACGTCGGGGGACCCGGTCGGGTCGCTGCTCGTGAACCCGGGCGGGCCGGGGCGGTCCGCCATCGACTTCCTGCCGTCGTTCCAGGTGCTGGTCAGCGCGGAGGTGCGGTCGGCGTACGACCTGGTCGCGTTCGACCCGCGCGGCGTGCAGGCGTCGTCGCCGGTGACGTGCGTGGAGCCGGCGGAGCTCGACGAGCTGACGGCGTGGGCGCCGGACTTCACGACCGACGAGGGCATCGACGAGGCGATCGCGCGCAACGCGGAGTACGGGGAGGCGTGCCTCGAGCGGACCGGCCCGCTGCTGGGGCACGTCGACACCGCGAGCGCCGCGCGCGACATGGACGTGCTGCGTGCCGCGCTCGGCGACGACGCGCTGACGTACCTCGGGTACTCCTACGGCACCGACCTCGGCGCCACGTACGCGGCGCTGTTCCCCGCGCGGGTGGGCCGGCTCGTGCTGGACGGCGCGATGGACCCGACGCTCGACTCCGGGGAGGTCGCCGCGGGCCAGGCCGCCGGGTTCGAGGGGGCCTTGCGCGCGTACGTCGCGGACTGCCAGGCGGCGGCGGACTGCCCGCTCACCGGCGACGTCGACGCCGGCATGGCGCAGGTCGGCGACCTGCTCGACCGCATCCGCGCCAACCCGATGCGCACCAGCGGCGACCGGGAGCTCACGGTCGCGCTCGCGTTCAGCGGCGTAGCGACCCCCCTGTACTCGCAGCAGTCGTGGCCGGTGCTGACCCAGGCGCTGACGACCGCGATGCGCGCCGGCGACGGCACCGCGCTGCTGCAGCTGGCGGACCAGTACTACGGGCGGGAGCCCGACGGCACGTACCCCACCAACCAGAACGAGGCGTTCACCGCGATCCTCTGCCTCGACGAGCGTGCTCCGTCGGCACCGGCGGAGATGCGCGCCGAGGCGGACCGGATCGCAGCGGCGGCGCCGACCGTCGGCGAGTTCTTCTCCTACGGCGGCGCGGCGTGCGCCGACTGGCCGGTGCCGGAGGTCGGTGCGCTCGACTCGTACGCCGCCGAGGGCGCCGCACCGATCCTCGTCGTCGGCACCACCGGTGACCCGGCGACGCCGTACGCGTGGTCAGAGGCGCTCGCGGACATGCTCTCGTCCGGCGTGCTGCTGACGTTCGAGGGGGAGGGCCACACCGCGTACGGGCGCTCGAACGCGTGCGTGAAGGACGCGGTCGACGCGTACCTGCTGACGGGCACGCCCCCGGCCGACGGCACCCGCTGCTGAGTTTGGGGCTCGGGCGCGACGCCGGGTACAGTGGGCGCGCTCGCCGTTCCGGTGGCCCTCGGGTCGCTGCGACGACAGCGCCGCCTTAGCTCAGTCGGCAGAGCGTCTCACTCGTAATGAGAAGGTCTGGGGTTCGATTCCCCAAGGCGGCTCACGGACTCACGGCCCCGCACCCACGGTGCGGGGCCGTCGTCGTCCCGGCGGCGACGCGCGCGTCAGGCGCTCGTCAGCACCACCAGCTGCTGCGTGGCGCGCGTCATCGCCACGTACCGGTCGACGGCCCCGGCGACGCCGTCGCCGAACCGGTCCGGGTCGACGAGCACGACGAGGTCGAACTCCAGTCCCGTGGCCAGCTCGGGCGGGACCGACCGGACCCGTGGGCGCGCCGCGAAGCCCGCTGCGCCCACGACGCACCCGACGCCCTCCGCGTGCGCGGCCAGCCAGTCGTCCACGACCGCGTCGAGCTCCGCGGCGGAGCCGCGCCGCACCGGGACGCCCGTGACGCGCACGGACGTCGGCACGTTCGCGTCGGGCACCGCCGCCCGGATCACCGGCTCCGCCTCGGCCATCACCTCCGCGGGCGTGCGGTAGTTGATGCCGAGCGTCGCGACGTCGACGTCGTCGAGGCCCACCCGCGCGAGCCGCTCGGCCCACGACTCGGGGAACCCCCGGCGGGCCTGCGCGCGGTCGCCGACGACCGTGAGGCTCCGCGACGGGCACCGCGCCAGCAGCATCCGCCACTCCGCGTCGGTGAGCTCCTGCGCCTCGTCGACGACGACGTGCGCGAACGGCCCGGCGAGAGGGTCGCGGTCCGGGTCCGGCGGTGGCTCCGCGTCGACGAGCGCCGACTGCAGGTCGTCCCCGCGCAGCATCGACATGAGCAGCATCTCGGAGTCGTCCGTCGCGACGAGGTCGTCGACGACGTCGGCCATGCGCGTGCGCTCGGTGGCCGCCGCCGCGCGGTGCCGGTGCGTGCGGGCGGCCGCCCCGGCGTCACCCAGCCGGTGCCGCGCCGCGTCGAGCAGCGGCAGGTCGGCGGTCGTCCACGCGCGCGGGTCGGCGCGCTGGAGCCGCGCGACCTCGTCCGGGGTGAGCCACGGGGCGCACAGCCGCAGGTAGGCGGGCACCGACCACAGGTCGGCGACGACCTCCGCCGCGTCCAGCAGCGGCCACGCGCGGTGCAGGGCCCGCTCGAGCTCGCGGTCCTGGCGCAGCGCGCGGCGCAGGTCGTCGGCCGGGACGTCGTCGTCCTCGTCGGCGTGCCGGTCGACCAGCAGGTCGAGCAGCGCCTCCCGGATCTGGTCGTGCGCCTCGTTGTGCGGCGTGCCGGCCTCGACGGCGGCGAACGCCTCCGCCCAGTCGGCGGGGCGGACCCGGACGTCGACCCATGGCGTCGCCACCGTCATCCCGGTGGTCGGCGGACGCTCGCCGAACGCCACGGCCGGCTCGACCGCGCCCACCATCGCCACCGACGACTTGAGCCGCGCCACGTCGAGGTCCGCCTCGGGTGCGGCCGCCGCGCCCTCGGGCACGAGGTCGCGCAGCGTGCACGTGCGCACGCCCTCCTCGCCCAGCCCGGGCAGCACGTCGGCGACGTACGCGAGGTACGGCTCGTGCGGGCCGACGACGAGCGCACCGCCCCGCCGGCGCCCCAGCCGCGGCTCGGAGTGCAGCAGGTACGCCGTGCGGTGCAGCGCGACGACGGTCTTGCCGGTGCCCGGGCCGCCGTCGACGACCAGCGTGCCTCGCGACCCGGCGCGGATGATCGCGTCCTGGTCCGCCGCCAGGGTGCCGAGCACGTCGCGCATGCGGTCCGACCGGCTCGCGCCGAGGGACGCGAGGAACGCCGACTGGTCGTCGAGCGCCGCGTGGCCCTCGAGCCCGTCGGCGGTGAACACCTCGTCCCAGTAGTCGCGCACGCGCCCGCCGGCCCAGCGGTAGCGGCGGCGGCTGGCCAGGCCCATGGGGTCGGCGTGCGTGGCGCCGAAGAAGGGCGCGGCGGCGGGTGAGCGCCAGTCCACGAGCAGGCGCCGCCCGTCGCCGTCGGTCAGCCCCACGCGGCCGATGTACACGGGGTCGGAGCGGTCCGCGGGGACCATGCGCCCCAGGCACATCTCGAGGCCGAACCGGCGCAGCGTGCGCAGGCGCGCGGTGGTCCGGTGCACCTCGGCGTCCCGGTCGAGGGCCTGCTGACCGGGCCCGGCGGGTGCACGGCGGGCGACGTCGAGGCGTGCGGACAGCTCCGCGACGGACCGCTCGAGGCTCGCGGCGACGGCGGCCAGGTGCGCCTCGTCCGCTGCGATCAGGGCGGGGTCCGCCTTGGCGGCGAGGGCGGCGGGGAGGCCGAAGGCGCTCGTGGCGGTGGTCATGGCGTGGGACATGTCCGGGCTCCGATCGGGTCGAGGCCGGACATGCTCCGGCACGACCAGGGCCTTGCCGCAAGACCCCGGGCGCGCTATACGTTGAGAGTGGCGGGGAGAGCGTGCTCTCCTCGCCGTCGTCGTCCCCGGGCCTGGCTCCGCGACCGGTGCCCGTCAGCCGCCGACGAACGCGAGCGCCTCCGCGATCGCCGCGTGCCACGCCGCCGGGTCGTCCGACGCGATCTGCACCCACTCGCGCATGGGCGGTCGGTCGTCGGGGAACGGCAGCCCGTCGCCGGACGCCACGAGTGCCGCGACGCGGTCGCGCGGCAGCTTGACGACCAGGTGCGGGCCCGGCGTGAACGCGGCGATGCGGCCGTGCACGCGCAGCGTCGCGGTGCCGAAGTGCCGGCGCCCCGCGGACGGCAGCACGACGCCCGGCACGTCGGCGAACGCCGCCGCGGCCGCGTGCAGCAGTGCCTCGGCCACGGCGTGCGGGGCGTCGGTGCGCGGGTCGGCGGTGCGAGGCGCGGCGGCGCGCCGCTCCGCCGTCGGGTCCGTCGTCATGACGGCACGCTACGACCGGCGGCCGACACCCGTCACGAGGGGTTGGCGCCGCCGGGGAAGGGGAGGCCGTCCGGGTCGGGCGTGTCCGGGACGGCCGGCGGGGCGTCGTCGCTGGGGAGGGGCTCCTCCTCGCGCGGGTCGTCCGGCTGGACGTCGTCCCCCGGCACGTCGGTGAACTGCGGCTCGTCCGGCACCGCGCCGGGGTCGGGGATCGGGCTGCTCATCGGGCCACCTCCAGGTCGGACGCGCCGCGGTGCGGCGGTGCGGACGCCGGCCACGCTAGGGCCGGCACGGCGTCGCCGCGACCGGCGGACGGAGGGCCCTGCCGCCGCCGCCCCGCGCACGCTAGCGTCACCACCATGCAGCGACGTCCGACCGGTCAGGTGCTCCTCGGCGTGCTCGTGGTGGCGGTGGGCGTCGCGCTGCTGCTCGACCGCACCGGCGTCGTGGACCTCGACCCCGGCGCCCTGGCGTCCACGTGGTGGCCGCTCGTCGTGATCGCGCTCGGGGTCGTCTCGGCGCTGGTCGTGCCGCGCGCGTGGTTCGGCCCGGCCGTCGTCACGGCCGTCGGCGCGATCCTGCTCCTGGAGCGGCTCGACGTCGTCGAGCCCGGCGTGTGGTCGGCGCTGTGGCCGCTGGCGGTCGTCGCCGTCGGGCTGGGCATCCTGCTGCGGGCGGGGTCGGCCGGCGGCGACGCCGACCACGTGACGTCGTTCGCCTTCTGGTGGGGCGCCGAGCCGCGGACGCGCTCACAGCGGTTCACCGGCGCGAGCCTCACCGCGATCATGGGCGGCATCTCGCTCGACCTGCGCGAGGCCGACGTCGTCGGGACCGCGCGCATCGACGTGTTCGTGTTCTGGGGCGGCGTCGACATCCGCGTGCCCCGCACGTGGCGGGTCCGCACGAGCGGCCTGCCGCTGCTCGGCGGGTGGGAGGACAAGACCGTCCCGCCGCCGGAGCCGGACGCACCCCTGCTCGACGTGCGGATCGTGTCGCTCATGGGCGGTGCCGAGGTGCGGCACGGCAAGGTCAAGGCGGCGGCCGAGCCGGTCGTCTGAGCCCGACCCTGCCCGACGGGTGGGCACGCGCCTGCCCTGCGCCGAGCCCGGCGCCGGCCCTGTGGGGCGGCCGCGGTGCGGGCCCTCAGAGGACGGGCGCCGCCTGCCCCACGACCTCCGGGCCGCCGACCTCGCGACCGCCGGCGGCGTCGTGCACGAACGCGTGCGCCACGCGGATACCCGGCTCGCCGACCGCCGATGCGTCCACCACGACGCGCGCGTACGGGCGCACGTGGTCCGCGGGCGACGTCCAGCCCACCGCGGCCGCCGCGAGCCCGCACCGGCGGGCGTGCTCCCGGGCCTGGAGCGCGCCGGCCTCGCCGTGCGGGAACGACGTCAGGTCGAAGCCCTCGTCGTCGCGCACCAGCACGAACGGCGCCACGCCGCGCGGGTCCGCGACGGCCTGCTCGAGGGCGTGCTCCAGCGCCCGCAGCGCGAGGTCCTGCACGCGCGGCGTCGGGCGGTGCGGCAGGTCCTCGGGCGTCAGCGTCGAGACGGGCGCGGCGACGACCGGGGTCGAGGACGTCACGACGTCGGCCTCGGCCGGTGCGTCGACGACGGCGGGGTCCGCGGGCGCGGCCGGGGTCGCGGCGACGACGGCCCACACCGGCATCGCGGGCGCCGGCGTCGCGGGCCGCCACGCCGGCGACAGCGGGTCGAGCGGTGCGGGGTCGACGTGCGTGGCGTCGGCGAGCTCCGAGGTGACCGGCTCCGCCCTGGCCGGCCCGGGCACGACCAGCTCGGCGGCGGACGGGTCCGCGGGCGGTGCCACCGCCGTGGCGGGGCCCGTCCAGCCGGCGTGGGCGTCGACCTCCCAGGCCGCGTCGTGGCTCGTCGTGACCGGTGGTGCGACCTGCGTCGCGGCCACCGCGCCGGTCACCACGGGTGAGGCGGGCGTGGTGCCGGCCGACGTCGTCAGGTGCACCGTCGCACGCCGCACGTAGTCGACCGTCCACCCCGGCGTGCGCAGCCGCCAGCGGGCGTGCGCGTCGAGCACGGCGAGGACGGGGGCGTGCACGCGGCCGTCGGCGACGACACCGGGCGTGGCGCCGTCAGGCCCTGGGCACATCATCCAGACCGCGCCGGGTACCGAGCGGACCAGGACGTCACCGACGGCGATGCCGATGGCGGCGGCCGGTGCGGGGGCGTCGGCGGCGTGCGTCGCGAGCAGCGTCGCCCAGCGCGTGTCGAGGGCGGCGGGGTCGTGCACGTCGGCGCCGTCGTCCTGCAACCACGCGCGGAGGCGGTCGAGGTGGGCGACCTCGGACGGCGTGAGCGGACGGGCGAGGACAGGGCCGGCGGCGGTCGCGGCCACCGGTGCGGTCCCCGCCGGGAGGGTCGGCGAGGCGGAGTGCATGCCCGAGGCATCGGCGTCCGGGGCGACGGCCTTGAGCCCTCGGACAGGTGAGGCACGACGACGCCGCACCGGCGCGCGTCGCCGCGCACCGTCGTCCCGGACCGACCCCGGACCCCGGACCTCGGACCCCGGACCTCGGACCCCGGACCTCGGATGCCGGACCCCGGACCCCGGACCCCGGACCTCGGACGCCGGACGCCGGACCCCGGATGCCGGATGCCGGTTCGCGGATCCCGGATCCCGGATTCCGGATGCCGGACGTCGGTTGCCGGCGACCGGTGCGGTGCCCGTTCTCCGCCGTCGATGAGCCGGACGGTGAGCATCTCGACGACCGGGGCGTCCCGGTCGGCGGGACCCCGACCCGGCACGTGCGTGGGGCCGCGGTTACGGTGGACCGCGTCCGCGCGCCCGCCGCGCCCGCCCGCCGCGTCCCGACCACCGGAGGCCGAGATCCGCCGCGCAGCCGTCACCGTCGTCACCGTCGCCTCGGTCGCCCTCGGCGTCACCGCGGGCGGCTGGGCGTGGACCGCCGACCGCCGGGCCGACGACGCCGCGCTGCGTGCGGCCGCCGAGGAGCGCGTCGCCGCAGCCGCGCTCGCGGTGGACGCGGACCGGTCCGCCGCGGCGGCGGGCGCGGGGGTGCTGGGGGCGGCCGGTGCCGCCTCGGTACGGACCGGCTCCCGGGCGGCGCTCGACGCGGCGGTGACGCAGGCGGGCGGCACGCTGACGTCGTCGGCGGAGCGGGTGGACGACGACGCGGTGCGGCAGGCCCTCGGGGTGGTGCTCGGTGCTGCGGACGCGGAGGCGGCGACCGCGTCGGCGGTGCGGCTGCGCGCGCTCGCGGCGGAGGTCGCCGCGGCCGAGCGCGCCGTGGTCGACGCCGTCGCCGCACGGGACGCCGCGCAGGCGGCAGCGCAGGCCGCGGCCGAGCGGGAGGCTGCCGCGGCGGCCCGGCCCCGCGCCACGGCGCCCCGCGCCCCGGCCGCGCCGGCGCCCGCCGACCGGTCGTGCGCGACGACGTACGCGGGCCCGGCCTTCTACACGTCGCCGCCGACCGAGGGCGGGGACGGCAGCAACGGGCGCCTGCCCGCGTCGGCGCTGGCCGCGGTGTCGTGGACGCGGGACTCGCGCGGCACGCCGTTCTACCTGCGCGCCGACGCCGCGGCTGCGCTCGAGCGCCTCAACGCCGCGTTCCGTGCCGCGCTCGGGCACGACCTCGCGCTCGACCTCACCTACCGCGACCTCGACACGCAGGTCGCGATGCGCGCGGCCCTGGGCTCGGTGGCGGCCGTGCCCGGGACGTCGTCGCACGGCACGGGCCTCGCGATCGACGTGCCGGAGCTGCCCTGCACCTACGGC
The DNA here is from genome assembly GCA_031178625.1 of Cellulomonas sp. Lineage (GTDB taxonomy): Bacteria > Actinomycetota > Actinomycetes > Actinomycetales > Cellulomonadaceae > Cellulomonas. Next base: position 11,365 of record JAPSIR010000052.1, read on the forward strand.
TGGGACTCCGCCGCGCGGGCGTGGCTCGTCGCGCACGGGCCCACGTACGGGTGGGTGTCGCCGGCGTGGGCGCGGCAGGGCGGCTCGAACCCGGAGTACTGGCACTACGAGTACCGCGGCTGACCGGCGCCGCACCCACCAGGCGCCGTCGACCCACCGGCGCCTCAGCCCACCGGCGGCCGGACCGCCGGCGGCCGGACCGCCGCGGCGGTGCGCGGCACGGTCCACCACGACACCGCCGCCCCGGCGAGCAGCAGCCCCGCGCACGTGAGCATGGCGGTGCGGTGCGCGGGGGCGAGCCGGGCGGCGTCGGTGAGACCGGCGCCGACGCCTGCGACGAGCGGCAGCACGGCCACGGCGAGCAGGGACGCGACGCGCGCGACGGCGTTGTTGACGGCGCTCGCCACCCCGGCGGCGTGGTCGGGTGCGGCGGCGAGCGCGGTGGTGGTCAGCGGGGCGACCGTGAGCGCGAGCCCGAGCCCCTGCAGCGTGACGCCCGGGAGCACGTGCGTGACGTACGGCGCGTCGGCGCCGACGCCGGCCAGCAGCACGGTGCCCACCGCGGCGACCGCCGGGCCGGCGGTCATGGGCAGCCGGGGCCCGAGCCGCAGCCCGAGCGCGCCGGCGCGGGGGGAGAGGAGCAGGAGCAGCAGCGTCGTCGGCAGCGACGCCAGCCCCGCGGTGAGTGCCGTGTACCCGCTCACCACCTGGAGCGTGACGACGAGGAAGAAGCCGACCCCGGCGAGCGCGGCGTAGACGAGCAGCGTCGCGACGTTGACGCCCGTGAACGGCCGCCACGTGAACAGGGCCGGCGGCGCGAGCGGCGCGGCCGACCGGCGCTCGACGGCGACGAACGCGGCCAGCGCGAGCAGCCCGGCGCCGAGCGCGCCGGCGACGACGGCCGGCGACGCGTCCGGTTCGGCCCAGGTGGTGCAGCCGTACGCGACCCCGGCGAGGCCGAGCGCCGCGAGCGCGGCCCCGGCGACGTCCGTGCGCGGGGCGGCACCAGGGTCGGCCGACTCGGGCACATGGCGCAGCGTCACCGCGACGACGACGGCCGCCAGCGGCACGTTGATGCCGAACGCCCACCGCCACGACGCGAGCTCGACGATCCACCCGCCGAGGAACGGTGCCGCCACCCCGGCGACCCCGCCGAGCCCCGACCACGCGCCGATGGCGCGGCCGCGGTCCTCGCCGGCGAACGTCGACTGGAGGATGGCGAGCGACCCGGGCGTGAGCAGCGCCCCGCCGACGCCCTGCAGCACCCGCGCGGCCACGAGCGCCCCCACGGTGGGTGCGAGCGCGCACGCGACCGAGGCCACGGTGAACCACGCGACCCCGACGAGGAACACGCGCCGCCGCCCGAACCGGTCGCCCAGCGCACCGCCGAGGAGCAGGAACGCGGCGAGCGTCAGCGCGTAGCCGTTGACGGTCCACTGCAGCCCAGCGGTTGTCGCGCCGAGGTCGTCCGCGATCGCGGGCAGCGCGATGGTGACGATCGTGGCGTCGACGAACGCGAGCGCCGAGCCGAGCACGGTCGCGAGCAGCACCCACCGCGCGGCGGCGCTGCGGTAGGGGACGCCCGCGCCCGGCACGGAGGTCGGTGCGCCCGTCATCGCGGGCCGGTCATGGTGCGGCGGTCATGGCGGGGCGCTGGGGGCGGGCTCAGCGCGGCCGGTCGCGGTCCTTGCTGGGCTGCACGCGCTTGGGCTCGCCCGGCATCTTCGGGTACTCGGGCGGGTACGGCAGGTCGCCGTGACCCTCGTCCCGCTCCTGCTTGTCGGCGAGCTCGAGCAGCGAGTCCAGCCGGTACCGCGGTGTCTCGTGCGCCACGAGCGGCGCGAACAGGTCGCCGACGTCGGTGAGGCGCTGCGGCATCGTCAGCACGTCGAAGTCGTCGGGGTGCACCTCGCCGACCTCGTCCCACCGCAGCGGGGCCGACACGGTGGCGCGCGGGTTCGAGCGGATGGAGTACGCCGACGCGATGGTGCGGTCGCGGGCCATCTGGTTGTAGTCGACGAAGATCTTCTGGCCGCGCTCCTCCTTCCACCACCGCATCGTCACCTGGTCCGGCAGGCGCCGTTCGAGCTCGCGGCCGAACGCGATGGTGGCCCGCCGGGCGTCGGTGAACGTCCACTCGGGCTCGATCGGCACGAACACGTGGATGCCGCGCCCGCCCGACGTCTTCGGCACGCCCTCGAGGCCGTGCTCGGCGAGCAGCTCGCGCACGTGCGGGGCGACGCGTGCGGCGTCGGCGAAGTCGGTGCCCGGCTGCGGGTCGAGGTCGATGCGGACCTGGTCGGGCTTGTCGACGTCGTCGCGGACCACGGGCCACGGGTGGAACGTCAGCGTGCCGAGGTTCGCGGCCCACGCGACCACGGCGACCTCGGTCGGTGCGACCTCGTCGGCGGTCCGCCCGCTCGGGAAGGCGATGCGCGCCGTCTCGACGTAGTCCGGCGCGCCCTGCGGCAGGCGCTTCTGGTAGAACGCGTCGCCGCTGCTGTCCTGCCGCGTCGACATCCGCGCACCCTCGAACACGCCCTTCGGCCACCGCTCCAGCGTCGTCGGGCGGTGCAGCAGCGCACCGAGGATGCCGTCCCCCACCGCGACGAAGTACTCGACGACGTCGAGCTTGGTGAGCCCGCGCGCCGGGAACACGACCCGGTCGGGGCTCGTGACGCGGACCGTGCGCCCGCGCACGTCGAGCTCGACCACCGGTGCCTTCTGTGCCATGGCTCACACCGTAGGGCCGGCCACCGACATCCGCCCAGGTCACGCCCCCGCGGACGGACGCGGCTCAGGGCGTCGGCGTCAGCAGCCCTCGCCGGTGAGCGACCGTCACCGCCTCCGTCCGCCCGGACGCGCCGAGCTTGGCCAGGACGTTCGAGACGTGCACGGACACGGTCTTGCCGGAGATGAACAGCCGCTCGCCGATCTGCCGGTTCGACAGCCCCTGCGCGACGAGCGCCAGCACCTCCGCCTCGCGCGGGGTCAGGACGTCCGCCGTCTCCCCGCGGACGCCCGCGACGTCGAGCCGACCGCGGCGCACCAGGTCGCGCACCGCCGACGCCAGCGGCGCCGCACCCATGCCCTCCGCCGCGGCGAGGGCGGCCGCCGCCTGCTCGGAGGCGGCCGCGCGGTCGCCGGCCCGCAGCAGCGCCTCCGCCCACCGCCACCGCGACCGCGCCTGCTCGTACGCGTGGCCGTAGCCGAACTCCGCGACGGTGGCCGCCCACGGCGCGGGGTCGGCCGACCCGACGGCGCGCGCGTGCTCGGCCCGCGCGCGCACCAGCCACGCACGGCCCTCGGGGCCGATGCCGCCCGAGCGCGGCCGCCGCCCCTGGACGGTCCGCTCGGCGCGGTCCAGGCGTGCGTCGGCGTCGGCGACGAGGTCGTCCACGGGTGCGCCGGTGAGCCGCCGGGCCGCGGCCTCGTCGGCGACGGCGGCGAGCGCGAGCGCGCTCATGCGGATGCCGCCGGTGTACATCTCGGGCCACACGGACCGCATGTGCGCGTCGACGCGGTCCAGCAGCGCGCGCGCCTCGGCGGGGCGGCCCTGCCACGTGAGCGCGTCGACGGCGTTGCCGCCGGCGAGCAGCGCGACGAGCGGGTCGCGGTCCCACCAGCGCTCGAGCGCCCGCGCGCGCGTCAGCACGTCGGCGTCGCCGCGCGCCACGGCGGCCCAGAGGTCGGCGGCCGCGACGAGCGCGGCCCCGTACTCCGGGACGTCGTCGTCCGCCGGTCCCGTCGTGCGCGGCGAGAGGTCCCCGCGGGTGTACCGGATCGTCGCGTCGAGCGCGTGCAGGTCGACCGCGTGCGGCGCCCACGCCATGCCGAGCGCGCGCGCCCGCTCCAGGCCGGCGCGCGACGCCTCGGCGGCCCGCTCCAGGTCGCCGACGTCGTAGTGCGCGGACGCCAGGTTGTAGCGGATGCGCAGCTCGGTGGCGCGGTCGTCGGTGCCCACCGCGCGCTCGAGGGCCTCGGCGAGCAGCCGCGTCGACACCGCGTGGTCGAGCCGCTCGGCGATCGCGAGCGTCGCCATCGCGTCCGACTCGGCCGCCGCGTCGTCCACCGCCCGCGCGATCTCGACCGCGCGGGTCGCCAGCTGCTCCGCCTCGTCCTCGCGGCCCGCGTTGACCGCGGCGCGCGCGTAGGTCGCGAGCGCCCACGCGCGCTCCGGCGTCGGCGCGTCCGGCAGGTCGGCGACGGCCTGCGTCGCCTCCGCCAGCGCGGCCGTCACGTCGTCGACGCCCAGCAGGTGCCGCGCGAGGGCCGTGCGCACGGCCGGCAGCTCGCCCGGCGGTGTGCCCGGCACCTCGAGCGCGGAGCGGGCCAGCTGCACCGCCCGGTCCGGGGCGCCCGACCTGCTGGCCGCACCCGCCGCCCGCAGCAGGACGCGCGCGCGGTCCTCCGGCAGCCCCGCCGCCTCGTCCGGCACCGCGTCCCACAGCCGCAGCACGACCTCGAGGTGACGCAGCTCCTCGGTGGGCGCCAGCACGCGGTGCGCCTGCACGGCCGCGTCCCACGACGCCCGCAGCGCCACCGGCAGGTCGGGGGCCCGCACCGCGTGCGCGGCCCGCTGCGCCGCCGTCCCGACGGCCGGGTCGGCGTCCAGCGCGCGCAGGTACGCGCGGTGCACGCCGCCCAGCTCGCCCGGGAGCAGGTCGGTGTAGACCGCCTCCGCGAGCAGCGCGTGCCGGAACGCGATGCGCCCGTCCTCGACGACGAGCACGTGCTGCGCCACCGCGTCCCGCAGGGCCCGGTCCACCGCGCCCGGGTCACGCAGGGCGGGGTCGTCGTCGGCGCGCGCGGCGGCCCGCAGCAGCGGCTCGTCCACACGGCGCCCGGCCGCCGACGCGAGCTGCACGAGCCGCAGCGGACCCGGCTCGAGCTGCTCGACGCGCGTGCGCAGCACGTCGCCGAGCGACCACGGGAGCTCGTCGCCGTCGGCGCCGGCCTCGAGCAGCTCCTCGGTGAAGTACGCGTTGCCCTCGGCGCGCTCGCGGACGCGGCGCAGCAACGGGTCGGGCAGGGGCTCGCCGGCCACGGCGGCGGCGAACGCGCGCAGCTCGTCGTCGGTGAACGGGTCGAGCGGCAGCCGCTCGGTCCGCGGGTGCCGGGCCAGCTCGGCCGCCACGGGACGCCACGGGTGGCGCCGGTGCAGGTCGTCGGTGCGGTACGTCACCACGACGAGCACGTGCTGCACGGTGAGGCGGGAGACGAGGAAGCGCAGCAGGTCGCGGCTCGACGCGTCGGCCCAGTGCACGTCCTCGAGGACGAGCAGCAGCGGGTGCTCGGCCGACGCGCAGCCGGTGAGCGCCTCGACGACCCCCTCGAACAGCTGGAGCCGGTCGGCGGCGTCGTCGCCCGCCGGCGCCACCGTGCCGTCGCCGGCCAGCCGCGCCAGCGCGGGACGGGCGGCGACGACCGCGCGCACGGCCTCCGGGTCGAGCGCGTGCAGCGCGCCGAGCGCCTCCGCGAACGGCAGGTACGGCAGGCCGATCTCGCCGAGGTCGACGCAGTGGCCGGTCACCACGCGCGCGCCCTCGGCGGCGGCGCGCGCCGTGACCTCGCGGACCAGGCGCGTCTTGCCGACGCCCGCGTCCGCACCGAGCAGCACGAGCGACGGCGTGCCGGCGCGCGCGCGGCCCAGCGCCTCGGCGAGCCGGGCGACCTGGGCCGTGCGCGCCACGAACGGGGTGCTCATCGGGCCGCGTGCCACGCCCCCGATCCTGGCAGCACCCACCGACGCCCGGGTGCGCGGCTCGCGCCGGCACGGGCGGCTGCGGCGTCGGTGCGGGCGGCGGC